>JBGTDR010000064.1:0-20773 GCA_041748215.1 Chthoniobacterales bacterium
GGAGCGTCGCGGGAGGATATCGTCGCCGCGTCAAAACAGGCGGCATGCCACGAATTTGTCGAACGGTTTCCGGAGGGATACGAGACGATCGTGGGCGAGCGGGGTGTCAAACTTTCGGGCGGCCAGCGGCAGCGCATCGCCATCGCACGGGCGTTGCTGAAGGATCCGTCGATCCTGATTCTCGATGAAGCGACGAGCGCTCTCGACTCGGAGAGCGAGCAGCTGATCCAGCAGGCCCTCGGTGTGCTGCTGGAGGGCCGCACGGCATTCATCATCGCGCACCGACTGGCAACCGTTCGCAAGGCCGATCGGATTTACGTGATCGAGTCGGGTGAAGTGATCGAATCGGGAACGCACGGGGAGTTGATGTCGCGCGAAGACGGCCGGTACCGACGGCTCGCGGAGATGCAATTTGCGGTGCACGGCCCGGAGGTGACCTGAATGCCGCCCGGACCAGCAAAAGAAACGGTCCGGGATTTTTTGGTGCAGCGCCGGGCGGGATCGCGCTAGAGACATCGCAAGTGCGTGCCGCGTTACCTGCCTCACCATGACGTTTCTCCCTACTTCCTCAGGGGTCCCGGTTTTTGCCTCCCGCTGGTGGCTCGGGAATCTGGCGATTGCCGTCGCGTATTTTCTGACGGCGGAGATGGGGCTGCATTTTGCCGTCTTGCACGGGAGCGTCTCCCCGTTCTGGCCGGGCACCGGGATGACGGTCGCGCTGATGCTGATCGTCGGCACGCACGTGTGGCCCGGTGTTGCCGCGGGGGCGTTGGTGGTGAATTTTCTGACACCCGTTCCCGCGCTGGCCGCAGTGGGAATATCGTTGGGCACAACGCTCGAAGCGTTGACCGGTGCGATGTTGGTCCGGGTCATCTTTTCCCAGGTGCGCCTGCGGCCGTTCGCCGAACTCGCGGGCTGGCTCGCGGCGGGTGTCGTTGCCCCCGCGGTCTCGGCGGTGGTAGGAGTGGGATCGCTTTGGCTGACCGGCACGGCGGGAGATTCCGATCTGGGGACCCTGCTGCTGACGTGGTGGCTCGGCGACGCGATCGGGCTTCTTGTTGTGGCACCAGCAATCTGGGCTCTCTGGCACGACGTCCGGTGGCGCTGGCCCGATTCCCAGATCATCGGGAAATTGATTCTGCTCGCGGTGCTGGCTGGAGTGATCTGCTGGTACGTTTTTTACGAACCCAGCGGCTCGTCATTACTTTTTCTCACGCTGCCGTTGCTCCTTGCGGGGACGGTGGCCTTTGGCGGTGCGGGCGCGAAGGTGGCCTGTCTGGTCGTGGCGGTATTGGCCATCCTTGCCGCAGGCACGGGCCACACGCTCTTCGACGCGGTGGACGCGAACAGCATGCACCTGCAAGTGGCGGCATTTGTTTTTGCGCTGGCGCTCACGGCGCAACTCCTGAGCGTGCTGGACTCCTCGCGGCATCTGGCTCTCCCGGCCGCGGTGCTGGTTGCCGGCTGGCTGATTTGCGGGTGGATTTATTCCACTCTGAATCGTGAGCGGTTGCAGGTGAATGAGGTTCGTTTCGACAACATCATCAGCGAATCGAAACAGGCCATCGAGCAGCGGATGACGACTTACACGGACGCGTTGCGCGGCGGCGTGAGTCTATTCGCGTCGAGCCAGGACGTGACGCGCGAGGAGTGGCGGCAATTTGTCGATTCGCTCGAACTCGTGCAGCGTTATCCGGGCATCGATGGCATGGGGGCCATGGAACCGGTGAGGGCCGAAGAGACCGAGGAATTCACAACCCGGCTCCGGCGCGAAATGGGCGCAGACTTTGCGATCCGTCCGGTGCCGGGGGCCGGGCCGGTGCTGAACGATCCGGCCGGGTGGGAGCATTTTGTGGTGACGCGGATCGAGCCGGAAGGGAAGAGCGGTGGTTTGATCGGGCTGGATGCGGCGTCGGAGCAGAGCCGTCAGACCGCGGCACGGGTGTCGCGGGATTACGGCCAGCCGCAAATTACCGGGCAGATCGATCTCGTGGATCAGGATGGCCGGAAGGGATTTATTCTCTACATGCCGATGTATCAGCGCGGGGCCGAGCCTTTGACCGTCCACGATCGGCGGGTGCTTTCCCGGGGTTGGGTATTCGCCCCATTTGTGACGGAACATTTCCTCCGCGGCGTCCTGGGTCTCCGCCGGGGGGAAGTGGAACTTACAGTGTTCGATGGGCTGACGACTGATCCGGAGAAGGTCATTTTTTCGACCGTGAAAAATTCGCCGACTGCGTTTGAGCGCACCGGGGTGATCCAGCTTGCCGGTCAGCAATTCACCTGTGGCTGGAACCGGGGACCTGAATTTGAAAGCGTGCGTGGAGAGCCATTGCTCAACGCGATTACGCTCGCGATCCTGCCGGCGCTGTTGGCTGGTCTGGTAATGAGCCTCCAGACGATGGGTCGGCGCGCATCGGATCTCGCGGATGAGCGGACAAAGGAATTGCGGGAAGCAAATCGGCGGCTCGAAATTCAAATCGCCGAGCGCCAGCGTGCCGAAACCGAAGCCCAACAGGCGCGTGCGATCGCCGAACGAGCGAACGCCGCGAAAAGCGATTTTCTTGCCACGATGAGTCACGAAATTCGCACTCCGATGAATGGCGTCATCGGATACACCGAGTTGCTGGCGCAGTCGCCGCTCACTCCCGAACAGCGCGCGTGGACGCAAACGATTCAAAATTCCGGGCGCGCTCTTCTCGCAATCATCAATGACATCCTGGATTTTTCAAAAATCGAGGCGGGCAAACTTGCCATCGAGCACCTGCCGTTCGACCCCGCGGCCCAGGCCGGCGAAGTCTGCGACGTGATGCGTTCGCTGGCTGAACAAAAGGGCCTTGCGTTCAAGCTTGAAACACCAGGATTGCCGGCGCGGATTTTCGGCGATCCCAATCGATTCAAACAGATATTGCTCAACCTGCTGGCGAATGCCGTGAAGTTCACCGAACGCGGATCCGTCCGGGTAACCGTCATGTGGCTGCCGGGATTGGCCGGCTCAGGCACTCTGCGCGTGGCGGTGGCCGATACCGGCGTCGGCATTCCCGAAGAAAAGCGGGACCGGTTGTTCCACCGGTTCAGCCAGGTGGACAGTTCGACGACCCGCCGGTTTGGCGGCACGGGGCTGGGTCTCGCGATCTGCAAACACCTCACATCGCTCATGGATGGCACGATCGGGGTCGAGAGCGTGCCGGGCGAAGGGACCACGGTTTGGTTCGAACTCCCGGCCGAAGTTTGCACGGACGAAGTGCCGTCGGTCTCGGCCTCGGAAGATCCGGAAGAGGACGGGGACGCCGCCAATGCGGGTGAGGGCCGCCGGGTCCTCCTCGCTGAGGACGTGCCCGCGAATCAGAAACTCGCGACCCTGGTGCTGACCCGGCTCGGCTGCACGGTGGAGCTGGCCGGCAATGGCCGCGAGGCCGTCGAGAAGGCGCTTCATGGATCCTTTGACGTCATTTACATGGACGTGCAAATGCCAGTGATGGATGGCTTTGCGGCGACCCGGGCAATCCGGGCGAGCGGACGAAACGACCTGCCGATCGTGGCGCTCACGGCGAGTGCGCTCGAGGGAGATCGGCAGGCATGTCTGGCTGCGGGCATGAACGACTACATGACCAAACCGTTCTCGCGAGCGGAGTTTGTGCGAACCCTTCGGGCGTGGTCCCGGCGGACCTGACTGGCGGCGTGAGGCGGGCGGGGCGGACGGATTTTTCCACGTTCGACAATCCCGGAGTGGGCCGGGTAAATTTTCGTCCGTGAGTTACCGCGTATTCGCCCGCAAGTACCGTCCCCAGAAGTTCGAGGAAGTCGTGGGGCAGGAGCACATCACGCGCACGCTGCAGAACGCCATCGCAAACAAACGACTCGCGCAGGCGTATCTTTTCGTCGGCCCGCGTGGCATTGGCAAGACGTCGACGGCCCGCATTCTCGCCAAGGGATTAAATTGCGCGACCGGTCCGACGACCAATCCGTGCGGCACGTGCGACCCGTGTCGCGAGATCGCGGAAGGCAACAGCCTCGACGTGCTCGAAATCGATGGTGCGAGCAACAACTCGGTCGAATCGGTGCGGGAACTTCGCGAAAATGCGGCCTACGCACCAGCGCGCGGACCGTTCAAAATTTACCTCATCGACGAGGTGCACATGCTGAGCACGGCGGCCTTCAACGCGCTCCTCAAGACGCTCGAAGAACCACCACCGCACGTGAAATTTATCTTCGCCACGACCGAAGCGCAGAAAGTGCCCGCGACGATCACGAGCCGCTGTCAGCGATTTGATCTGCGTCGCATTCCGGCGCCCCTCATCGCGTCGCACCTCCAGGCGATCTCCGAAAACGAGGGCATCGTGCTCGACGATGATGCCGCGGCTCTCGTTGCCCGCGGGGCTGACGGCGGGCTGCGTGACGCTGAATCGATGCTCGATCAGCTCGTGGCTTTCTGTGGGAATCACATCACCGGAGAAGATGTGCTGGTTGTCTTCGGATTCACGTCGCGGGAGACCGTGACGAGCCTCACCGAGCGATTGTTTGCGATGGATGCGCCGGGGGCACTGGCGATTGCCGAGGCCCAAGCCGAGGCGGGACGCGATCTTTCGCGATTGATGGCCGACCTGATCGGGTATCTCCGCGATCTCTTGGTGGAAAAAGTCCGACCGGGAGCGGATTCGGAAAATCCGTCAATCGGCGCAGCGATCTCGCGGGAAAAACTGCTCACGCTCCTGGATCATTTCGCCGAGTCCGAAGGTCGCCTGCGCTGGGTCTCCGACAAACGTCTTCACCTCGACATCGCGATCATCAAAGCGGTTCACATCCTCGACCAAACGAGTTTGACAGACGTGATCGAGACGCTCACGGCAATCGGGAGTGGAGGTGAGTTGCCCGCGCGTCCGGCGGCCGTTCCCGAGAGCACATCGGTGATTTCTGCGCCAAGTCCAGTTGCTCCCGAGCCGGTGAAGCGGGTTCCGTTGCCGCAGCCTGTCGCGGACGTCCCGGTCGCAGTGCCTCGTCCCGAAACGAAGGCCGCGGTTCCGGAGGCAAAACCGCCCGCAGTTCCGGAAAATCAACCCGTCAAACCTCTGGACCCCGTGACACCGGAGCCGATTGCGGTTTCCCCGGCACCCATTGATGCCAGCGGGGCCTGGCGCGAAACCGCGGCGTTGCTGGCCAAGGAATCGATCATTCGTTTTGGCTGGCTGGAACGGGGTCAATTCGACGCGTGCGACGAAGCCGAATTCCGCGTGCGATTTCCGGCATCCTTCGAGTCCAACACCGAAGGGCTTTTCTGGCTCGAGTTGCGCAAGAAGGTGGAAATGCACCTCACGACGCGGCTCGGGCGTAAGGTGGTGTGGAAACCTGAATTTTCCACCGATCTGGCCGATCCGGTGGAATACGAGCCCGAGCCGGTTGAAGAACGATTCGCCGAGGCGGCCCCGCCGGAGGAAAAACCCTCTCCCGCCCGCGACCCGATGGAGGAATTCAAAGACGACCCCTTCATCCGAAAAGCCATTGAAGTCTTCAAAGCCCGCAGAGAGACTGCCGAATCATGAACATCCAAAAAATGCTCAAGCAGGCGCAGCAGATGCAGGAAAAAATGGCTGCAGCGCAGGCCGAACTCGCCGACCGCACCGTGGAATCCAGCGTCGGCGGTGGCAAAGTGACCGTGGTCGCCAACGGGGCCGGCGACGTGCTTTCCATCAAGATCGACCCCCAGGTCGTCGATCCCACCGATGTCGAAATGCTCGAGGACCTTGTGCTGAGCGGTGTGAAACAAGCCATCGAGGACGCCAAAAAAATGGCGGGCGACGAAATGGGCAAACTCACCGCCGGCCTGAACATCCCCGGACTGCCGTCGTTTTAAGGCCGTTCTAAGTCGGGCCGTTTCGGGCGACGATCACGCAGAAACTTCCGGCCCTGCGGGAGAAGCGGTCACCAGACAGCGTCGAGGGAGACTTCTGATCCAAGGCCTAACTCCAGACCTCTGGCGCGGAATCTAGCGATGGGAATTTTCGCCAACGCAAATGATGGCCTTGGTGGACGAGTTGGAAACCCGGCCCTCCGCCTCCCGCGCGACCGCTGAAAAACTCCTCACCGCTCTCGTTGTTGGTTCACCACAGCCTGGATCTCATTTCTGCTGACATGGACTTTACCGATGCCGAAATCTCCGAACACATGAAGGTGCTGGAGGACACATTCTGGTCCCGCCGCCGTCCGCCCCTGCACCTTCGAGATAAATTACGCGAGGGGCAGCGGTTCACGAACCGGACCATCGAGCTTTTCATCGTGCGCCCGGCGTTCAATCGGCCCGGCGAGGAAATCGAGGAATCCATCGCCAAAATTCAGCACCTGCCCCGCCTGCGTGTGTGGCGCCTCTTCTGGAAGCGGGCGGACGGTCATTGGCACCGCTACCCGCCCTGCCCGGAGACGGACTCGTTCGCCGCCGCGCTCCACGTGATCGACGCAGACGCCAATGCTTGCTTTTTCGGCTGAACTTTCGCCATGCGCCTTTCAACTTCAACCTGTCCAGACCCGTGCCCGAAAAAACCAACAAGCCCACGAAGAAGCCAGGTGCCTGGAGCGCCGCCCGCAAACATCTCTCCACTTGGGACAATCCCGCTCTGCTCGCTTTGGTGAAGAATCTTTACGATTCTGCGGCCGGGAACCGTGATTTCATTCATGCACGCTGCCTCGCCGAGGACAACGGCGGCGAGGTTCTGGAGACCTACCGCAGCAAGATTGTGGAGCAGTTCTTTCCCAAGCGAGGGTTCGGTAAACTCCATTTGGCAGAGGCACGCAAGGCGATCCGCGATTACCGGAAAGCGACAGGAAACATCCCCGGCACGGCGGATCTTTTGATGACGTATGTGGAGAGCGGTGCGCGCTTCACCAGCGAGTATGGAGACATCGACGAGCGGTTTTACAGCAGCGTGGAATCTGCATTGGACGATCTGGCTGACCTCTTACGCGGCGAAGCGCGCGATTTGTATCCGCAGTTCCGCCAACGCCTGGCGGAAGTGGAGACGGTGACCGATGGCATCGGCTGGGGATTTCACGACTACATCGCCGATGTTGCTGGGCAACTGGAGGACGAACTCAGCAGACCATGACCCCTTGCCAAGCAACGCCGGATCGTAGCGAAGCCGGGGCGCTCGGGGATCAGGCCGATTGGGCGGCGAGGTAGTTGCGCCAGCCGCCGAATGCGGAGATCGGTTCAGCTTTGTGGGTTGCGTATTCTTCGCAGAGAAATCCTTTCACCTGCCGACCGTCGGCGAGGCGGACTGTGCCGATGGTGAGTGGGGGTGGTACGGAGGCGACAAAGGATCCGAATGCAGCGGGAGTCAAAGTCCAGAGTTCGGTTTCGATGCTGACGCCGCGGTTTTCGCCGATGCGGACGAGGCCGGGTTTGGGTGGTGAGGTTTCGCCGAGCGCGTAGAGCGCGTAATCAGGCGCGGTCGTGGCAGCACCGAGAAGGACGCCACCGCGTTCGGTGAGTTGGTAGTTGAGTGGAAACCCGGACAGGTGTGCGCCGACCACTGCGAGGACGATTTCGTCAGGTGAGCCATGCGGGTGGCGGGAATTCGCGGGCGGTTCGCCAAGAAAGCGGCGGGCGGTAGCGCACAGGGCGCGGTCGGAAAAAGCGGGAGCGATGAACGAAACGCCCAACGGAAGCCCGTCGGGCCGGAATCCCATCGGCACGGCGATGGCGGCGAGGTCGAGCAGATTGACAAAATTCGTGTAGGTGCCGAGTCGCGAGTTCAGCTCAATCGGGTCAGCGAGCACGTCGGCGGTGCGGTAAATGGTTGGAGTGGTCGGCAGGGCAAGGAAGTCGATGGACGACCAGATCGCACGCGTCTGTTTGCGCAAAACTTCGAGTTGGTAGGCATTGCGAAATGCCTCGACTGCGGTGATCGCCCCGCCTTTTTCCACGATGCTCGCGACGGTCGGATCGACCTCGGTGCGATGGGCCTGAACAAAATCTCCGACGGCGGCAAACCGCTCGGCCACCCAGGATCCACCGTAGAGCAGCTGCGCCGCGTCGCGGAAAGGTCCATAGTCGATCTCGACGGGCTGGCCGCCAAGCGAGGTGAGTTTTGCCAGCGCAGCTTCGTAGAGCGTGGCCGCGGCTTCGTCGCCGAAAAACTCGCGGTCTTCGCCCCGGAGGACGCCAAATCGAAAGGGTCGGGCGAAGGGTGGGCTGCACGGGAAGGGGCGTGCGTAGGGATCCGCGTCGTCCTCGACCGCCGTTGCTTCGAGCACGGCTTCGGCGTCGGCGACATCACGTGCGAGGATGCTGACACAATCGAGCGAGCGGCAGGCGGGTGTGACGCCCGTGGTGCTGATCAGCCCGCGCGAGGGTTTGAGGCCTACGAGGTTGTTGAACGCAGCCGGCACGCGGCCCGATCCCGCGGTATCCGTGCCAAGTGCAAACGTCACAAGTCCGGCGGCGACCGCCACGGCCGAACCGGAGCTCGATCCGCCGGAAATAAAATCAGGGTGGTAAACGCTGGCGGGCGCTCCGTACGGCGAGCGGGTGCCAACGAGGCCGGTGGCAAATTGATCGAGATTCGTTTTCCCGATGAGCACGGCCCCGGCATCGAGCAATAATTCGACGACCCGGGCCGAGCGTTGCGGCACGAAAGCATAAGACGCGCAACCTGCGGTCGTCGGAAGCCCGGCGACGTCGATGTTGTCTTTAACCGCAAAGGGCACGCCGGCCAGTGGTAAATCAAGATGTTCGGTGACCGCTTCGGCGCGGGCGATTGCCTCCTCCTCAGGCACGAGGTGAATCCACACGTGGTCATCGCCGCGGTCCCGGATGCGGCGGTGGATTTCGCGAACGACTTCACTGGGGCGGATGTCGCCGGACCGGTATCCGGACCGGAGCATGGGGATGTCGAGAGCAAGAGAACTCAGGTCGAGCACGCGGGGAATTTTCGGCGGTTCAGGGTTTCGGTTGCAGGATGGCGAGATGCTGACCGGCGGCGACCGGTCGGCCTTCTTCCATTAGCAGGGAGTGGACCAATCCCGCGCGCGTCGCCGTTGCGTGAATCTCCATTTTCATTGATTCAATGATGGCGATCGATTCGCCGGCTTCGACGGAGGCTCCGGGTCGGACCAGAATTTTCCACACACTGCCGGCGACCTGGGCATCGAGAAACCAGCCACCGTCCGGCAGTTCAGCCTCTGCAGGCGGCTGGTCCGGCTCTTCAGTCGTCTCGACCACGTTGATGTTGGCTTGTGCCCAGCGTTCACGTTCTTCGTCGAAGGCCTGTTGCTGCCGGGCTTTGAAGGTGGCGGCCTCCGGAGCAATTTGGCGCAGAAATTGGTGATAATCTGCCAGTTTGAAAACGGTGTCTTCGGTTGTGACGAGGAAACGACCGTCGAGAAAATCAGCGCGGTTGCGCGCGAGTTCGGCCGCGGTGACCGGATAAAATCGAATCTGGTCGAAAAATCGAAGCAGCCACGGAGTGCCGGGCGGAAAGTTGGGCGTGGTGCGAAACGAATTCCAAACCTGTAGCGTGCGGCCGACAAATTGATAACCGCCGGGACCTTCCATGCCGTAAATGCAGAGATACGCGCCGCCGATGCCGACGGCATTTTGCGGTGTCCACGTGCGGGCGGGATTGTATTTTGTCGTGACGAGCCGGTGGCGCGGGTCGAGCGGGGTCGCCACGGGTGCGCCGAGGTAAACGTCACCGAGGCCGAGGACAAAATAACTCGCATCGAACACGACGCGGCGCACGGCATCGAGATTATCGAGGCCATTGATGCGGCGGATAAATTCGAGGTTACTCGGGCACCAGGGCGCGTCGGCGCGCACCGATTGCATGTATTTCTGAATCGCGAGCCGGGTGGCGTCGTCGTCCCAACTCAACGGGAGATGGACAACGCGGCTGGGTACTTCCATCTGCGAGGCGGCGGGCAGTTCGTGCTCGGCCTCGTGAAGTGCGTCGAGCAGGCGCGGCCGCGGCAGCTTTTTGGGATCGAAGTGAATCTGAAGCGAACGAATGCCAGGCGTCAGGTCGATGGTGCCAGGGAAATTCTTCGCCTGCAGCCACTGCATCAGAGCGTGAACGCGCAGCCGCAGGTCGAGATCGAGAACGAGCGGACCATATTCGACGAGCAGATTGGCATCGCCGGCTGCGCGGTAAACGACCGCAGGGTGATCGCCGGAGGCCGGGAGCTGATCGAGGACGGGTGATGGCAGGTTGAGTGAAAGTGTTGAATTCGCCATCCCGGCAGCTGGTTCGTGGTCGGCAACCGGGTTGAACCGCACGGTGTCGCCCGCTTTGAGCTGACCGAGTTTCCAGAGTTCGTCGGAAATGACGACGGCAGGACAAACAAATCCGCCCAGGCTCGGGCCGTCCGGACCAAGCAGGATGGGCATATCGCCGGTGAAATCGACGGCGCCGATGGCGTAGGCGTTGTCGTGGATGTTCGACGGGTGCAGTCCCGCTTCGCCGCCGTCCTGACGCGCCCAATTTGGTTTGGGACCCACGAGACGAACGCCAGTGCGGTTTGAGTTGTAATGCACCTTCCACGAGGTGCCAAAAATCATGGCGATGTCGTCGTCGGTGAAAAAATCCGGCGCGCCGTGCGGGCCGTAGATTACGCCAAGCGTCCAATCGGTCGTGTAGATCGGGCGTTCGGATTCGGGTAGCGGTGCGAGGCCTGAGGGTGCGGGATTTGGTGGCAGGCGGAGGACGTCACCAGCTCGCAACGTGCGACCGCCGTGGCCGCCAAATCCTCCGAGAGCGAAGGTGGCTCTGCTGCCGAGGAATTCTGGTACGTCGAGTCCGCCGGCAAATGCGAGGTAGGCGCGTGCGCCCGGCCCGGTGACGTTGCCGATGCGCAGCGTCTGGCCCGCTGAAATCGGAATCGGTGTCCAGAGTGGCACGGGGTCGCCGTCGAGGTCGGCATTGATCGGAGGTCCGCCCAGGCAGACCATCGCCGCGCGGTTGAAGCGCAGGGTCGGCCCAGCCATCGTGATTTCCAGCCCGGCAGCGGACTCCGGATTGGCGAGCACCCGATTCGCGAGGCGAAACGAGGCGGAATCCATCGGCCCGGAAGGTGGAACGCCGACGCTCCAGTATCCCAGACGGCCGGGGAAATCCTGCACCGACGTCTGCGTGCCCGGCTCGAGCACATCGACCGTCGCGGGCTCGTAAGCGAAGGAATTCAGAAACCGCGTCGTGATTTTCCCCGAAACGAATTCCGGATCGCGGAGGATGGCCGCGAGATAGGCCTGATTCGTTTCAATTCCGTGGATGCGTGATTGCGTGAGTGCGGAAAGCGCCGCGTCGATTGAGGTTCCACGGTCGGGAGTTTTGACGATGATTTTTGCAACGAGCGGGTCGTAGTAGGGCGAAACCTCGGTGCCGGTTTCGATCCACGTATCGATTCGGACGTTTTCCGGAAACGCCACTTCGGTGAGCAGCCCTGATGCCGGTTGAAAATTTTTCGCCGGATCTTCGGCGTAGATGCGCAGCTGGAGAGAATGCCCGGCGGGTTCGCGGTGCAGCTCGGAGAGCGGCGGCAGCTCGCCGGCGGCCTGCTGGATCATCCATTCAACGAGGTCGATACCGGTGACTTCCTCGGTGACGCCGTGCTCGACCTGGAGGCGGGTATTGACCTCGAGGAAATAAAATTCCCCGGTGGCGTCGTCGAAGATGAATTCGACCGTGCCGGCGGATTGGTAGTTCACCGCCTCGCCGAGCGAGACGGCCGCGGCGCAAAGCCTTTCGCGGGTGGCGGCATCGAGGCCCGGAGCGGGAGTTTCTTCGATGACCTTTTGATTGCGGCGTTGGGTGGAGCAATCCCGTTCGCCGAGCGCCATCACGCCACCGTGCCCGTCACCAAAAATCTGGACTTCGATGTGGCGCGCATTCGTCACGAATTTCTCCACGAAGACGCCCGCTTCCTTGAAATTCGATTCGCCGAGGTGTTGCACCGTCGCAAATTTTTCGAGGAAGTCCGCGGGCTCCTGGCAGAGCTGAAGTCCAATGCCGCCGCCCCCGGCCGTGCTCTTGAGCATGACCGGGAAACCGATACGCTCAGCCGCAACCAACGCTTCCTCCGCCGTCGCCACGAGTCCGCTGCCCGGCAGCATCGGCACGCCGCTTTTCGCTGCGATTTCGCGGGCTTCGTGTTTCAGTCCAAAGGACCGGATCTGCGCCGCCGAAGGGCCGATGAACCGGATGCCGCGCCGCTCACACGCCTCGGCGAAGTCGGCATTCTCGCTCAGAAATCCGTAACCGGGGTGAATGGCCTGGGCTCCACACTCGATCGCCTGCTGCAAAATCCGATCGGCCGCGAGGTAGCTCTGCGCGGCGGGGGCGGGCCCCACGAGATAATCTTCGTCCGCCAGCGCGACGTGTCGGGCGTGCGCATCAGCCTCCGAATAAATCGCCACGGACCGAATGCCCATGCGGCGCAGAGTCCGGATGATCCGGCAGGCGATCTCTCCGCGATTGGCGATGAGGACTTTTGTGAACATTCGATTGGGTCGCGGCTGCGTCGACGGATTATTCCTCCCCGTCCCAGATCAGGACCTGGATTGGGGTGGGGTTGTAGGCGTTGCACGGGTTGTTGAGCTGCGGACAATTCGAAATCAGGCAGAGCACGTCGGTTTCGGCCCGCATTTCGACGTAGCGACCCGGCGCGGAAACTCCGTCGTCGAAGTCGAGCGCTCCGTCGGGTGTGACCGGCACATTCATGAAAAAATTGATGTTGTGAGTGAGGTCGCGCTTGGTGAGCGGCAGCCCGGAAAGCGCCATCTGGAGGAGAAACGTGTCCCGGCAATTGTGCATGAATCGTTTGTCCAGGCCATAACGCACCATGTTGCTTTCGGCGGCGCACGCTCCGCCCAGGGTGTCGTGGCGGCCGCAGGTGTCGGCGGTAATCGTGAGCAGGACGTTGCCGAGGTTCGACACAAGCGGGGTGCCGGTCGTGAGGTAAATCGCGCCCTGCTCGCGGATGGTATCCTGCGCGCTGTAACGCTCGCTCAGATCGTCTTCATTGAAGAAGAAGGTGTCTGCCGCCTGATTGCCTTCGAGATCAATGATGCGCAGCGTCTGTCCGGATTTGACCGGATAAATCCAGCCATCTCCGGCCGGGATGACTTCGCTGAAAATTGCGGCGGAAGGATCGAGCGAGCTTTCGAAATAATTGAGGGTGCTCATGAGAGGGCCAGGAGTTCTAAAGATAAAGACGTTCGGAAAGGGCGAGCGCGCGGCCGCATTCGGGCCGAAATGTGCGACAAAAATCATCGGCACCGGGGGCTTCGGCGGGCAAAATTTCCACCTGGACGCGAGCGGCGGGATATTCGGGGGACGGGTCGAGTGGGTGCGGCGTATTCGACAAAACGAGCAGCACGTCCATTTCCGTGCGCAGGTCGAGAGTGGCTCCGGCCGGACAGTTTCCGGGAACGAAAGCCAGCCGGCCCTCGTCTTCGACGATGACTTTGCTGAAAAAATTCACGTTGGCGGTGATGTCCTCGAGACCGAGGCCGTGTTTGCCGAGCTCGACCAGGAAATTGTCCCGCGTGTTGCGGTGAAAATCATTCCGGTGGTCCTGGTAAGTGTGCGTGCCGTAGCGGGCGATCACGTGTTCTGTCAGGCCATGGCCGCCCAGCGGGTCGTGCCAGCCCACGGAATCCGCGACAATTGACGCGAGGGCGCGACCCATGTCGGACATCAGGACGTGACCCCGCGTGAGTCGGGCGGTTTTCTGAGCCTTGAGCGTGTCGGGAACGTTGAGGCGGTCCAACGGGTCCGCGGAGTTGTAAAACAACGCGGCAAGGCTCGCACCAGCGTCGATGGCGGTCAGTCGGATCAGTCGGTGGCGCGGCAGACGGTGCGACCACATCGCGCCGGGCGGCAATATTTCGCCGGGCAGGCAGGTGGATGAAGGATTGGCGGACGACATAAGATTTCAGAGCGCGGGTTCGGCGAACGGGTGAAGGGGCGGCATGATCATGCTCGTGAGAGTGAGTTTGCCGGTGCGAACGCCTTTGCACGCGATCAAACGATCCGCGATTGCGCGGAGCTTGGCCGCCGGCCCCTGGACGAGGACAACCTCCATGCGGTGATTGTCCTGGAGCTGCACGTGCAAAGAACTGATCACCTCGTCCACGTGCGTGCGCTCGAGCTCGGCGAGACGCTGCAAAAGCTGACCCTTCGATTCGTCGTAAATGAGCGTGATGGTGCCGGCCATGATGCGTTCGCCGTCGTCCTCCTGATGCTCGGCCACGGCCTGCGTGATCATTTCGACGATGGCCTTCGAACGATTTTCGAGCCCGCGTTCTTCGACCATCGCGTCGAGTTCGTGGTACACGTGGTTGGGCAGGGAAACGCTGATGCGCTGAACCGGCTGACGGCCGATTTCCTGCTTTGTCCCCCCCGCAGCGATTCGCATACCCGGGTATTACTGAAATCGGAAACGGTAATATTTGTCAAGGTGGCCGCACGGCTTCGAAGCGGTCGAAGCGGTCGGGGTTTTCACCGTTTGCGTCTCGCGCTTCGAGTTTTGATCGCGCGGGCGGGGGAGGGACGGCAGACTGCGCGGCTCATGCCCTCGAATTACGCCATTGCGCTCGGTGGCCTCGCGGTTGCCTGGCTGCTCGCGAGCACGCTGCATCCGCGGGTGCGCGCGGCATTTGGCAACGGGTTTCGCTGCATGAGGCGATATCCCGACCTTTGGCGGATACCCGCGGTGTTTGGCGTGGCTTACGCGCTGTTCAACCTCGCGGCGTTGATTCTGTTCCTCCTGCGCATCGATACCGATCTGGGTGATTGGATTGGTACGATCGAGGCTGGTGAAATGCCCACGCTTGCCGCCGTGGCCGCGAGCTCGTGGGTTTCCGCGCTCGAAGGAAGCGCAAAAATTTTCAATGCCTTTACGACCACATTTCCGCTTTCGGCGGTGGGTGCGCTGGCGCTTCTCTGCAACGTGGGCGGCACTATGGGCGAGCTGGTCCGTTCTGTGCGTCGGCGTTTTCCTCGCGGCGTGTGGCTGTTGCTCCCGTCGTTGTTGGTGTGCGCGCTCGCCGCTATCGCGAAGCCGTTCGTTTATCTGCTGCTGCCGGAGATCCTTGCCGGATTTTCCACGGGCTACACGCTGCTCGGGGCGACGCTCATCAATCTTGCGTCGTTTGTTTTCGAACTCCTGCTTGGCGTTTTTTTCCTGACCTACTTGATGCTGCTGGCGTTCGCGTGGACGCGCGGCATGCATTTTCCACGACATCGCCTTGTGAGTTTCGCGCTGCGCCGTACCGGGTTTGTTTTGAAATGGTCTTTGGTGATCGTGGCGGCCGCGGGCGTGCTCGTGATCGCGCCAGGTTTGGTTGCGGCTCTGCTGCCGGCAGAAAGTTCGCTTGTGCAGCACCTCTTCGCTTTTGGTGGCAACATCGGGCTTCCGGCGCTGGCGATGTTCATGCTTTTCTACTGCGCCGTGCAGACCACCCTGGTCTTTCACAACGAATCTCTGCGGGAAGCGATGCACGATTCGCTCGCTTTCACCCGCCGTCACCTGCTGCCCGTTGTTTTGTTCATCGCGGCATCGTTGCTGCTGCACGGCGGGCTGGCCGGGGCGCAACGGTTCGTGCAATTGAGCTACGGTGCGGAATCGTCCGCGGGCGCTGTGGCGGGGGCCGGTTACGCAATTTTCGAGGCCCTGCTGGCCGGCTGGCTGATCGCGAGCTGGGTGTGTCTTTATCGCAGCCTCACCGGAGCCAAACGGGACATCGTGTTTTGACCGCGCTGCGTTGCTCCGATCTTTCGTGCCACCGGGTGGAATGGACCCACGGGCCGTCCCGCGTGGACGCGCTCACCGCCGAATTTGCCGAAGCCACGCTCATCAACATCACCGGCCCAGCCGGCAGTGGCAAAACTCTGCTGCTGCATCTTCTCGGGCTGCTCGAACGGCCGGACGCTGGTTCCATTGAGGTTTTTGGTCAGGAGGTGTCGTTTCCACCCGAAGACGTGCGCCGGGAAATTCGCAACGCGGTCTTCGGATTTCTTTTTGCGGATCCATGTTTGCTGCCTGCTTTTTCCGTGGCCGAAAATGTGGCGATTCCGTTGTTTCGGTTTTCCTCCAGCGATTCGGCGGCGGCACGAATGCGCGTCACTGAGGTTCTCAACCAGTTGGGAATTGAGCACCTTGCCGGGGAATTGGCGGCGGATCTGAGCCTGGTCGATCAATACCTTGTCGCGCTGGCCCGGGCGCTCGTCCACCGACCGCGCATTCTCATTGTTGTCGCACCGGGCGAATCCTTGAGGCTGTTGCCCGCAGTACAGGCGGCCACGCGCGTCCACGGCATCACGTGTCTGTGGAGCGACAACACCGGTGCTCTGGACGGACAATGTGATCGCGAAATTCTTCTTTCCAACGGGCGGGTCGCGGGGGAGCGCGTGAGTTTCCAATGACGGCGCTCGTCCCACCCCTGATTGCCGATTCGCTCGCGGCCGGTCAGCGGGCTTCAAATCTCGCGTTCACGCTGCTCTTCCTGCCGCGCGCGCGTCGTGAAGACGCGCTCGTCTTTTACCGGTTCTGCCGCATCGTGGATGACATCGCGGACTCGACCGAGTTGCCGGCTGCGGAAAAACGCGAGGCGCTCGAAGCCTGGCTGGAGGCGCTGGCCGATCCTGACCTTCCCGGTGTCCCGGCGGATATCGCCCGCGTCATTCGCGAGCACGATCTCGACCGCGAATTGCTGGCGGAAATCGTCCGCGGCGTTGCGATGGACGATGCCGTCACGCGGTACGAAACGTTTGAGGATCTGCGAATCTATTGCTGGCGGGTTGCCTGCGCCGTCGGGTTGGTGAGCATCCGGCTTTTCGGCTGCAGACATCCAGGCAGCAGTGCCTACGCCGAGTCGCTCGGTCTCGCCCTGCAGATCACGAACATTCTCCGCGACCTCCGTGAGGATGCCTCGCTGGGCAGAATATACCTGCCCCGCGAAGATCTCGCGCGATTTGGCGTGAGTGAAGACCAGATTCTCCAGGGTAGTCGCGACGGGTCGTTTCTCGCGTTGATGCGGTTCGAAGCGGATCGTGCGGCCGACTACTACGCGCAGGCCGCCGCGGCCTGTCCGGCGGAGGATCGTCATGCGTTGCGGGCGGCGGAAATCATGCGCGCGATTTACAGCCGGGTGCTCGGCCGCATGCGCGCCGATGGATTCCGTGTGTTCGAGCGCCGTTACCGGCTGAACCGCGCGGAGAAAATTCTGACAGCGCTCGCCGTCACGCTGCGCGCGTAAGTGACGGCGAACGTGCCGCTTACTTCGACGTAAAACGATCCGCCCATTCCTGAACCGCGGGATCCATCCGGACGAGTGACGGCCAGCCGCGCGTGTAACCTTCGGTAGCGAGTTTGCGCGTAGCATCGAAGCCCATGTGCGACCCGACCGTGGCAATGGTCGGCGCATGATCCAGTGCGTCACTCGGGTTCTTCACAAAACACGAGTCGCGCTGCGGATCGGTGTTCGCGCACATGCGAAAAATCACGTCGCTCGTGTTGTGAACGTCGCAATCGTCGTCCACGACGATGATGTATTTCGCAAACATCATCTGCCCCATGCCCCAGAGTCCGTGCATGATTTTGTAAGCCTGCCACGCGTACTGTTTGCGGATGCTGACGAAAACGAGGTTGTGGAAAACGCCTTCCGCCGGCAACGCCATGTCCACGATCTCCGGAAAGTTCATCCGGAACACGGGCAGGAAAATTTTCACGCTCGCCGCGCCCATGTAAAAATCCTCCATGGGCGGGATGCCGACGATCGTGGCGGGATAAACGGCATCCCGGCGCCGCGTGATCGCGGTGAGGTGAAAAACCGGGTAATCGTCGACGGGAGTGTAAAATCCCGTGTGATCGCCGAACGGCCCTTCCGGCCGCATTTCGCCGGGTTGCACGTATCCCTCGAGCACAAAATCCGAATCCGCCGGCACCTCAATATCGACCGTCTCGCATTTGATCAGCGGCACCGATTTTTTCCGCGAAAATCCTGCGAAAAGAATTTCGTCGAGCCCGTCGGGCAGGGGAGCGGTCGCCGCGAATGTGTAGGCGGGGTCACCACCAAGAGCGACCGCGACCGGCATGCGTTCACCGCGTTCGTAATAACGTTTGCCGTGGCGCGCGCCGACTTTGTGGACCTGCCAATGCATGCCGGTCGTGCGGTCATCATGGACCTGCATGCGATACATGCCGACATTGCGTTCCCCGGTATCGGGATCTTTCGTGTAAACCGTCGGTAGCGTGACGAATCTGCCGCCGTCGTCCGGCCAGCAGCGCAGGACCGGCAGGTCGGCCAGCGAAAACGTCTCACCTGCCTTGTCGAACCGGTGGATCATTTCTTTGCACGGGCCGTCGCGCACGTGCGCCGGCCGGGCGTGAATCAGGTCGATGCCCTGGCGCAGCAGCGTGAATGCTTCGCGCACGCCGCGCGGAGGTTTTGCCTTCAGGATGAACTGCATCTGGTCGGCCAGTTCGTCGATCGACTGGAGCCCTAGCGCCATCGCCATCCGGGTGCGCGATCCCATCGTGTTGATCGCGACCGGAAACGCGGACGCCTTGCCGTCGATCGTGGGATTTTCGAAAAGCAGGGCCTTGCCGCCGCCCGGCGATTTCATCTCGCGGTCGGCGAGTTCCGTGATTTGCAGTTCGGTCGCGACCGGTTCCGAAATCCTCCGCAACTCACCGGCGGTTTCGAGTTTGGCGAGGAATGCGTTGAAGGAGGAAAACGCCACGTCAGCTCACCGTAACGGGTTCGCGGTGCGGAAGAGGTTCCGCGACCGGCTCCTCCCGTGGGCTAAGGAAAATCGCGTGAAGCTCGGCTGCGAGCCATCTGCGGATGCCCTTGGCGAGCGGATTGAGCACGCGCAGATCCGGAACAAATCCGTCGCCGAGTTCCCGCCAGCCGGTATTACGACGTCCATAACACCCGGCCGCCCGCCTCCGCCGGGCGATGTGGGCCAGCCGACGGTTGTAAAATTTCATGAATCGACCGGCCATGCCGTCCACCGGACCATTGAACGGCAGGCAATCGAGATCGCGCTCTCGGGCGGTCGTGATTTCACGCACCGGCCCCATAAAGAAGAGCGCGATGTCCATCAGGTAGGCCGCCGACATCAGCTCCGCATCACCGAGGTAATAATATTTGTCTTTGTACAATGCGCGGAACCACGTGTCGTACGAGTGCACGAAGCGCGCATTCAGCGCATCGAGATCGACCGGGCGGCCCGCTGCTTCCTCCGCGATCCGGCCGAGCGCACACCGGACCGTCCAGCTGCAATAGTCCAGACCCGGGCTGTAAAGCGGATCGAGGAATCCGGCGGCGTCGCCCACGAGCTGCCAGCCGGGGCCTGCGAGCTTTTCGCTGAAGTAGGGCAGACCCGAATACGTGCGCGCTTCGGTTTCGACGAGTTCGGCATCGGTAAACAATTCTCGTCCGAGGGGATGGGTCGCGAGGTGGGCCTTCAATCGATCGCCGAGACGCGCACCCTCCGGTGGCGTGTAAAGCCGCGAATCGTAAACCAGGCCGGCGCTCACGTCGCCGCCCTTGAGCGGAATGATCCAACACCACCAGCCGTAGCCGGTCAGATGATTGGTCGCTGCCGAGCGGCTCGCGATGCACGAGCGGCCAAATTTCGGATGGCGGGTCCGCAGATCGTGGCCGTCCAGATCTTTCACCCCGCGGAAGCGGCCCCAGATGGCATTGGTCGGGTGCTCGCCGAGCGGACGGAAAGTCTTCATCCGACGCGCCAGCGTGGCGGCCCGCCCCGACGCATCAACGACCCAACGGGCGTGCACCGTGCGGGATTCATCCGCACTTTTGACCTCGATCACCGCACCACCGGCTTCCGGAAACGAACAATCGGCCACTTTCACCGGCCGCCAAACTTCCACTCCCGCCTCCTGCGCCAGTTGCAGCACGTGCGGGTCGAGTTGAGACCGATCCACCTGGAACGACGGCATCCGCACCTGGTAATCCGATCCAACTTCCGCGCAATCGTCGACCGCAGTTCCGGCATCTTTCGCGAACCACAAACGCAGGCCCTGCTTGGCGATGTGGTGATTCGCGAGATATCGGGTCAATGCCAGCCGCCGGTGCAGAAATTCTCCTCCGATCTCGGTGGTCGCTTCTCCAACTTTGCGATCCGACCGCTCCGAGCGGTCGATCAGCAACACTTTGAGATCCGGCTGCTCGCGACGCAGGAGGAGCGCGAGCGACGATCCGGCAAAACCTCCGCCGATGATGGCGACATCGCAATTCACTCGCATCGACTCGTACATACCGGGCCTACGTCGGAATGGCAAATTGCGGTTTCAAAAAAAGAATTGCCTCACCCGGTCGCACCGCAGATATTCCGCCACTCCTCTTTAGGAGTCGTAGCTCAATGGTTAGAGCGCTGCCCTGTCACGGCAGAGGTTGCGGGTTCGAGCCCCGTCGACTCCGCCACTCATTCCGAGTGACGATTCGACCGGAAAGGCTGAGAAATTCAGGCTCTCAGCGAGATTGAAGCCCTCGAGCCTACCCGCAGTTGGGGCCACACCCGTCCTAGAATTTGTCCTGCATTGTCCTGCTTGAATCACGACCAACCCGTGGGAACCCCACCGATGCAGATCCGATCGCGCGCTTAAAGGTCGCTAGCGCAGCACAAACTCTCTGCACCACTTCAACTCGCTTCTCGATTGCAGCCAATCGACAGACGTCAGTCCCTTGAATCGTCACGATGACAGACTTCAGAAGCGGGCCGAGGACCGCCCCAATGAACGTCCGTCCGTT
>JBGTDR010000065.1:0-28620 GCA_041748215.1 Chthoniobacterales bacterium
AGCGTTGCATCTTCGGTCATACTGACCTTGATCGCGGGGCCCTGATGATTCAGCGCGCTTTTCCGATCGCCGTCCGAGTGCACTTTTTTTGGAGCGACTGCGAGCCGCGTGATCGAAGGGTTTTCGGCGTCAGCAAGTGGCGTGCTGGTGTTGATGGTTAACATTTGCTCGATCCACGTCTCGTTGCCGGCGGCGTCGGTGACGATGACGATGAATCGATAAGTGCCGTCGGAAAGCGGGGCTGCCGTCACTGACCAAAGTTGGTTCTCATCAACCAGACCGGTCAGCGTCTGATTGGCGACAATCACTGTGACCATGGTGCCCGGAGCGACGTTGGCGAACCCGTTCAGGGTGGGAGTCGCGTCATTGGTCACGGGGTCCGCGCCTCCGGCAACTGCCACGGCCGGAGGGGTCGTGTCGATCGTGACCGATTGGGTAACGCTGCTTTCATTCCCAGCCGGATCCGTGACCGAAGCGGTGACCTGATAAGTCCCGTCGGCCAGATCGGCGGCCCGGATATTCCAACTGCCGTCGTTTTGGATGAGCGCATTCAGATTTTGAGTATCGATGGCAACCCGGATGACCGTGTTGGGACTCATGTCACTCGTCCCGCTGATCGTGGGGGCCGAATTGTTGGTCGTTACGGCCGCGCCGCCGTCCTGGGTAATTTCCGGAGGCACGGTGTCGATAGTCAATTGCTGGGTGGCGCTCGTCGGGTTGCCCGCGGCGTCGGAGCCCGAGGCCACGACGGGATAAACGCCGTTTGGCAGGATTGCCGACGTGATGGACCAGGTCCCGTTGATGGGTGTTGCGGTGAGGGTTTGCCCGGCAATCGTCACGGTGACCACCCCGGGAACGTCGAGATCGGTCGTGCCAAAAATCGTCGGCGTCGTATCGATCGTGTAGGCCATTTCGCCTCCGTCGATGGTGATCACGGGAGGCGCACCGTAGAATTGATTGTTGTCGAGTGTCAGCGCGCCATTCAGGGCAATCGCGCGTCCGTTCACGAACGTCCCGTTGCCGATGGCGACCGCGTCCTTGGCGATCAGCGTGCCGACAAAATTGCCTCCGGCTCCGATGGCCCCGGCCCCATTGACCTGCCAGAAAACCCGCGACGCCCGAGCTCCGTTCGTCAGGATCACCTTGCTGGCCGCGGCAAAAGCAAGGGCGCCATTAATCTGGAAAACATAAATCGCGTCGGAATTTCCACCACCGTCGAGAGTGACGGTCCCCGTGTTGGAGGCCGCTCCCGCGATGGTGTAAAGCCCCGGCGCAAGGACCGCTCCGACCAACGCACCGGGAATGACGACGCCTCCCGTCCGGTCCTCAATCTCCTCGTAGGCCGCAAGCGCATCGGCGTGGGCCTCGTCGACGGAGCTGCCCTTTCGGATGGTTCCTGTCACCACGCCGGGCGGGAACCCGGTCGGCGCAGTATCGGCCTTCACTCCGAGATCTCCCCGGATCGTCGTGTGAGGCGCGCCGGGGGCGCTTACGGTATTGCCAACGGACGCTCCACTCATGACGGCATACGGGGACGCCGCGTCAAGATTCACCATCGTCGTCGGAGCAGCGACCGCGGTCGTGACTCCCACGCCGAACAAAGATAAACCAACCATCCAAGTCGGCAGAATGCGATCGATTGATTGGAGGAGACTCGAAGATTGCCCCGATGAGCAGACCTCCAAGCCGGGGCCATCGGCAGTAATTTTCATTCCTAATTATAAGCCACCGAAATTTCCGCGTCAAGAGATCTTTCGAGTGAATTGTTTCCCCCAGGTGGCGCAGGACATTCATTTTCAACGGTGTAACTCGGGGGATTCCCCACCAAGCCACGCTCGCTGGGGATGCCGACCCGATTGGCCCCGGTGGACAGACAAGCCCTGAACTCATGGGCAATCGCGGATCGTCGCGAAAAACCTCCCTCCGTCAAAACCCGCGATCCGAAGAGATGTGGCCGGTGGACTCCGTGGTTCGTTTTCCAAACACGGGCCTGGATTTCCCGGGCATCCTTGTAACCGCTCGTAATAAGAGCCTGATCCATCCTCGAAGCACCAATTGCTGAGAACCGGACCGCGGTGAGAACGAACAGACGAGCGCGGTGCCGGATATTGCTTCGATGCGACCGGGAAAGTCTGTTCGCCCGATCCTCTCTAAACCGAGGTAGGGTCGGCAAAGCTGACTTCGCCCGAACCTTGAATCGAAACCTAGCAACTGGAAAAACCATGAAAAAACTACTGACCATTGCCACCGCTTTCTGCATCGCCACCACGCTGAACACTTTCGCGGCAGAGGACAGCTCCACCGAAATCGAGAACACCTCCGTCGTGTCGTCGGGAACCTACGACGTCACCGCCCTGCGCGTGGATCCGAAAGAAAAGGAGATCTACGTGAAGACCAAGGACGGAAAAGTCCTCGAGCTCTATTTCAAGGACGACACGAAGCTGACGAAGGACGGGGCTCCGGTCGAATTTGATGAATTGAAAAAGGATCAGGCTCTCAAGGTAAAAGTCGAGAAGAGCGGCAACCATCTCAAGCCCCTTGAGGTCGCCATCGTGACCGGGAAAATGTCTGAATAAGGGACTCTTCCCACACAGATCAGCGATGCAGGTCGAAAGGCTTGCATCGCTTTTTTGTGGAGAATCCGACTTTCTGAAAACCGCCCGGGCAAAATCATGAATAAGAACGTCCGTAATCTCCACCGTTGGCTGGCACCCTAGCTTGGCATCCTGCTCGCGATCAGTGCGATCACGGGAATCGCCTACCGCGCTGGCAAAGCCTGGTTCGGGATCGACGGCGGTACCGGCCAAACCCTCATGGAGATTCACACGGGGGAATGGATCAGCCCGACCTTTTCTCCGTTCTATGTTTTGATCGTGGGGGGCGGATTGCTCTTCCTGCTCGTGAGCGGTGCCCTGCTCGCGCGCCAGCGATCGCGGGCGAAAGGAGCCCGCTTCTGGCACCGGCTGTTGGGAGTGATTCTGCTCCTGCCGCTCACGGCCACGGCGGTCACGGGAATTCTCTACAAACTGGGGCAGGAGTGGTTCGACTTTTCGGAAGACACGAGCCGATTCTGATGATCGTCCAGGAAGGTTGCTGGCTGGGGACCGGGTTGCGACCGCTTTACGTCTTCCTCTTGGGACTTGGACTTTTGGCGCTGGGATTTCCCGGGTTGCGGCTGATTCGCTTTTCCCGTCGGGGACCGCGTCCTATCTAACGGCCACTGCCGCCGACCAGCGAGCGCGCGCCAAACTTTTCGAGGCGACGGATAGCCGACTCCTGCTAACGCGATTTCCCCGATTGGTCGCGACCGGGATCCAGATTCGGATCCGATAAAAAATTGGCGAATCAAGGGTAATCGTTTAGACCGGAGTAGATACTGCCGTCCTAAAGGCGGAACTATGAATATCTTCCCGCGTTCGCCATTGCCCCCACTGGAGACCAGCGAGCCAACGCATCTGCTTGAAGCCTCCCGGGAGATCCGCGATCTGCAAACCGCACTCGACGCGCACGCCATTGTCGCGATCACCGATCCCCAAGGGAGGATCACCTTCGTGAACGACAAGTTCTGCGCGATTTCGAAATATTCCCGGGAAGAGCTGATCGGGCAGGACCACCGTCTCGTCAATTCGGCCTTCCACCCGAAGGAATTTTTCCGGGATCTGTGGATCACAATCGGCCAGGGAACGGTCTGGAAGGGGGAAATCCGGAACCGGGCCAAGGACGGTTCGCTCTACTGGGTGGACACCACCATCGTGCCCTTCCTTGATGAAGGGGGGAAGCCGCGCCAATACGTCGCCATCCGCGCCGACATCACCGAGCGCAAAAATGCGGAAATCACGTCCGCCCGGCTGGCCGCGATCGTCAAATCGTCGGACGACGCCATCATCGGCAAGGACCTGGACGGCATTATCACCAGCTGGAATCAGGGGGCCGAAAAAATGTTCGGTTATCCGTCGGCGGAAATGGTCGGCACCTCGATCACTCGCCTGATTCCGCCGGACCGGCTGACCGAAGAAGATTTCATCCTGGGAAAGATTCGGCGGGGCGAGCCGGTGTCGCATTTCGAAACGAAACGCCGCACCTCCGACGGCCGGTTGATCGATGTCGCCGTCACGGCGTCGCCGATCCGGGACAGTCGCGGAACAATCGTCGGAGCTTCGAAAATCGCCCGCGACATCACGCTGCTCAAGGAGCGCGAACGGGAGATCGCCCGCCTCTCCCGGCTCTTTGCCGCACTCAGCCAGATCAACCAAGCCATCGTCTGGACGCCCACCCGCGACGCCCTGTTTAAGAAGGTCTGCGAGGTGCTGGTCGAGTTTGGACGATTCCGGATGGCCTGGATCGGCTTGCACGATGCAAAAGCCGGCCTGCTCACCCCCGTCGCCCAGTGCGGTGATGAGAACGGCTACCTGCGCCGCTTCCAGGCTCCCACCGCCGAAGGCGGGGATCAATCCGACCCCTGCAGCCGGGCCTTCCGGGAGAACCAGCCCTACATCTGCGACGATATGCTCAACGACCCCGCCATGGCCGCGTGGCGCGAGGAAGCCAGCCGGCGCAATTTTCATGGTGCGGCCATTTTCCCCATCCGGATGAATGACCAGGCCTGCGGCACGCTCTGCGTCTACGCGGATGAGCCGGGCTTTTTTCGAGATCGCGAAATCGCGTTGCTTCAGGAGGCGGCGGGCGACGTCTCGTTCGCGCTGGAGAACTTCGCCCGGGACGATGACCGCCGGGAAACCGAGGCGCGCTATCGCACTCTTTTCGAATCTGCGCCGGACGGAATCATCATCGCGGATTCCGCGGGCAACTCCATCGACGTCAACGCCAGCCTGTCTGGGATGTTGGGCTACTCCCGCGACGAGTTGAGCGGGCTCAGTGTCTCGTCGTTTGTCGTGGAAACCGAACTCGCACGCATCGAGCCAGCCATTGCCGTCATTGAATCCGGGACGAATTACCAAGGGGAGTGGCGATTCCTCCGCCGTGACGGTTCCACCTTCGACGCCGAGGTGATGGCGACCATGATGCCGAACGGTCACCTGCTGTTCATGATCCGCGACATCACCGAGCGCAAACGCCAGGACGGGATTCTCCACGTCCGCGAGCGGGCGCTGGCCGAAGTCTCGCAGGGCGTGCTGATCTCCGACGAACACCGCCGGATCGTCTACGCCAACGCCAGTTTCACGAAAATCACCGGTTACACGGAGCCAGAGATTCTGGGTCGCAACTGTGCCTTGATGCAGGGACCGGATACCGACCCGGAAGTCGTCCTCCGCATTCGTGCGGCCCTGAACGCTGGCCAGCCCTTCGAGGGCGAGATTCTCAATTACCGAAAGGACGGCACTGCCTTCTGGAACGAGCTCACGGTGGCCCCCATTTCCTCGCCGGGCGGCGAGCCGATCCAGTTCATCGGCATCCAGCGCGACGTTACGGAACGCAAGCGCATCGAGGCCGCTCTGCGTTGGGAGACCGCCTTTTTTGAAGCCCAGGTGGACTGCGCGCTCGACGGCATCCTCGTCGTGGACACCGCGGGCCGGAAAATCCTGCAAAACGAGCGGGTCAGCGAGCTGTGGGAGATTCCGCCGGACGTCGCGGAGAGCAAGGACGATTCCCTTCAGGTTGATTTCGTGGCCGCGCAAACGAAGAATCCCCGACAATTCACGGCGAAAGTAACCTACCTGATTTCCCATCCGGACGAGGTCAGCCGGGACGAGATCGAGCTGATCAACGGAACCATCCTGGATCGCTACTCCGCGCCGGTGAAAGACAAGGCGGGGACCCACTACGGGCGCATCTGGATGTTTCGAGACATCACGGAGGCACGCATCCGCGAGCAAAAGCTCGCCGAGGCTCTTGCGCAGGAAATTGAGCTCACCGAAAAGGCGCGGGCCGGCGAACGCGCCAAAGGCGAATTCCTCGCTGTGATGAGCCACGAAGTCCGCACCCCGCTCAACGGCATTCTGGGCTTCTCCGAGCTCCTCGCGAGGACCGCCGATCTGCCGCCGGAATCCCGCGAATACGCGCAAACCATTCGGTCCAGCGGCGAGACGCTCCTGCGCATCCTCGATGACGTGTTGGAGTTCAGCCGGATCGAGGCGGGCAACCTGCCCATCGAGACGCTGCCGTTTTCGCCCCGGGAAATTCTCGACGAAATCTGGCAACTCTTCGCGTCGCCGGCTGGACGGAAGGGACTGCACCTCTCCACGTCCCTCGACGAAAACGTGCCAGCCCAACTCGAAGGGGGCGCCAACCGCATCCGACAGATCCTGCTCAACCTCGTGGGCAACGCCATCAAGTTCACCGAGAGCGGTTCCGTGACCCTCGGACTGCGGAAGGGTGCCACGCCCGAGACCTTCGATTTTATCGTCAAAGACACTGGTCCCGGTGTCGCCGCCGACCAGATCGAGCGCATCTTTCTTCCCTTCACGCAGGCGGATTCCACCATCGCGCGACGTCACGGCGGATCGGGACTGGGACTCTCGATCTCGAAACGTCTCGCCGAGCTGATGGGCGGCAGCCTGCGGGCGCAAAGCGAAATCGGGCAGGGCGCTGAATTCATCTTTTCGGTTCCCCTCGGAGCGGTCACCGCCGTCCCACCGGAACCCACCGTCACGCCCCCCATCGTCCTCGACTCCGGCTTCGCCGGGCGGCATCCTTTGCGAATCCTAACGGTCGAGGACGACAAGGTGAACCTCAAGTTGATCCTCACCCTGCTCCGGCGACTCGGCTACGAACCCGTCGGTGCCAGGAATGGACTCGAAGCCATGGAATGCCACGAGCGCGAACGCCCCGATTGCATTCTGATGGATCTCCAAATGCCGGAGATGGACGGCATCGAGGCCACGAAAAACATCCGCGCGCGGGAAAAGACCTCGCCGGGCACCCGACCGACCTTCATCGCGGCCCTCACGGCCAACATCGTGTCCGCCGACCGCCAGCGTTGTTTCGACGCCGGCATGAACGCCTACATGAACAAACCCGTGAAACTGGATGCCCTGGCAGCACTACTCGCCAGAGTGAGCAGCCTTGAAGGTCGGCGATCGTGCGGGCGAATTTGAGGATGCGGTCGTAGGAACGGAGCGGACGATCAGCTGGAGCTTTTCTCGGTCGGAAAGATCGGTAAGCGAACCGTACTCCAGGGTGCCGGCGTTTTTGACCAACACGTCCAGGCGACCGGCAAACTGACCATGAAATGCGGAATCCAGCTGCTCAATGAGGCGA
This sequence comes from Chthoniobacterales bacterium, assembly GCA_041748215.1. Classification (GTDB taxonomy): domain Bacteria; phylum Verrucomicrobiota; class Verrucomicrobiia; order Chthoniobacterales; family JAATET01; genus JBGTDR01. The sequence goes on from JBGTDR010000065.1 coordinate 7,219, forward strand.
GCTGGGCCATCGTGATGGCCGAGATCGGCGCTGAGGGCTTCGGCGTGGCTGTCCGATGCCCGGCTGTGCTCGACGACAGCCGCCGCTTCCACACCTCTGGAGTTGGAGTGGACGAGCACGCTGGCCCCATCCTGAGCAAGGCGCTTGGCGACGGCGGAGCCAATACCCCCGGGATGCCCCGGTGAAAGGGGCGAGTTTGTTCGCAAGTAGCAGGCTGGACATAGCGGAGTGCTCCTGAGGGACGACGACTAGTTGACCGTTGGCACCTTGCCACCATCAACGCGCAGGTTCGCCCCAGTGATGAAACCCGCCCCTTCGCTAACGAGGAAGGCGACCGCGTTGGCCACGTCGGAAGGTGATCCGATCCGCCCGGCTGGCAGCGGATTTTCCTTAACGAAAAACGCCTCGAAGGTGTCGAAATCGTAGGTCTGGCCTTGGGCTTCGAACATGGCTCTAGCTCCCGCCTCCATCCCCGGAGTGCGAATCGGTCCCGGACTCACCGTGTTGCTGGTCACTCCGGTTCCAGCAAGTGCTTTCGCCAGCGAGACAGCCTGGTCGATGTTGGCCATCTTTGTCGCCGAGTAGTTGGCAATGTATGGCTCCGGGACAGGCCCAAAAAAGCTCCCGAGCATGATGACCCGGCCCCAGCCGCGCTCTTTCATGGCTGGCACCAAAGCCGTGACGAGCCGAACCACGGAGGAGACGTTCGCATTGTAAAGCTCGTTCCACTCGGCCGCGGTCGAGTCCAACCAATTTTTCATGGGGAACGATCCCGCGTTATTGACAAGAATGTCGATCCCTCCGAAGGCCTCGCTCGAAGCCCGCACGACCTCCGTACCCTCTTCATCGCTGGCGAGATCTCCGAGAGCGATCGCAGCCTTTCCTCCCGCCGAAAGGATGGCTTGCACGACGCGCTGGGCCTCGCTTTCACGCCGGCCGTGGATGACGACACTGACGCCCTCGGCCGCGAGGGTTTTGGCGATCTGTTCACCGATTCCACTGGTGCTGCCGGTGATGAGAGCACGTCTTCCTGAAAGTTTTAGGTCCATCTTATTTCTGTAGTATTTGTTACAGAAATAAATACGAACTTGAGAACGTCGTCAATTTTTATATAACGGTCGCTATGGAAATTAAACCGAGAGACGTTCGGAGACGGCGTGGTCGTCCGCTTTCCTTCGACCGGGAAGAGGTGCTGGAGCGTGCGATGCTGCTATTCTGGCAGCACGGCTACGAATCCACCTCGGTTGGTGATCTGACCGAAGCGATGGGCATCACGGCTCCGAGCTTGTATGCGGCATTCGGCGACAAGAAGGGCCTCTTCCTCGACGCGGTCCGCAAATACACGTCAGGTCCGGTCACTGCTCAGCAGATCATTGATAATGCGGCAACCGCCCGGGAGGCCGCCGAGGGTCTGATGATGGCGGCAGCAGTCGGATTTACTGGTCAGAACACGCCCCCCGGTTGTCTGTTGGCCAGTGCGGCGATCAGTTGCTCGGATGCTGCTCGCGACGTGCAACTGGCCTTGAGCACGATCAGAAGCGAGATTGAATCCCGACTACAAAACAAGATTCAGAATGACATCGTTATCGGCCGACTACCCAAGGGAACCGCGGCGGCCCCGTTGGCTGCGCTATCTCTGGCCGTTATCCAAGGAATGTCGACCTTGGCCAGGGATGGGGCGAAACGGCCCAAGCTGATTGAAATTGTCAAAGCCGCCATGGAAGCCTGGCCCTCGCGCTAGAAATCAGGCGCGATCATGCTTCATCCGCGCCGCTGCTGGAGTGCGACCGAAACCGCCAAAGATTGAGGTCGAGAGCGCGGGATCGGATGACCTCGGTGAGGTTGTCGGACCGGATGGTCGGGGTGGCGGGAGGCCGGCGATGCTGCGGACGACCTTCGGGGTGCAGTTGTCCAATAAAAATCTGAAGGTCTCCCGCACGATCGCGGACCTGGCAGGGTCGCCTTAAACTCGTCAGCAAGTGACAAAATGAAGGAGTGACCCCTTCCCTGAGCCTAGGACTGACCCTTTCAGCCTTCCGAAATGGATTGGAATTGCGCGAAAATCGGGAAGTAAAAAAGCCCGCCCGTCAGCCCCTTTTCGTTGATGCCTTCGCACACGAGCGGCATGTCGAAGAAATTCGTCCCGGTTGCGGCGTATTTGGTCGCCCACGTCTTCCCGCCCGTCCCCACCGACTTTCCCGGGGCGGTTGCGGTGATCGAATAATTTCGCGGGATCACGATCAGATTCGAACCCAGATTCACGCCGAACTCCATCGTCCGTCCGTAGACAAATCCTCCATCACCCAGCCGACACGACCAGCGAGGTGCAGGCAGGAGTCGGGGACAGCGAAAATGCAAACGCCACGAGCAACGCCGCGCCCTGGATGGAGGGTAAAGGTTTCATCTTCAACAGCTTAGCCAAGGAGAGAACCGCAAAAGAAGATCCGAATCTCACGCCCGCCCACCGCCCTTTTGGGTCAAGAAGAGTAACTTTGGATGCAGGTCACAGCGCCAAACGCCTGCTTCACAACGCAACTGGTCACTTCAGCGTAAAGTATCGGTCCTCGAAAGGGGACAGAATCATCGGGCCGTTACAGCGGATCGCAGCGAGGAAGAGTGCGTTGAGCATCCCTCCGATACGGCTTTTATTTATCATCGCATCCTTTGAAAGCTCTGGGGGGTTGCCATGCGCTCTTGTGTTGCGTTCGACTTTCCAAGCTTTGAACGCGGCTGACGCATAGTCGTCTGGGATGCCCAAATGTTGGCCGAGTTCCATGAACGTCTCGTTCCGGCGATCGTAGTTCGCCGAGGAGATCATTCTCTCAAAACGCCAAATCGCTGCCTTCCCCGTTGTAGCAGTTGCTGCGCATTCGAGTTTCGCGAGAGATTTTTTCAAGTCCTTCTTGGTGTCGTCAAACGCTTGAGCTGCTGCCGTATCGCGTGGAAGCACCTCTTTCGCCACTGTTTTGACGGTCTCCTCCATGACAGCGCACAACCCCAAGAGGCCTGTGTTGAACGGAACCGTCGAGGCGGACGCTTCCCGCGCCAAGAACATGAGCTCCCGGATGGCGCGAGAAAAGTCCGAACCGGTGAGCATGGTGGCGATATACGCACCGATAACTTTGTTTAAGGCGTCGTGCCGGCAACATGTGGCGGCATTGACGGCAGGAAATATTCCCTTGGGGGTTCGTCGTCCCGGCGTGGCCCAAGCGATTTCCACCTCGCCGCTTATCGCCTGAAAGCATGGCCACGCCGCTTGGCCGTGTGCGAATGCGACAGCTTCGAGCAGAAACTGAAATGCCTTCTGAAGATCTCCGGCTCCAATCTCGGCATCCTTGCGGGTTCGCATGAAGACCCGGCAGTCCGTTTCATCTTGAATCAAGGCGTATTCGAGTTGTTCGAACGAGCCGAGCTGTGTGTCGAGAGTCGAACGACTTCCCGCATTGCCCAGATACGGATTCGTCCGCTGGATCTCGGTTACTTCGTTGAATCCGACGATTTTGAAATCCTTGAGGCGTGCCTCCGCTGATATTGCGATGACGTCTTTATCGGATGCCGCCTCGGCTCTCGCTGCACTCTCTAAAAGGTTTTCCGAGGTAACGCTCCAGGGTATCTCATGCACGCGGCAGATCGAGAAGTTGCATCCGAAAACCTGTTTCTCCCGAGCGCTTCGCACATTGGAGCTGTGAGGTAGCGATTTCAGCCAAAATGGCACTTCGTCTTCAACGATTCCCGCAATCAGCCAAAATTCATCGCCATCATACGAGCCGCTTCTTCTCTCAGGCGGCGGCTCAGTTCCAGCCAGGGAGACGTTCAGCGCGGCGGTTTCATTGTCGACTTGGATTTGCCCTCGTCCGCGATACTCCTTTCCGTCCGCAAGAATCGAAATGGCACCGACGTGGATCGCAGAGCCGGGGTTCCAAAGTTGCTGAGCGATGCCCTCAAACTTCATTTCCCTCATGAATTCGAGATTGTTGTCACGGGCGTCCTCTATAGGAGAGCACGATCTGACGTAAGCGCTGGCCAAACCTAAACTTTGCACACATCAAACAACGGATCGGCACCATCCCGTTGTCGGGCATCGCTTATTTTGGAATGATGCGGACGCGTTGGACGATTCGGGAGCCGTCGGCGGTGTAAGCGCGGAGGATGGCTTTGATTTTCCTTCCTTCTTCCGGAAGGTTTTTGGCTTTGAAGATGAACCGGGCTCCGCTGCCGCGCATTTTGGCATTTTTGTAACCCCCGCGACCCGCTTTCACCTCGACGCGGACGATTTCTCCGGCGAGCTGACCCTTGATGCGGGCCTTGCCGTTGCGGCTGGTGATTTTGCGGGCAACCCGAATCTCGGGTGGGACCGTGGTCAACTGAACGCCCGGAGTTGGTGTGGGCGTTGGCGTCGGGTCGGGAGTCGGGAAGGGCGTGGGCGCGGGGTTTGCACCCTCGAGCGCGACGGGATCATAGGATTCCTCGCCGCGATTAAGGACCGGGATGATGACCTCCGGGAGACCCCTGAAGAGCGAATCGTTCGTGGAAACAAGAAAGCGGACTTCGTACGAGCGGTCGCCATCCGGAAGGTCGTCGTCGACGCCGGTGATGACGAGAGATTGTCGAATATTCCAGTTCTCGGCGGTGAACGTGAAGCTGGTAGCGGAAAGTGTGCCTTCGGTTTCGTCGTAGTCGGCGAGGGTGAGTTCAACCGGGTCGGTCGGTCGTCGGCCGATGGAGAGGAACACTTCCGCGGTGCCGCCACTTTCGGTGGTGACCGCGTTGGCCCCACCTTCGACGACAACGTTGGGGATTCCGGTACCCTCGTCGTCGGTGATTTGCACCATCAGTTCGTTGCTGGCCTGAAAGTCGTCCGAATCGAAGACCATCTGGAGAGCGAGTTCGCGCGCAGGATTGATCGCATTGTTATCGATTGTCTCGATGGGTATGATCTTCTGCTCCTGATCTTCCGCGCTCCAAGTGATGACGCCGCCGGCAGAGACATAATCGACGCCGGCACGGGCGGAGCGTTCGACGGCGCTGTAGCGGACTTCGACCGCTCCGGGAACGGGGGGGCGGTCGACGGGGATCAATCCCGTCGTGCCCTCGCGGATCGAGAAGGGAGCGGGTGTGGATGCCAGCGGAGCGGGAGGGTCGAGCACGTAAACCGCACCATTGGTGCCGGAAGCCACAATCCGCCCGTCCGGGGTGAGGGTGAGGCTTGTCATGATCGTATTGGGTTGGCGAGTTGGCAGGGTGACGCGGCGCCAGGTCGCACCGTCGTCGTCGCTGATCATTGTGATAACGATGATGCGCCGGGAGGGAGCGGGAGTTTCGTAACGACCGATCGCGATCCACTGGGTGCCGACGCCGGTGTGAATGACGTCCTCGATAAACCAACCGAAGTTACCAGTGCCCGCTTGATTCGGGCCGAGGTGCACGCGGACGCGCCACGTGCGGCCGTTATCGTCACTGGTCAGGATCTCGTCCTCGCCAAGCAGAACGACCCGGCCGGTCGGGCTGGCACGAAGGCCCCGAATCAGGATCGCGGTACTTCCCGGTTCGTTAAGGATGGGATTCAGGCCTTCGAGGGTTCGGAGGAAATAGTTGGTGGTCCACGTTTCCCCGTTGTCCTCGCTAAACATGATGCGGGGATTGAATGCAGAAAAGGAGTTGGAGGCCGCGATCACGGCTCCACTGGGGGTCGTGACAACGGCGGAAGGACTTTCGCCGAAGGAATGACCCACGAGGCGCGGCTGCCACGTTTGACCCCCATTGTCGCTGACAAAAAACTCCCCGGCTCCGGAAGCGACGGCGCGCCCGGCTGAAGCCAAGATCAATCGACCGGTTGGAGTTTCGGTCATGAGGGCTGCCGGGACGTTTGGTGTCTGCGTCGGAACCGGTCGCCAGGTTCGACCTCCGTCATCACTGGTGCTGAGCGTTGAAGTGGTCCCGCCGGGGGCGATCAAGCTGTCGCCGTATTGTCGGGGTCTGCCGATGGAAACCGTGTTGTTGAGGAGCTCCCAGTTATCGCCGCTGTCGAAGCTGCCCCAAAGAGCGCCGTTCGTAGAAGCGAAGATCGTGCCGCCGACAACGCTGGTCACCCGAAGATTGGGGCCGACATCGCGGTTCCAGACGCGCGTCCAATTCGAGCCTCCACCCGTCCCGCGCCAGACGGCCTCCGACGAACCGACGGCGATGATGTTGCTCCCCGAAGCGGTCACGGTCGCGGCCGGAACGCGCACGCTGGCATCGATTAGCGAGAACTGACCGGTTGCGCTGACGCTGTAAACACCATCGCCGAACGAGAGAAGCGACGAACCGGCGTTGAAGAGGCGGCCGAAGTCGCCGGATCGGGGGTAGGCCGTCCAGATGCGCCCGCCGTCGAACGGGTTGGGCGAGCTGAGGGTAAAAGCCTGGTCGACTTCGCTGGAATCAATTGTGCCGGATTCGTTGTAAGGCACAAAAATGGCTCCGATTGCGATTGGCGTCGAGCCGACCACGCCGACGTCGAACAGGCGGATGCGATCGCGATCTTCGACATCAAGCAGCGTGCCTTGCGGAGTCTGCACGTTGGCGTCGGCCAGCGTGTAGCCGTTCCACGCGGAACCGTCCGCACTATCGAGGGCCGTCGTATTCCCCACCGCGATCAGGCGGCCGTTGACTGGCGAAACCGCCTCGATGGCTCCGTAAGCGAATTCCGTTTCCACCCACGTTGATCCATCGGAACTGCGGTAAAGCAGCCCGCCGAGATTCCAAATCACAGACGGACTGTTGGCGACCGACGTCGTCCCAAAGCCAACCAGCTCTCCCGCCGGAGAAATTTGCAAGCCGACCACGTGGACACCGTGAAAGGTCTGGCCGTTAAATTCCGCCGTCGTGTGCGGGAAGGGTTGAACCGTCCACGAAACACCGTTGTTGCTGCTTTTGAGCAGATACGTCCGCGCCGCATACGTCATTGGTCCACCCGAACCGGTTTCCAATTGCGCCATCACCGCAATGAACGATCCCTGGAAATAAACCATGTCGGATGGCGTTCCGAAGATCGCTTCACCGTTGACCCGGATCTGGTCAAAACGCCAGTTCGTGCCACCATCGTCACTGATCATCAGCCGCCCGCCGTTGCCGACGGCGATAATCCGGCTCCCCGAGGATGCGATGGCGTCGTAGAGCAACCCGGGAGTCAGGTCTCCCCGCCGCGACTCCCACTCGTCGCCCGATGACTGACCCGCCGCCGTCGCCGCAGTGATCAATGCTGAAACGAATATTCCAACGGCAACGAACCCGTGCCCAAATCGTTCAATCTGCATATTATTTGCCACTACAGGAACAGTGAGGGAATTTCAACCCTCGATGGCATCAGAGCACGGGATCAAGGTGAACTTTTTGCCAAACGCGAGGCATTCGGTCATTGCCGCGCGAGCCGACCGGGTTGGGATCAGGGACGGAGGATAAATTTCACGGAGCCGGTGGCCTGGGCAACGGGTATGATCGAGCCGGTGGCTTCCAAACCAAGACGGAACTGATGCCGAACCGCGAGCGGCCGACGGAGGGTCACCCGGGTGACGACTTTGGCGCTGGCACCGGCGGCGAGGGTGACGCTGGCGCCGTTTTTCTCCAGCGAAGATGTGATGGTCCGGCCGTCGAGCGTCGACGTCAGCTTGATCCGGGGTGCGAGGCCGTCGGGCAGGTTGTCCCCGCCGGTGCCGGGATCGTTGCCGGAGTTGGGACGCTTCCGGGTTTGGCGCAGAACGAAGGTGGCGGTGGAGTTCCCGGTGTTGCGGATGTTGAAGGTCGCGCGCTTCCCGGTTTTTGCGGCGGAAACCGTTACGCCGGTGGTGACGGGGGTGGTCGCGCGTACAACAGGGGGGATCGCATAGGTCCCGTCGAGAATGGAAGGATTGGTGCTGCTCGGGAAATACATGCGCAGGATGATCTCGAACGGTTCGTTCGGCACGGGCAGCCAGTAGGGCATCAAAGCGGGATCGGACGGTGGCGTGCTCTGGAGATAAAACGTGATCGGCGTCGTGTTCAGGTTCGCGCCGAGCACGTTGGCCATCTGCATCGAGCCGAGGGAATAAACGTTGTCGCCGTAATAGGTGTTGCCCGCGTTGGGGGTGACGAAGCCGGCGAGGTTGTAAATCGTGAAGGACCAGAAACCCTGCACCGGCGGGAGCTGACCGGCCGGGAAGGTGATGGTGTAGGCGTTCGCGCCATTGAGCGACTGACCGGTGGAATCGACGGTGGTCTGCGGGTAGGTGCCGTCAACGGCAAGGTTCGCAATGGTCCCGATATCGGCGGTGAGGGCATTGGTGAGCCAGCCCTCGTAGGTGGCGGGGTATTCGCCGAGCGACGTGTTGACGGTCCACCCGGTCGAAGTCGCCCCGCCGCCCGGAAGCGCGCCGGTATTCAAGGCCATGGCCGTGAGCATGGCGGCAGCATCGCTGGCGGCCTGGTTCATCGTTTGCACGGTGGCGGGGTTCGGTGCGGTGTATCCGGTCAGCGTGAGGCCGATGGGCGCGAAGTTTTGATACATCGCGAATTGGTCGTTGTCCGGCGTGGCGGGGGCACCGTTTTGCGCCACGCTGGCCCCCACGTATTGGTAAAATTCCTGCCCGGTTTTGGTGGTGGAGTTCGCCTCGGCAATGAGCTCCTGCTCCGGCGTCGGCGTTGAGCTGGTGACGGCGGGAGTGGTCTGGCCAAGAAGAAAGTCGGCCAGCGCGGTCACCGAATACGCCTGGGCGTAGGGGATCGAAAAACTGGTCGAGAGCGGATTGTTGCTGCCCCCGGCCACGAGGTTGTAAGGCGTGGGGTCGCCGCTGGCGAGCGTAGCGGTGGCCATGCCGTCGACCGCGATCCGACCGATGAGCCAGCATTGGGCGGTCTGGCTCTGGATGTAACTCAGAATGCCGGTGGGCAGCGGCTGCGTGATATCGTAGTCCGGCCCCACCACGAGGTATTTCCCACCGGAGTTGTCCACCGCGCTGGTCGTGAAGTTGCGCGTGCCCACCGTGATCGTGGTCTCTCCGTAGGCGTTGACGACTTCCATGATGTTGTAGGTGTTCGTGGCGGTCGTGTTCGGAATCTGGAGGACAAAGGCGTTCGCGCCGGAAACATCGAGAAAGCCGGAGGTGTAAAGAACGTCCACGTCAGGTGCCTCGACCGTTGTGCTCGTGTCGATCACGCCCGGGGCGTAAAGCGCGTTCACCGCCAGGCCATGGCTGTTGAGAAACGACATCTGGGTGCGATAGGTCGTCTGCAACGGAAAGCCCCAAAAATACGCCGCCACCGCCTGTTTGTGCGTGTCGGAAGGATTCGGCGGGAGCAACGCGGCGTCGTATCCGGCGAGCCGGGCGACGCCCGTGATGTAACCGTAAAAAAGATCGACGCTGTCTTGAGGAATGTCCGCCCCGCGACTCAGCGGGGCGAGGACCAAGAAAACGCCCGCAACAAACGAGGCAGGGCGATAAAACACGTCTGAGGATTACCAGAAAAGCAACGGTTTTGCTCGCAAAATAATGAAAATCAAAGGTTTTTGCGTGCGCGATCCCACGCCCGCAGGCGACCAATCCTTCCATCACCGCCCCACCCGGACCGCAATCTCCGGCGGAAAACCACCAGAAGTGAAAGAAACACTCGACCCCCAGTTCCAGCCGCAGGATCGCCAAGCAACTCGTGATGCCTCACCCAGCCTGAGCCTGCAACCCGGTTTGAGAGAAGATGTATACTATAGGACTGACCCTTTCAGCCTTCCTCCGAAGGATCCGGCAATCCACCACGACAATCTGCGGATCGCCGTGGCCCGCATTGAGCTCGATCTCAACCTCCAACGCATCGACACCCCAAAGCGGAACCGAGAAGACCTTGGTTAGCATTCGAGGAAACTAACTTCCTCCCCGCTGTCCGTTCTTTCGCGCCGGAAATGCGCGATTCTAACAGCCAACCGCCAAGGCAGCGCCGATCTCGCATTGGTTATAAAGCCATTCCTTATGAAAAAAACTCTCCTCTGCACCTTCTCCCTAGTTGTCCTTGCCTTCGGCTCCGCCTGCACCACCACGGTGGAGGCTCCGGCCCCGACAACCTCCTCGACGACGGTGACGCGCGAACGCTCCATGCAGACCGCGCCCTCCCCGATCTACGGCTCGGGTTCGACAACCGTCGAAAGCCAAACCGTCCGTTCGTACTAAGCACGGCGCTCCCCCCAGCAGCCCGAGTCCGCAATCCTTCCCTCCCCTCGTCGGTGGCGACGAGGGAGGCCACGTGAGCCATTTCCGCTCCGAGCCGTGTGCCGCAAAGCCAGGGGTGTTGGAAGGCCGTATGCATGGTTTCGCTATTTTTTGGGGCAATGACCAAGAAAACGCCCGCGACAGACGAGGTCGGGCGATAAACCACATCCGAGGGTTACAAGAGGACCGAACAAACAACCGGGTTCGCACCGCATGATCTTCTGAAGGTTTTGCGCGTTCAGCATCCCTTCGGAGGAGACTTCCTTGGCCACTATTCCGATCAGGCCCACTACATTCATTCGTTTCGCCGGGCCACCGGTTACACCCCCGTGCGCTACAAAAAACGTTTTGATGTCTGACATCTACAATACGTGACCACGGCCGCCGACTAGCGTGGGGCCATGGCAAATACAAATGCAGTTGGTTGGTTCGACCTCTACGTTACGGACCTTGAACGGGCGGCTTCGTTCTACGAAACCGTCCTTGGGCTGAAACTCCAAAAACTCGAAGATCCGACCGGGGAAACGCAGATGATGACGTTTCCCGCCGAGATGTCTAACTACGGCGCATCGGGCGCTCTCGTGAAATCTCATCACGGCCGTCCCGGCGTTGGGGGCACGATGTTGTATTTCAGCGTGGACGATTGCTCCGAAGAGGAGTCTCGAGTCGGTTCGGCCGGCGGGAAGGTCATCCGACCCAAATTCTCGATTGGAACTTTCGGATGGGTGGCCATTTGCGAAGACCCCGAGGGCAACTTTTTTGGTCTCTCCTCTATGAGGTAGCGAATCGGCCGATCCCGAATTGATCGCCGCTCGGCCCCATTTGTGTCACTCGAGTCAGTCAATAAATCGCCTTGGGTGCCGGATCACCGCCACCGCCTGCTTGTGCGTGACAGAAGGATTCGGCGGCAGCAACGCGGCGTCGTATCCGGAGAGCTGGGCGACTCCGATCCCCCTGTCCCAGCCGCTGGATCACCAAGCAACTCGTGACACAGCACCCACCCCGAATCTTCAATCCGGTTTGAGAGAATCTGTATATTATTGGACTGACCCTTTCAGCCTTTGCCCTTGAGGTCGTCCCACAAGGCAATGTGACCCTCTTGCCGTAGATACGAGCCAACAAAAGCTGTCCCCATCGCGGTAGCCGTCGGCAACGAGGGCGCAGCTCTCGATCTTCTGCCACTGAGGCTCCGCCGCCAGAGCGAAGAGCGGGAGGAGGAAAACGAGGAGGAACGCCCTCACTCTGGCCCGAGGTGTCGCGTAATCGCTTCGATGATTTCGTCTGCCTCCATGTCGTAAACGGCCTCAGCGCCCTCCCGCTTTCCGGTGGCGAGGACGCCGATATTGGCGACCAACTGGCCGAGCCTCATATCCAGGTAACGATCCCACAGACGCTCCAAGGCTTCTAGAACTTCGCGGCGGGTAGCAGGCATGGCTACGTCCGCACCCACTCGAAGCAATCAACGAGTGTCGGATGGGTTTTGATTACATCCTCTTTGGGCATGTTCCTCAGGATCTCTTCTTGGGCCATGATGGCTTCCTCGCCCTTGTCGGCAATGCCCATCACGTGCTCGATGCAGCCAGCCGTCCAAATCCAAGTCGCCTTTGTCCGTAGGTGGCCATGCACCTTCGAGCAAACCTTTTGGCCGTCGGCGTCAGCGGCGAAGAGCGCCCAAATATCCGATGCGAAAAACCCACCGCCCTTGCACGGCATGCCGCCGTTGAGGGTGAACTTGTGGACGCCCTCCAGCACGCCCAGCACTCGTTTGGTCTCGACCATATCCGCGCCGACTTTGTCCACCAAACCCGCCCTCGGCGCTTCGGTGAAAGCGAAATCCAAGTCGGCGACGGCGCACGATTTGATGCCCATGGCCGAAAGCACCGCCATGCCCTTCGGAATGTCGGAGCAGGAGCCGAGGGAGACGAAGGCAATGTGATCGTGCTCGGGTGCGTGACCGTAGTGGCGTTCGTAGGCGAGCGGGAGAAGGCGGTTGTCCGTCTTGCCTTCGCATATGACCACGGTATCGGCGAAGTAGATGTCAGCCAGGTTGCCCAACTGGAAGAGGACGCGGGTCTGTGAGGGCGCGTCTTTGATCGCCTCATCCACGGCCCGTCTGAGGGGGATACGGGTGTGGGTGCCTTCCCCCGCGGGTTTCTTGACGATGATCGTTTGGGCGGTGTTCGCCCGGTCGAGCATTATTGGATTGTGGGTGGAGAAAATGACCTGAAATCCTTTTTTCGAGAGCGCATTCAGAGCCCTTCGGATTCGCCGCACCCCTTGTGGGTGGAGATACAATTCAGGCTCGTCGATCAGGAGGAGCTTGCAGGGAGGGTTTTCGACGGCGGCGGGCTCTTCGGCCAGATACCGAATCAGGGCCATCTCGATACTCCGCTGCGCACCGCTCCCCAGTTGTTCAAAGTCCGTCCACGTGTCGCGGCCAGCTTCCTTGATTTTGAGGGAGCCCGACTTGAAGAATTCCTTGAGCTTTGTTTCGGGGAGTTCGAGACGCAGGCCCAAGCCGGGGAAGAAATCGGCAACTACGTCTGAGGCCTTTTTGTCGAAATCGACGAGGGCTTGAGAGCGGTGCCCTTCCTCGCCAGCCAGCAACTTGTTAATTGCGTTCAGCGAGGACTCGATCTCGGCTTTGTGGCCCGCCGTGATGGGTTCGGCGATGGCCTCAATCAGCGATTTGATGCTGGTGCCGGCGGTCATGCTCGTGAAGTCCTTTGCAACGTCTTTCATGGCCCGGATCACCAGCGGGTCCGGGAAGATGGCACTTACCGCTTGAGGAATGCCCGTCGTGTAGTCTCGCCACTCCGGGGAAGTCTCCCGGTTTGGTCTTCTCGTGATCCCAAATCTCCTGCTTGAAATCCTTCGGTTTGCCGGGCAGGACCGAAACGCGAATCCACAAAACACCGTCGGGACAACACGGCGCGAAGGCCGCCCGGTGTTTCTTATCGGGGACGCGTTCAAGAATCTTCTCGGTGAGCCCCTCGATCAAACCGGAAATCACAATCGGCTTGGCGGGATCGCTGTAGTCTTGCGCCGTCAGCGCACTGGGCTTGATGAGCCAGCGGATGGCTTCGAGAATCGTCGATTTGCCGGAATTGTTCTGGCCGACGAGGGGTGTGTATGAGTCGAGTGGTAATTTGACGCCACGGCAGGATCGGAAATTCTCGATCCTGATGTAGGAGAGGCGGTGTTGCATTTTTGGGGGGATGTTTCGGTTAAACTGACTCGAGTTCGAGGCTTTCGGCACCAAAACACGTAGGCGCAACCGAAAGCGCCGCCTGTCGGGCCTCTTCTCTCGCTTTCGACCTTCGCTCGACCACGCCTTTAACGGTTTTGATCACTTCGGCCTTGCGTTGCTCATTCTTTGGGATGGGCAAAACCAACTCATGCAAACGACCCCCGAGAGTATCGATAATGTCCTGAGTGAATCTCTTTGCATAAAGCTGCACCTTAACGATTGGCGAACTGAGGATTGCGAGTAGGAGATAGGGATTGAGCGAGTCGTGGTCTAGGCTCCGGATCTTGTAGATGTGGCTCTGGTAAAGGATCTTGGTGTCATACTTCGTTGCGATAGCGCAGGGAAGTTCCAAAAAGGGTCAGGCCTATAAAAATACATATTGAAGCGTGTGTTTCGAAGGCGGGATGCACGGTTTCGGGATTTTGGGGGAATCCTCAGTCCGCGTGCAATTCTTGAGCATTTGACGTCCGTTTTAGCGCCACAAGTTCCGATCCAGCGTGCGGTATTGGATGGACTCTCCCACGTGCCAGGCGGAGCATTTCCTGGCTGCCTGAATCGAGGCGGCAGTGAGCTTTGAGGCCGGCAGTGGCCATCTGGGTGTTGCAGCGGGCACGACCGGAGCGGAAGCGTTTGCGCTGCACGTCGCGGGCGGCTTCGATGCGGGTACAGAAGGGTTATTCTGTGGCGATGAGGAGGGTACAGGCTTCCGCGAGGGTGAGGTCGGCAATGGTGCGGGCGAACCTGAATTAGCCGATCTGCTCAGTCATGGGTTGAAAGGGCGCAAGGCCTAACCCTGTCACGGTCTGGGCCTCGCCGGAAATCCGTTCGCTCTTCAACGTAATAAGCTGTATCGACCGCAAGAATATTCTCCTGAACCGTCCCCTCTTTTATCGATCTACGGCTTAGGCAGCGAAAAAACAAAGCAGGAACCCTCCCCAAATACGCTGTGTGCCTGGATATTGCCCCCGTGTAGTTCAACGATCCGCTTGCAGATCGATAGCCCGAGTCCGCTACTTTGCTCCGCACCGGTCGGTAAAGTGGCTGTTTTTTGAAATGCGGCAAAGAGCTTGCCCATATCGGATTCCCGAATCCCCTGGCCTTGATCCACAACTTTGAATTGGAGTCGCCCGTCAGCCACTTCAACTTCAATCCGCACGGTCGTTTGCCGATGCGAATATTTGAAGGCATTTCCCAGTAAATTATCCAGCACTTGCTCGATCCGCTGATAATCGAAGATCCATGACTCCGGGCCGCTGTTTTGCAGTTCCAGCTGGATGCCTTTTAACTCAGCAAGCGGCCCATTTAAGCGGACGACCTTTTGGAGGAATTGCTCGAGCTGGACCAGTTCCTTTTCCAGAACGAGCTGTCCGGTTTCGATTGCGGAAACATCCAGCAAATCTTCGACCAAAAGAAGTGCCTTCTCCGCAACTTCATCGATCAGGCCGAGGAATTCGGCCTTGGTTGCGGCATCCGTGGATGGGTCGGAAACGACATCGTAGCACATTCGAATGGAACCCAGCGGTCCTCTCAAGTCATGGGCAACGATGCCCATCATCCGATCCTTCTCGGTATTTACCGCCCTGAGTTCGGCCGTGCGTGCCTCGACGCGCTTTTCGAGATCCCGGTTGACCTCCTGGAGTTCATTCATTAACCCTTTGTTCGAGACGATCAAGTCGTGCCGCGCAAAGGCTTCACGCACGATGGTCTCGAGTTCGACCGGATCCCAAGGCTTGGTGATATATCGAAAGATGTTTCCTTCGTTGATGGCCTCTATAACTGCCTGAATGTCGGCATACCCGGTCAGGAGGAGGCGCATCGCCTCGGGATATTCGTGTTTTACCTGATCGAAAAATTCCGCACCGTTCATCCCCGGCATCCGCTGGTCGGAAATGATGACTTGGATTTTATGTCCCTTCATCACCCCCAGCCCTTCCTCGGCGCTGTTAGCGACATGAACCTGGTAGTTTCGGCGGAACTGCCGCCGCAAGGAACTGAGAATCGCCGGTTCGTCGTCGATCACCAGAAGGTTGAGTTCGCTTTCTACCGCAGGATCGGCTTCAGCAAGGGTTCCGTTCATGAGATTATCTGTGTTTGGGTAACGTGATGGTGAAGCAGGTGCCTTCACCAACTTCGCTCTTCACGGCGATCGTTCCGTGGTGCCCATCGGTAATGATCTTGTAGGCGATCGACAGGCCGAGCCCGGTTCCCTGGCCCACCGGCTTGGTCGTGAAAAAAGGATTGAAGATTTTCTCCCGGGTGGCTGCATCCATTCCCGGACCATTATCGGTGAATGTGAGAGTCAATTCATCGTCGGTTTCCGTTCCCTTAATTTCGAGATGACCGTTCTGCCCAACCGCCTGGGTCGCATTCATAATGAGATTTAGGAAAACCTGGTTCAATTCTGACGGTCGGCACTTGATCGGCGACAGGTGGTCGAGTTGACAGTCGATTATCATTTCGTTCTTCGCCGCGGCTCCGGCGATTTCCAGCGTGCTCTCCATGCACTCCTTCAATGAGACGACTTTTTCCTCTGCTTCGTCCAGGCGGGAGAAGTTGCGCAGGTTTGCGACGATGTGCTTAACGCGTTTCAGCCCATCGACCGAGCTATCGAGCAAGTTGTCGAGGTCACCGGCAATAAAATCCACGTCCGCTTCCACACTCAGTTTCGCCGCGGTCGCTTTCAGGGCTTCGTTCCCGCAGCTGCCGACTGCCTCATTCAATTTTTGGAAGGCGTCCTTTAGATCATGGGCCATTTGCCGCAGCGCGTGCATGTTGCTCGCGATAAAGGCGACCGGGTTATTGATCTCGTGCGCGACGCCGGCGACCATCTGCCCGAGGGCATTCATCTTTTCCGAGTGGATCAGCATCGATTGCGTCTCCTGGAGGGCTTGCAGTGTTTTCTCCAGCTCGGCCTGCTTCGCGGCCGTTTCCAGCCGGGCCTCTTCCCGGTCGGTCACGTCGTTCTGCACCCCGACAAAGTGAGTCAATTCGCCTTCTTCGTCGCGAATGGGCGAGATGATGAGCTCATTCCAGAAAAAGCTACCGTCCTTGCGGTAGTTTTTCAGCAATACCTGACAGTTTGTGCCTGACTCCAACGCCTCGCGGATGACTCGCCGCGCGTCTTGATCACGATCGTCGCCCTGCAAGAACCGGCAGTTCAAGCCCAGGACCTCTTCCGCCGGATAGCCGCTCATTTTGGTAAATGCCCGGTTCACATAGATCAGCGGCATGTCCGGTTTTTCCGCATCGGAAATCGAAATCCCGCAGCTGGTCGATTCCATGGCGGCATCATGGAGCGCCAATTTACGCTGGATATGGACAAGTGCATCCGTCTCAGGGTTTTTCATAAGAGGATACGGTCTTCGTTGTCGGAAGGCGGGAGGGATCGCTTATGCGAATCATGCCGCGGGGGGGAGACTTTCTGCGGAGAAGGAAGCCCGCTGACGAGCAGCCTACGGAGTCGCAGCTGGGAACAGGAGGATATTCGTGCGCGGAGGCTTTTGAATCTCAGCGTCAGAGATTCCAGTCGAACGCGCGGGATTGCATGGCTTCCGCGGCCGAAAGCCTCCGTGGCGGCGCGGGGGGCGAATGTGCGGGCAATCTTGAGATTAGCCGGACCGCTCAGTCATGGCCCGGCAGGCGGGACGGCGTAACCCTTGTCACATTCTGCGCCTCGCCGGGAATCCGCTCGCGCTTCGATGAAATGGAAAGTTCCGAAAGGGGTCAGGCCTATAAATACACATTGAGAGGTCGTGATAGGCGGGACGCGTGGTTTCGAGAAATTGGTGGGACCCTTAGTCCGTGTGCATTTTTTGCATTCGACCATTGTTCTACCGCCAAAGATTGCGGTCCAGCGTGCGGTATTGGATGGCCTCGGCGAGGTGGTCGGACTGGATGGTTGGGGTGGCGGCGAGGTCGGCGATGGTGCGGGCGACTTTGAGGATGCGGTCGTAAGCGCGAGCGCTGAGCTGGAGTTCGGCCATGGCCAGGCGGAGCATTTCCTGGCTGTCGGCGTCGAGGCGGCAGTGGGTTTTTAGAGCGGCTGGCGACATGCGGGCGTTGCAACGGGTGCGACCGGATTTGAACCGGGCACCCTGAACGGCGCGGGCCTCGGTGACTCGCTCGCGGATCGCGGCGGACGGTTCGGCGCGTTCATCGCTGGCGAGGTCGCGATATTCCACGGCCGGGGCGTCGACGTGGATGTCGATGCGATCGAGGAGGGGGCCGGAAATGCGCTGGCGGTACTTCTCGACGTGCGCGGGCGAGCAACGGCACTCGCGTTTGGGGTCGCCGAAGTAACCGCACGGACACGGGTTCATGGCGGCGACGAGCATGAATTGCGCGGGGAAGGCCATGGTGCCCGCGGCGCGGCTGATGACGACGCGGCCGTCCTCGAGCGGCTGGCGCATCACCTCGAGCGTCGAGCGTTTGAACTCGGGCAACTCGTCGAGAAAAAGGACACCGTGGTGCGCGAGGCTCACCTCGCCGGGCGAGGGATTGGCCGAACCGCCGAGCAGGCCGACGTCGGAAATCGTGTGGTGTGGCGCGCGGAAAGGTCGGACGCTCACGAACGGGCGCTCGCCATCGGTGAGGCCGCAAATGCTGTGGATCTTCGTCGTTTCGATCGCCTCCTCCAGCGACATCGGGGGCATGATGGTGGCAATGCGTTTCGACAGCATGGATTTGCCCGAACCGGGCGGGCCGATGAGCAGAAGATTGTGCCCGCCGGCGACAGCAACCTCGATCGCGCGTTTGACCTGCTGCTGACCCTTCACGTCGGCGAAATCGAGTTCGTCGTCGCGGACTTCCGACGCAAAAACGGCTTCGGCGGGCGTCAACTCGCGGACCCGGCTCAGGAATTCGTAAGCTTCGCGCAGCGACCGCACGCCAAAAACGTCGATGCCTTCCACGACGGCGGCTTCGGCCGCGTTGGCGAGCGGGACAATGACCGCTTTTTTCTTCCGCCGCCGCGCCTCGAGGGCAATCGGCAGGGCACCCTTGACCGGACGCACCTCGCCCGTGAGACCGAGCTCACCAACGATCAGGCAGCGGTCGAGCCTTGGAAGATCGGCATCTTCGGCGACAGCGATCATGCCAACGGCAATCGGCAGATCAAAACTCGGACCCTCTTTTTTGACGTCGGCAGGCGCGAGATTGACCGTGGTGCGGGTGCGCGGCCAGCGGTAACCGCTATTGGAAATGGCGGTGGTGACCCGGTCGCGGCTCTCGCGCACCGAGGCATCGGGCAACCCAACAACGACGATCTGGGGATCGCCGTGCCCGGCATTCACCTCGATCTCGACCTCGAGCGCGTCCACCCCGCGAAGCGCCGCCGAAAAAACCCGAGTCAGCATCGGCGCACCGTAGCTGCTTTGTCCTCCGTCTGTCGAACGTGAGATGAGATTAAACGCGGCAACGGAACTCCTCCCTGCGGCACATCTCAAGCTTTCGGCCGGATGAAGATTCTGATTAAGAATAACTTCTGCCGCATTTTGACCATCCGAGAGACAACTCAGTTTGACCGGGCTGCTAGGCTGCTGCATGGAAATTGCCAGACGTGTGCACGGGAGGGGTCGATGGGATGGGATGAGCCGCGGAGGATTGGCCCGGATCGGTCGGGCTGGGCTGTTGATGGCGGCGCTTTTTGGTGCAGCGGAGTCTGGATCGGCGCAGATCGTGAAGTTGAACAACGACGCGGCGTTTACGGGATTTACGCCTGGCGTGGGGTTCTTCCAGATTACGCCGGACAGCACGCGGGTGGTTTACCAGGGTGTATTGACGGCGGAGGGAAAATTCAGCGTCTACAGCGCCCCGATCGGGAGTGCGGGCGGGCAGGTTTTGTTATCGGACGCGGTAGCCAACACGAACGCGGTCGGAACATTTGCCATCACCCCGGACAGCTCGCGGGTGGTGTATGCCGAGCTCATTCGGAGCGCGGGCCGTTTTGATCTTCATGGGGCGTCGGCCACACTACCCGGCACGCAGATCACTCTACGGGAAGGTGTTGCGACGGGGACGGGCGGAGTCCTTGATTTACAAATTACGAGGGACGGAACGCTGGCGGTTTATCGATCCAACGACGTGAACTCAGGAATCTTCAGCATCTCGCCGACGGTCCCCGGCGTCCCGTTGCGGGTGAATGGAAATCTCGTCGCGCAGGGGGGCATCGATCGTCTCAGGGTGATCGAGACGCCGCAGGGCAACCGCGTCGTTTTTGCCGGAGACATCGAAACGAATAATGTCATCGAGTTGTTCTCCGCGTCACTCGAGGCGGCGGGCACTCAGATCAAACTCAACCTGCCGCCGCCGCCCGGGGGCCGGGTGGATAACAACACGTTTTCGTCGTTCACGGTGACGCCGGATGGCAGCAGCGTGTTTTACACGGGCGACCTGATCACCGACGGACGTCCGGAAATGTTTCGCGCTTCCACGACCGTCGCGGGCAGCCAGACCACGATCAGCACGATCACCAGTCCTGATGGTGGGGTGTTTGGTTTCCGGCTGAAACCCGATGGATCGAGTGTCTTTTACGTTGGCGACTTGCTCACCAATGACGAGCCCGGCCTGTTCGAAGCGGCGACCGTTGGCCCACCGAACCAGCGCCTCGCGTACCGCCCCTCGTTGGTTTACACGCGCCTTGTCGATCTCGCGCTGACCCCCAACGGTGCCAATCTCATTCTCCGCGGTGCCCTCACGACGCCGGGAGTCCTCGAGCTTTACACGGCTTCCACGACCTTCCTGCTCGAGCCACGACGGCTGACAAACCTCAGCGGCCTGTTGGACGTGGATTCGTTCCGGATGTCTTCGGACGCCGCGTTCCTGGCCTATCGGCAAAGGGAAAGTGTCGGCGAATCGTTGTGGGTCGTTTCGACCAGCGGAAACTTTGCACCGGTTCAAATCGCGCCTGCTCCCGGCCAGACGTTGGAAATCCAGGACTACGCGATTTCGCCCGATGACCAGCGAGTGGTTTTCCTCGCCTCCACCAATACCGTCACACCCGAAAACATTTTCAGCGCTCCCATCCCGAACTTCACCACCGTCGCGAACCCCAATCCGCCCGGTGCTCCGGTCGGTGAGCCGGGAACCCCGCCGCCTTCGTCCACGCAGGTGCCTCCGACGTTGGAAGTCAGCGGCAAAGCCAAAATTGCGACGACCAAAAAACGCGTGAATCTCAAGGGCATTGCGACCGACGACGAGACCGTGACTTCAGTTCTCCTGACCTACAAGAAGGTGACAAAGTCCGGGAAAAAGAAATCCGTCACGCGTCCGGCGAAACTCTCGGGCACGGGGTGGACGCTCAAATACCGCCCGCGGCAGAAACGCACCGTGTTTAACGCGGTCGCCGTCGACAACGTGGGTCTGCGCTCGCCCATCGGCCGGGTGATCGTGATCAAGAAATAATCGCCGCCGCCAGCGAATCGAGCCAGCCGACGGCGGTCGGTCACAGTTGATTTGATCTCTGTTCCAGCCGCCAGTCAGTGATCAGGCGGTCGAGGACCAAGCTAAGCGGGACGGCGGGCCGCCAGAAATCGAGGATGGCGCGGTCCGATTTACCGCCCTTTGGGACCAGGGTCATCCGCGTCGTGATGTGACAGCGGGCGTGCTTCGCGCAATAGTCCCTCCATGCCGGGTCTGCAGATTGCGTTGAACATCCCTGATCTCTGGCAACAGGAGGCCGTGCGGGCGCTCAAAGCTGGTGCGGACGTGATCGTCGATGCACCGACCGGCGCCGGGAAAACGCGGATTTTCGAGCTGCTCGTCGAGTCCGGAGACGCGGCCCGGCGCGGACAGGCGGTTTACACGATGCCGACCCGCGCGCTGGCCAACGACAAGTGGCGCGAATGGCGGGATCGGGGATGGAACGTCGGCATCGCCACCGGGGATCTCGGGGAAAACCTCGCTGCGCCGGTGCTTGTTGCCACGCTCGAAACCCAGCGCGAA
>JBGTDR010000066.1:0-19940 GCA_041748215.1 Chthoniobacterales bacterium
GCCGCCTGGCCGACGCGGCCCATGCCGAACACCGCGATTCGCTCGCCGTTGGTGCGCACCGGGATGTCGTCGGGATGGCGGCCGGCCGTTTCAAACCGATGGAGCCAGGCGGCGAATCGTTGGTAGAGCGCCTCGGCGTTGCGATTGAGCGGCGACGCGATGAGAAAGCTGATCGATAGCGCGATGGCGGTGATCGGCAGCCATTCGGAGCCGATCCAGCCTTTGCCTGCGCCGATCGCAATCACGATCAGGCCAAACTCGCCGTAGGTGGTGAGATTGAGGCCGGCCAGCCACGACGTGCGGGCGCGCAGGCGAAAGCGGGTGAGGATGAGAAAAAAGAGAAATCCTTTGGCTGGCAGGACGAGGGCGAGCACGGCAGCGGTGAGCAGGCCCTGCCAGCCGGGCAGCCCTTCGAGGCCGACGCTCAGAAAAAAACCTACGAGGAGAAGGTCGGTGAGGCCGAGCAGGGATTTGCCGAGTTCCTTCGCCTTCGGGTGAGTGCCGACGAGGATGCCGATAAAGAGCGCGCCAAGATCGGCCTTGAGTCCGACAAACTCGAAGCCGCTGCCGCCCACGACGAGGGCAAGGAACAATCCGCAAAGCGTGATGAGCTCGCCGTGGCCCGACTGGCTCATCACCCAACCAAGCAACGGTCTGGCGGCGAATAAACCGCCGATCAAAAGCAGTGCCCATGGCGAGGGCCACTGGCCTTTGGAAACGGCGAGGAACAGAACCGCAACGAGATCCTGCATGATGAGAATGCCGATCGCGATGCGGCCATGCAGCGCCCCCATTTCGCCGTTGGCTTCGAGCATTTTCACCGCAAAGACCGTGCTCGAAAAACAGAGCGCGAAGGCGAGGATCAGGATCGCGGAAAGATTCGGCAGCGGGAGGAAGGCGGCCGTCAGCGCCAGTCCACCTGCAAACACCGCCGTGGTGATCACGGCGTGGCCGGTGGCTCCCGCCCAGACCTCCGGCCGGAGCAGGCTGCGGACCTGAAGTTTGAGGCCGATGGTGAAGAGCAGAAGTTTGACGCCAAAATCCGAGATCGCGGCGAGCGTATCTCCACCTTCCTTGCCGAAGGCGTGCAGGACAAAGCCGGCCGCGAGAAATCCGAGGAGCGGTGGCAGACCGAAGCGGCTGACGACCAATCCGAACAAAAATGCGATCGCAATCAGGAGGGCGTCCATTTGGAGGAGTTCCCGCGAAGCAGATTTCCGGCCAGAATCCCAACGTGTCGGGGATTCGAGCGTCATTTCGTCCTGCTTAGAATAAGGCTGTTCTCCGGGGCGTCGCTTTGTTACGTAGTTCGGAGGGTTCCGGCATGTCTGCTTTTTTTCCGCCCTCCAATACGCTTGAGCAGGCCATTGATTTTTCTGAATGCGAGGGGGAGCCGATCCGGATGCTGGGCCTCGCTCAGGCGCACGGCATCCTGTTTGCTGTGAATCGCGACAACGGCCGGATCGAGTACGTCTCGGAATCGGTTGAGACGTTTTTTGCGCAGGCCGTTGGCGATGTGTTGCAGCGGCCTTGGGCGGAAATTGCGGCGAGAATTGGATTGCCGTGCGGTGAGTGGCCGACGACGGAATTCGGGCAGCCTGACCAGCTGACCTTTGCCCAGGACGGGCGGACATTTTTTGTATCGCATTATCGGAATGGAGATCTGGACGTTTGGGAGCTGGAGAATGCTCATCACCTCGGCGAAACGACGACGGGCGCGTCCGAGATCAGATTTCCGGAGGTGAGTAATGTCTTTCTCGCGGCGCGACAGATCGTGAGAGCGATCGCGCTGCTGACGGGTTACGACCGTGTGATGGCGTATCGATTTCATCCCGATTGGTCGGGGGAAGTCGTGGCAGAACACCGGCGGCCGGACCTCGTTTCGTATCTTGGCCTGCGGTATCCGGCGACCGACATCCCGGCGCAAGCGCGCCAGCTTTACCGGGAAAACCCAATGCGTTCGCTCGTGGACGTGAACGCCCTGCCAACGCCGATTCTGTCAGCGAATGGATCAGGGCCACTTGATCTCAGCCGCTCCGTGCTGCGCAGCATGTCGCCTTACCACATCGAATACCTGCAAAACATGGGGGTCGGCGCAACGATGACGATTTCCGTGCTGGTCGAGGGGGAATTGTGGGGGTTGATCGCGTGCCACCACGACAAAGCACGTCTGACGCACCCCGCATTACGCCGCAGTAGCGAAGAACTTGCAGCCGCCCTGGGCGTCTGGATCACGGAGCGTCAACATGAAGAGCGGGATCGGCGGCGGCGGCGCCAGGACGAGGAGGAAATCCGGCTGCGTGGCCTGTTGGAAGATCGGAACGGCGGCGAATGTTTGCGGCAATTGTTGTTTGGTGCGGAGCGACTGTGTGCACTCGTCGAGGCGGACGCCGCGGCGATTCTGATTGGGACAGCGGTCATCAGCGTCGGTCCGGCCCCGCAACCGGATTGGATCCGACAATACGCGCAGGAGTTGCTGACGCAGGCCGGGATCGGAGCGGTCCAAAGTTTTGACCGATTGCCGTTGGTCGCCTCGGGAGGACTCGAGCCCGGTGGTGAGGCGTGCGGTATGGCGGTGTGCGTGGTGGCATCCGAGCCGGAGCCCATGGTGTTTTTTTGCTTCCGCGGCGAAATGATCCGCGAGGTGCATTGGGGCGGAGACCCCGCGCGACCCGTTGAGATCGATGCGCATCAGCGAATGTCGCCACGCCGATCATTCGCGCTGTGGCGGGAAACGGTCCGGGGCGCTTCGCAGGAGTGGACGCCCGAGAATGAAGGCCGGCTGCGAGCGCTGGCGGCATTGGTCGCCGAACGGCTGGTAGACCCGGGATTCCGCGCGGAAATGTGTGCGGATATACCCGAGCTCGTGGCCGAGGGTGGCGAGGGAGCGCTGGCCGGCGTGCAACTCACCGACTCGCTCAGCGAGGGTCTGGCGCTCTTCATCCAGACACCGGACACATCGGAGCCGGTTGTATTGACGACGAACACGGGATTTAACGAATTTTTTGTGCTCGATGCACTCGACGTGATCGGGGTGACGTTCACGGATTTTCTCCGGAATCTCGGGTGGAGCGAACTGGCGTTTTGCTCGAACCGGCAGCGGGTCGAAGCGTGGTCGCCGGGCCGTGGTCACTGCATGCTGGTGGTCGGGCAGCGGGACGCGCTCCGGGTGTGCGCGGAGACCGGGTCTCTGCGGGTGACGGTGCTTGATTTTGTGGACGTGACGGCGGAGCAGCGCATGTCGGACGCGATGCAGACAGCTCGTGAGCAGGCGCTGCAGGCGTCGGGAATGAAAACGGCGTTATTGGCAAACATGAGCCATGAATTGCGCACGCCGCTCAACGCGATCCTCGGATTCTCCGAGCTGATGGCCAACGAGACATTCGGACCGCTGGGGGCGCCGGAATACCGGGAGTTTTCCCACGACGTCCATCGCGCGGGTGAACATCTGCTTGGGTTGGTCGACGACATTCTCGATCTCGCCAAGCTCGAAGCAGGCACAGATGCCTTGAATCGATCGGAGATCGATCTCGCAGAAGTGATCCGGGAAGTTGCGACGTGGTTTCGTCCGATGGCAGATTCTGCTGCGATCACGCTGGAGCTCAACGTGCCTGAACGCCCGGTGGAATATTACGGCGATGCGCGGCGGCTGCGCCAGGTGGCGGTGAATCTGTTAACGAATGCCGTGAAATTTACGCCGGCGGGCGGCCAGGTGATTTGTCGGCTGAGTTATCGATCCGATCGGGCAGTTGTATTCGAAGTCGTGGACACCGGCCGGGGAATAGCCGGCGGCGATTTGAACCGGGTGTTCGACCGATTTTTCCAGGTCGATGCGAGTGATTCCCGCAGTCACAAGGGGGCCGGGTTGGGGCTGGCGATCGTGAGGTCGCTGGTGGAACTCCACGGCGGACGGGTGGAAATTCAAAGCGCCGAAGGCAAAGGCACGTGCGTCCGGGTGACCCTGCCGGAAGTCCTGGCTCCTGATGCCCGGCGACCCGTGGAGGCGGCGCGCGGTGGCTGAACCGCTGAGCACCCAACTGCGGGAGGCAACCCGTGAGCTTCACGCCGCGGCCGAAGCAGCGGCGATTTTTCGCGCGATCATCGCCGGGACCGTGACGCGGAGCGAATACGCGAACTACCTGACCCTGCTCGCCCCGGTTTACGAGGCATTGGAATCCGCGCTCACCCAGAATCAGGATCGCCGGGAGGTGGCCGGGTTGTATCAGCCGCAAGTTTTCCGCAGCACGGCGCTACAACGGGACCTAACGGAGTTGAACGTGACGGTGCGGATTCCGGAGAGCAACCCGCTCGCGCTCCGAATCGCGGAGGTCGCGCGGAACGAGTCGGTCCGGCTGGCGGCGTATTTTTACATCCGCTATTTCGGTGATCTGAGCGGCGGACAAATGCTTTCGAATCTCCTGCAGCGCGCGCTCGGACTGACCGCCGGGCACGGCCTTGCGCTGTATGAATTTCCCGAATTGGGAGCTCCAGGAATCGCCAAAATCCGGTTGCGGGCCGCACTCGACGCACTGCCACTCGGTGCGACGGAAGTGGCAGCCGTTGTAGACGAAGCCCGCCGGGGATTCCAGGCGCACATCGAACTGTTTGCCGGAATGGAAAGTGCGACCGCGTGATTGCGAGTCTGGCAGAGCGCGGGCTGAAACCGTTGCATGTGCTCGTGGCAGAGGACGACCGATCGAACGCAAAACTGCTGGGGCTCACGCTAAAACTGCTGGGTTGCTCGTGGGATTGGGTCGAAAATGGCCAGGCTGCGGTCGACGCCGTCCGCACTGGAAATTACGCCCTCGTGCTGATGGATTTGCAAATGCCGATCATGGACGGCTTTCAGGCCACCCGCGCAATTCGGGCCTGGGAGCTCTCCCAGAAATCGCCGCCGGTGAACATTCTTGCGCAGACGGCAAATCTCGCGCCGGGCGTGCAGGACCAGTGCCGGGAAGCGGGTCTGGATGGATACCTCAGCAAACCGCTCTCGCCCCAGCGTCTCATCGAGGTGATCGTCGAGGTCGCAGCGCGAATAGGCCCATCGGCGGGCTGATGCGCCGCCATTAATCTTCGCTCGCGTGGCGAAGAGCGAACCTCCACCACGGATCGAGCCGGGTTCCTGGGCGCGTCCAGAGATCACGGTGGACGCGCGCCAGCTCACCAGAGTCCCACAACAATGCGTGAGTCTCGCGGACGGTGAGTGCGCCGGGACCTGAAGAAAGAAGGCGGTCACTCAGCGCGGCGAGGTATTCGCCTTTGTGTTTGGCGTGCACGCGGGAGCGGCGGAGAAGCGCGATGTGCACGGCATTGACGAATGGATCGAGCACCACACGAAGGATGCCGTAATGGGCAACGTCGGCGAGAGTTTGCGGACGCGCGAGAGCGGGTGGCGGATCGTCCAGACCAGCGAGAATCGGCGGCGTGCGAATCTCCTCGGGAATGAGCAGCAGACCGCGGCTTCGCAACCAGCCCCCAACCCGATCGGAACTCGTGAGCAGCGCGAGAGGAATTGCCAGCAGCCAGCCAGCAAGGAGTGGCGACAACCAAAGGGTGAGGATCGGAACGTGCATCAACGTGAGAACGGTGACCGCGATTCCGAGCAGCGTGGGCGGGCCGTACGTCCGGATCGCTTCACCGAACGGGATGGCGGACGTGGTGCGGTTCTGCGTTTTCCAATTCACCCGGAGTCCGAGCAGCGTGAGCACGACAAATTGCGTGTAAAAAAAGAGGAAGATCGGCGCGAGCAGGATGGAGAGCAGCGTTTCGAAGATCACGCTTACGCCCATGCGCAGAACACCGCCGAATTCCCGGGCGCGAGGCAGGAGATGGATCGCACCAAGAACCTTCGGCAGAAAAAGCAGCGTGACCGTAAGTCCGAGCAGGAGCACGGACGTCCACCACGTCCCAGTCCAGACGGGATCAGCCGCCCGGGCCGACAGGATCGCAAATTGTTGTTTCCAGTACGTGTCGATGCCGCTGAGCGTGATGAAAACCAGGAGAAGTGGCGCGGACAGGTAGGCCATCAGACCGAAAAAAATGTGGATGCGGTTGGTGAAGTGGGTGCCGGGCGCGAACAGAAACCAGAAATGCTGCAGGTTGCCCTGGCACCAGCGACGGTCGCGCTTGAAACTTTCGCTCAGGTTTGGCGGACCTTCTTCGTAGGAACCGGGCTCCTGGTACGCAAACCAGACCTGAAATCCCGCCTGCTGCATCAGGGCGGCTTCGACCGTGTCGTGGCTGAGGATGTGGCGATCCGCCGCGCTGCGACCCGGCAACTCGGGCAGCACGCAATGTTGCATGAACGGCTGGAGCCGGATGATGGCGTTGTGCCCCCAATAGCTGGCTCCCGCGAGGTGCCAGAAGTTTGAACCCGCGGCAAAGAGCGGCCCAACACTGCGGGTCGAAAATTGCACGAGCCGCTGGAGCAGCGACGTCCCACGGACGATTTGCGGCGCGGTCTGCACGATGCCGATGGCGGGGTTGGCGTCCATGACGCGAGCGAGGCGAACGAGCAGTTCGCCCGTCATGACGGAATCGGCGTCGAGCACGACGGCGTAGCGGTAACGCTGGCCCCAACGGCGGCAAAAATCGGCAACGTTTCCGCTTTTGCCGTGAAGAGAAACGCGGCGTTTCCGGTAAAAAATGCGGCCGAACGCGTTGAGCCGCGAGCAAAGGTTCACCCACGCGCATTCCTCCTCGATCCAGTTGTCGGGATTGTTCGAATCGCTGAGAATGAAAAAATCGAATGCCGCTCCACAGCCGGTGGCTTCGAGCGAGCGCACCATGTTTTCCACGGCACGAAAAATGCGCCCCGGTTCTTCGTTGAAGACCGGCATGATGATGGCGGTCGAGCCCGGCGGGCAATCCTCGGTCTCGGGCAGCGTTCGCATGACTTCATAGGGTTCGCCACCCCGCAGCCAAACGACGAATCCCCAGAACGCGATGGAAAATCCGAACGCGAGCTGGCCGAATAAAATCACAAAAAGCACGAGCAGCGCCCATTCGGTCGCGGTGATGCCACCGCTGCGGAAAAGTCCGGTGAGCAACCACGTCCCGGCAATCGTGATGCCTCCGCCCGTGGCGAGAAAAAGCGCCTGGCGCAGCGAAGCGACCTCGGCCGGAAGCTCGGAGGTTTTTTGAAAGGCGGTCATGCGAAAAATGCGAGGTAACTGCCGTAAGCTGCAAAAAAGATGACGACCCAGATGAGGAAAGCGCGCAGAACGTGTGACCACGAAAATTGCTCCCACGTTTCGCGGGCGAGATCCTCAACGGGGCCGTAGTCGACTTCCCGCCGGATCAGGCTGGTGAATTCCAAGTCCGGGCCGGCCTGAATCGACGCGCGTCGGATGGCTTCGATCATGGCGGCGGGCGGATCAGGATCGAGAAAAGCGGCCGGCCATTCGCGGTGCGCGCCGGCCGCGAAATAAGCGACACGGGCACGCGCGGCGGCATTTCCATCGGTCGGAGCCGTGTCGGCGGCCAACCGCGAAAACCACGCTTCGGTTTGCGCCGTGGCGAGATCGAGCGTGGTTTCGACCGGAGAGTAAATGGGATTTTCCGCGTGGAGGCGGCGGGCCTCAGCGAGCAAGTCAGTCGTGAGACGCAGGACGAGGGCACGATCCTGCACCCGGTGTGCGTCCAGGAAATCCTCCAGCCGATCACAAGCGGCATTCCATTCGTCCAGACTCATTGCTGCCAGGTGTAACTCCAGGTTTCGGTGACGGGGCGGCCATTGAGCGTCAAGGCGGCGCGCATTTCGACCGGCTCGTTGGTGCGTGCGGTTTTCGGCGTGAACGTAAGGCGCCAGGTGCCGTCGTTGGAGTTGCGCTGCACGGAAACAGCTTCGACGGCGCCATTGTCACTGATCAACAGATCCGCCTCGACGGCAGTATCGGCGGGCAGATTCGCGAGATCGCCCCCGCCGAAATCGAGGATGACTTTTCGGAAGTACAACTGATCCTGGTAGTCGATGCGCGTCGCCCACACTCGGCCGATGGGCGGCAGACCGCCATTTTCTCCGAACCACGTGAGCGTGTAAGCGAATTCGAGGCGCTGACCTTTTTTCGCCCCGTCGGCGGGCTGCCAGAATGCGACTATGTTGTCCTCAAATTCCTTGTCGGTCGGATTTTGCACGAGATGCACCGCACCCTTGCCCCAATCGCCTTCTGGCTCGACCCACGCGCTCGGCCGCTGATGGTAATTCGCTTCGAGATCCTGGTAATGCGAAAAGTCGCGGTCGCGCTGGAATAGGCCAAATCCGCGGAGTTTCTCGGTCGTGAACGTATTGATCTGGAGCTGCCATGACCACGCGAGCGGCCGCCAGATCCACTCGCCGTTTCCAAGGGCGACTTGCAACCCGTCGGAGTCATGCACCTCGGGCCGGAAGTCACCAAACGTGTTGCTCGTGTTTTCTCCGAACCAATACATGCTCGTGAGCGGAGCGATTCCGATGCGTTTGATGTCGCGGCGCGGGAAAAGCACGGCGCGAACACGCATCTTGGTTTCCGCTCCCGGGATCACCACGAACTCATACGCACCCGAGATGCTTTTCCCGTCCAGCAGCGCGTAAATTTTCAACTCGCTCGCGCCGGGCGATGGCTCGACCAGCCAAAAAGTAGTGAACGCGGGAAATTCTTCTTTCGCTTCGGTGTCGATCGCGATGCCACGTGCTGACAGTCCCCAAACCTGGTCGCGGGGGACGGCACGGAAATAACTCGCCCCGAGAAACACGAGAAATTCGTCGAGCGTGCCGGAGCGGTTGATCGGGTAGTGAACGCGAAAACCCGCGTAACCTCCCTTCGCCGCCTCTTCCGGTGGAAAGGTGTTCAGGGTCCCGAAGTTGAAAAAATCCGGCGAGAACGGAACCGGTCCCGCTCCCTCGCGGTTGACCTGGTAAATCGTGACGGGCTCGGAATGGATGTGCCCGGTGAAAAAAAATCGCGCCTGGAACGGCAGCCCCTGCCGTTGCCAGAGCGTGTGTTCATCCTTCAGCCGGATGTCCCGATACTGGTCGTAGTTCAGCTTTTGCAGCACCTCCGATGGCACTTTTTCCACCGGCCGCCACGGCTCCGCCGCCAGCCGCCGGGCCTGCGAAATCACGTCATCGAACGTCAGCGAATGCCGCGGCGTCTGGCTGATGACCAACGCCAGCAGGACGACCGTCATGATGGCGAATACAAGGTGCGTTTTCATGGCGCAGAGCGCTGGCAGGTGTAGCCATGAAATCGCACGTCGGCAACCGTCCGGCGGTGCCGGCCGCGATCAGTAGTCTTCCCGCGTCTGAAAATAGATGAATTGCCCGGGCAGCGTGATCACATCGATCGGGATGGTGAGTGGGACCAGCAGCCAGTAAGCGGGCTGAGGTGGCTCGGGCTGGTAGCTGCGTTGCACCGAACGCAGCGTGGGAGGATTGCCCTCAGCCTTCGCGATCACGTCCGACGTGATGCACGACGAAAATGCCAGCGCGACTACAAGACCGGCGGCGGCAATGGCGGAACGAAGGAGTGTCGGGTTCATGAATTCTTACTGTGCCCCGCCGCGCCCCCACGTCCAGTGGGAAGATGCCCCACCGCTCAGGCGAAGTCGGCTTCCAGCACGATGCGGTAACGAGCCTTCCCATCACGCAGGTGCTGGATGGCGTCGTTCACCCGCGACATCGGAAAATGTTCCGTGACAGGTGCGATGCCGTGGCGGGCGCAGAAATCGATCATCTTCCGGGTCGTGACGGGCGAACCAACCGGGCTGCCCGCGAAGGATTTTTGGCCCACGATCATCGGAAATGCCGGGATCGCGACCGGTTTATCGATTGCGCCAACCGTGTGAAAACGACCTCTCGGCGCGAGCGCCGCAAAATACGCGTTCCAATCGAGGGTGACATTCACGGTCGAAAGAATGAAATCGAAGCGCCCGGTCGCCGCTTTGATCGCAGCGGGATCCCGGGAATTGATGATGTGCATCGCGCCGAGTCGGTGAAGCTCGTCGTTTTTATCCGGATTCGACGAAAAGGCCGTCACCTCGCAGCCCCACTTGCTCAAAAATTGCAACGCGAGGTGGCCGAGACCTCCCACTCCAATCACGCCGACCCGGTCCGTGGGGCGGACGTTGTTTTGCACCAGCGGGTTAAATACGGTGATGCCGCCGCAAAAAAGCGGACCGGCTTTGCTGGCGTCGATTCCGTCCGGAATGAGCGTGGCCCACGCCCAATGACAACGCACGTGATCAGCGAATCCCCCGTGTCGGCCAATGATGGTCGCTTCAGCCGTGCTGCACAGGTTATGATCACCTCCCAGGCATTCGTCACACGTCATGCAGCTGCCCGAATACCAGCCAAGCCCGACGCGATCGCCCTCCGCGAAACCGGGCACGCTGCTGCCAACGGCACGGACGCGGCCCACCACCTCGTGACCCGGCACGAGCGGATATTTGGAAGCGCCCCACGCGTTATCCAGCATCGAGAGGTCCGAATGGCAAATACCGCAGCTCTCGACCGCGATCTCGATCTGGTCCGGCCCAAGATCGCCCGGATCGAATTCGATCGGAGTCAGTTCGCCTTGGGTTTTCGTAGCAGCGTACGCGCGAATTTTCATGGTTTGAGAGGTTCGAATTTGCCGTGAAGATTATCGATGGCGCGCAGTTCCGCCAAGCTCCGGTTGCTCACCCAATACACGGAATCTCATCGATTATTGACCGGATGATCTACGCGTCAGGCGCTGATTCTCTGAGTGCCCGCACGCGCTGGGTGGCCGACCGAATGAGTGCCGGGAAAATCCACTTGAGCCCACCCGAGATCTCGTCCCGGCCATTGCCTGAGCTGTAGAACGCGAGGACGTCATCAAAAACTCCGTAATCTGCGTCGGACAACCGCGACACCGATCCGTCGTCCACGAACTGCGCAAACGCATCCCGTTCGCCATCCCACGTCACCGTGCCATTCCGATGAATGCCATAACCAATGATCCGGCCCTCGCGTTCCAAGCGCCGAAAAGCCGCCCGGAAAAGTTTGCGATCCACGATGTAACTGTCGGTTCGGATCCAGCGACCATCGAGTTCCACCTCGGCATACGAATGGTCCACGTACGGCCGGCCCGTTTCCACCAGCCCGTGAAGGATATCCGCATCAAGACTGACAAACCGAATACGGGCGTTGATCCCCGCCGCCCGCAAAAGCGCCACAAATAACGTGGACTTGGTATTGCAGTAGCCGATGCGCGCCGTCAGCACCTGCGAGGCTCTCATTTCATAAAACCGGCCCGTCCAGCCGAACTCAATTTCGTCCCGCACGAAATCATGAATCGCGACCGCTTTGTCGCGTGGTGAAGTCAGTCCACCGGTGATCGCATTCGCCGTCTCCACAATGCGCGCGTTGTCGGAATCAATCAGCGATTGGGCGAGGGTGGATACCGGAAAGGTCGCGAAAAGCATGGCGAAAATACGTCTCATGAGTTGGGGCCTCTCCACGGTGCCCGATCCCGTTGCGGGTTTCGCTCCAACGCTTTGTGCACAAGGACCGGACTTTGCATTCCCTCGTTACGACCTAACTCGAAGGGGCGGCGCATTGTCCCATAAAATGATCACGGTGTTTTACTTCGCGCAGGGGCGCGACATCTTCCGCGAAACTGAACAACACCCCTCAAATGAAAAAATCCCGATCCCTTCTCCTCCCCCTCATCGCCGCACTTGCCGTCTCCAGCATCCTCCCAGCCTCGGCTCAGGATGTCATTTACCGCGAGGTTTTTGGCCGATCGGGAACGGGAAGTTCCGTTGTCTCCGTCTACAACTGGGAAGCCTACGGCGTAAACGGTGTTGATGAGACGGCCAATACCAACAACGCAGGCGTTTCAGCAGACGGTCCAGGGGTCGGAAGTTTCTCCAATATCAACAGCCTTCCCGCTGTGAACAGTGGAGTCACTGGAACCACGCCGACCAATGATGGCCGCACGTTTTTCTTCAATAACGCGTCGTTTCTCGCCTACACGAC
The DNA here is from genome assembly GCA_041748215.1 of Chthoniobacterales bacterium. Lineage (GTDB taxonomy): Bacteria > Verrucomicrobiota > Verrucomicrobiia > Chthoniobacterales > JAATET01 > JBGTDR01. Next base: position 11,981 of record JBGTDR010000066.1, read on the forward strand.
CGAATACGCCGTTGATCGCTCGATCTTCACGATCAACACGATCTCGTGGGATCAGCGCGGTACTGGACCGGCTTTAAGCGCCGCCGTGCAGATTGGTGGCTCGTGGTATGTTTCCCAGGCTCTTCCGAATCCCAACGCTACAGGTGTTTGGAACACGTCGGTTCTCGATTTCGGTACCGCAACCTGGAGCACGCTGGACTTCACTGCCGGCAGCACTCTTGCAATAGGTTCGGCCACCGCACTTCCCTCAGGAAATCTGACCGCCTTCGGCTTTTACGCTGCGTCAGGAGCGTCTGGCGGCACCCGGATTGACGGTTTCACCATCACCGCCGTACCCGAGCCTTCGACCTACGGCATCATCTTTGGTGTTGGGTTGATCGCGCTCGCGGTCGCCCGCCGCCGCGCCGGCACCCGCGCCTGATCCGACCTTCAGTTATCCGGGAGGTTCGCTCGACCGATCGGCGGTCCGCCTCCCAATCTTCTCCGACTGCCCCGCCACCCCGGCGGGGCAGTTTCGTTTTCGAAAGAATCCGGAAGCCGAGCTACCGCGCCAAGCGGGTCAATCGCGGCCGGGGTCCGTGAGATGACCCCTCACCCGGCGGGGCAGATTTTTTTTCAGTATCACCCCGTAATTTCCCGGGATCGCAACCCGCTTAAGGCCGCACGATGCATACCTCAAATGGTGAGGTATGATATCGAAATCGGAGATACCTGGCCCAATGTGGAATGGCCTTGGAATGGCGGGAACACGGTCGCCACCAGCTATGCAGGAGAACACTCGGAAGCCGTAGCGAAGCAACCTGACTTCAAGAGAATCCGAAGAATTCACACGAAATCTGTGAGCATTGCGAACCCAAGCCCTGCGAGACGGACGATGTCAAATCTTCAGACGAAACTCAGTCTGATGCTTTCGTGTGATTGGAATCCCTACGCGCGGATGGGCGGGCGACACTTACCTCACATTGTGAGGTGTGATACCAATATCGGAAATACCTGGAACGATTTGAAATTTGCCTTGGGCCGTGACTGGAGCACCGTTGCCCCCGGCTAAGCTGGGGACAACTCGGAAGCCGTAGCGAGCGCAACCGCTTAACCGTAAAGTTTGGGGTCGCCTCGCGACAACGAGACGATCGGTGGAAAATCCGAACCGTTACTCGCACCCTCCACCAGCCATTTACATGCCGTGATCCGTCTGTCTGTTTCTGTCCTTGTTTTTATCCTTCCGTCGTTTGCTTTGACTGCAGCCCCAACGGCACCCTCGCGATTGGGGTATGATTTTAACGCAGAGAATCCGTGGACTGCGGCTGCTCCCGTCACGACTTCGGAAGTGACCGCGGATTTGTCGTGGGAGCCGGTCGGCACGTTCGACACGCGGGATTCGGCCGATCAGAGCCCGGCATTGCGTTTGCGGGTCGATGCGGCCGGTGGGAACAAAACCTGGCGTGCTGGATTTCGCAGCGGGCCGCTGCCGGTCGCGCTCGCGGAAAACGACCTCGCCAAATTGACGCTCGCATTCGACCTCTCCGCCAGCGCTGCCCTGCCCGTCCACGTTACGATCACCTCGCTCGATGCGGATGGTCAACCGACCGGTGCATTACAGGGGACCGTTGATGCCGCGGCACCAGACTTCATCCATCGTCATACGCTCGATCTTTCGACTCTCACCCCGCTCGGGGCTGGCAATTTTCAGCCCGACGCTCCCGCGATCGAACTGTCGTTTGATCTGGCCGGTGCGGAGTGGCCGATGGGCCAGCACGAATTGCGCGTAGACAATGTCGCCCTCGCCGGACCCGCCTTCTACGTCGCCCCGGATGGCAGTGACAATAACGACGGGCGCACGGAAGCCACCGCATTCGCGACGCCGCAGCGCGCCGTCGACGCGGCGGGACCGGGCGACATCATTCTGCTCCGGCAGGGGACCTACGATGGCGGGGAACAGCACGTCGTTTCGTTTGTGCGGGGAGGAACACCCGCCGCGTGGATCGTTTTGAAAAACCATCCCGGTGAACGTCCCACACTCCGAAGCAACGCCTGGAACATCGTGAACATCGGTCGCGGCTCGAAATCCGAGCGGTCCACGGCTCCGGCTTTGGCTTACCTGGAATTGCGCGGCCTTCATGTGCGAGGCGATGGCGACACATTGGAAAAAACACATCCCGAATTGCTCAACGAGGCGGTCGCCCGGATCAACAGCAACGGCATCGCCGTGGACGGCCGTTACGAAGCGAATCCGCCACATCACCTTCGTTTCGCGGACAACCTCGTAGAATACGCACCCGCCCAAGGCGTCGGATTTCTCGAGGCGGATTGGGTTTTCTTCGAGCGCAATCTGCTGCGTTACAATTCCTGGACGACCATTTATGCCACGTCGGGCATCTCGACGATGGGATCCTCCAATTTCGATGGAGTCAGCGGCATCTACAAAATATTGATCCGCGACAACATCAGCCACGGCAACGAAACCCGCTACATGTGGCGCGATCAGGGGAAATATTCCGACGGCAACGGCATCATTCTTGATCTGAACATCAAACCCGTCGACCGCCCAGACATCCGCTACATCGGCCGCACGCTGGTCCAGAACAACCTCGTCTTCAACAACGGTGGCTCGGGCATTCACTGCGTCGGAGCGGCGCACGTCGACATCATCAACAATACGGCGTATTTCAACAGTGCATCGCCGCATCTGCATTACGGCCAGATTTACGCGAGCTGGGAGTCCGACGATGTGCGCATCATCAATAACATCATGGTCGCTCGCGTGGCTGACGTCGAAGCCGACGAAAAGCCCTACCCGCTCAACCCGGCGACCGGCAACCCGACGAACATCGTTTACCGCAACAACCTGTATTTCGGCGGAAACACCAAACCGACTCTTGGGAAAGGCGACCGCGTTGGCGACCCGCGCTTCGTCAATCCGTCCATCGAAGGCAGTTCGGCCGATTTTCGCCTCCGTCCCGGCAGTCCGGCCATAGGTGCCGGTGCCGTTGAACCTTTCGGGCCGTACCGGGATCTAGCCGGTCAGGCGCGGGAGACGCCGCCCACGATTGGTGCCTACGAAAAATAACTCCCCGCGCTGACGGTCAGACTGCATTTGGTAACGCCAGCTCGTTCTTTCCCCCAATTTTTCGAAACTCGCTCCCATGTTTCTCCGGCGTTGTTCGCTGCCATTTCTTGCCGTCTCGCTCTGTCTGGCGGTGTTCGCTTCGGCGCACGCGCAGGCCGAAACACTCGCTCCAGAACTTATGACTACTGAAACGACCATTGATCACTCCGCCGACGGACCACGATTGCTCTTTCGGTCGGGATTCGAGGGCGACACGCGCGTCGTTCCCGCGGGTGCCGACGATGCACTCATCGGCAAAGACGATTCTCTCCCGGACCGGAGTGATTGGGTCGAGGACATGGGGAAAGCCGTCGGATTCACAAAAATCGAGATCGAATACACAGGCGGTGATCCCAGCCAGCGGTTTGGTCGCGTGGTGCCGGAGCCGGGCAATCCGGACAATCATGTCCTTTGGTTCTGGCTGAACGATGGCTGGAAAGCTGACATGGGCGCGACCAAGGCCCGCGTGCAACTCGACCTTTACGGTCGCGAGAAAGGATTTCCCGAGTTTTATCAATCGGTTCGCGTCCTCTTGCCGGGGGATTGGCTCGGGTTGCGGACGCTCCCTGAAAAGATCACGTGGCTCACGATCGCCGAATTTTGGAACAACGTGTATTGGGTCCCGCCGAATAATCCCACCGGGTTTCGGATTGGCGTAGGCATCGGAAAACCGACGGGAGATACCAGTGACCTCAGTTTCCTGCTGAGCGCCGAAGACCCCCGTCAGAAACACGTCTGGCGCGCACCGATCAGTCCGGTGAAGGTCCCCATCGGCACGTGGTTCACGCTCGAATATTATTTCAAGGAGGGCGACAACGAGAATGGCCGGTTTTTTATGGCGGTCACGCCCGACGGCGGCCAGCGAGAGGTTGTTTACGATGTCACGGGCTGGACGCAGAACACGACCGATCCCGCTCCGGATGGCATCACCGATTGGAATCCGCTCAAACTCTACACATCGAAGGAGATCGTCGATCACCTCCGTAACCAGGGAAAAACACTTCAGATTTATTGGGACGATTTCGAGCTTTGGGAAAACCGCCAACCGACCGATTCCACACCGACTCCGGTCGGCAAATAGTTACAGAAACTCCGGTTTTCCGGCGATGCGGGGAAACATCGTTCCATCCATCCAGTGGCCTTCGATCATCAAAATGTCACGACGCTCCGGCACACCCGTTTCGTTTTGGATCAACTTGGTGTGAAGCAACGCCATGGCGCTCTCGCCGACCTGATAATGACCTTGATCAATGCCGGCGAGCCCGGAACCCGGCGGGACGTTGAGGTGGACAAACGCGAGCTTCTTACGAACGCGGGCCGGAAGGCCGTCGTAAAATCCCGGATCGTGGCTTAGCAACACTTCGAGGTGGTGCCGGTCCACCCAAGCGGCGATTTCCCGCGCGGCCTGCTCGGATCCGCGAAAGACCGGGACCGCGGGGGCCGGACTTCGCGACTGCTGAAGTAAAAACGACGCCAGCAACGTGCCCATGGTTCGACGGTCCTCGGGCTCCGTCAGCGCCAATCCAAAACGCCGGCTGCCGCGAGACCAGCATTCCCGCCAGGCCAGCTCGACTCCTTGCGCGTGGTTGGTGGAAACGGTCGTCAATCCAGGACTGGCGAGACTTCGGCCCAGCGAAACGGCGGAAAAACGAGCCCAATTCAACTGGAGATGCGTGTCGCCCTGCTCCATCGGACCAACCAGCACACCGCGAATCCCCCGTGCCTCGATGATGCGCGACGCCCGGCGCGCCGTCAGGCCAGGGGCACCCAGCCAAAACGGCTCAACGCGGTAACCCAGCTGCGCTGCGCGGGCCTCTGCGCCCTGGAAATAATTTCGAAAAGTGTGCCGACCACGCCAGTGGTCTGGCGTGGCGTGATTCGTCAGAAACAAAATCGGCTCGGCAACCGTCGGTTTTCGAAGTCCGTTTCGGTAGGCATTTAGTGCGGTCAACGCAGGGTCGGGCCGGTATTCAAGGCGCTTCGCGGCGGCAAGCACCTCGCGGCGTGTCTCCGGAGACACGCGAGGTGCGTTTCGCAGCGCCCGGGAAACGGTCATCGTGCTTACGCCGAGTGCTTCAGCGATCGTGCGCAGGGTGCAGGTCGGCGTGGACATCAGGGTTCCGCGTTACAGATAACGCGTTCGAGCCGTTTACAGTCAAGATTGCCCGCCCAGATTAAAAACGAACCCGACGAATCTGCGACACGACTGGCGGACAGTGTCGGTATTTCTGCGACCCCACGCCTGGCCCCAATCATGCAACTCGGCATCTGCTCCCACCCGGACGACCTCTCCGCTTACGACCAAATTGACTTCGATTTCATCGAAGGTCACGTGCAGTCGTTGCTGGTCCCCGAACAGCCCGAATCCGGGTTTGTCCCGCACGCGGCAGCCGTCGCCAGGTCGCGCCGACCGATGCGCACGGCGAGTTGTTTTTTGCCAGCCGATCTCAAGGTTTGCGGTCCGCAGGTGGATCTGCCGCGGCTGCTGCGTTACGCGGAGACCGCGTTTGCCCGGGCGGCCGCGATTCACGTGCCCTTGCTGGTTTTCGGTTCTGGGGGTGCGCGTCAGGTGCCGCCGGATTGGTCGGTGGCGGAAGGATTCGAACAACTGGTGGATGCACTCAACCTCATGGCTCCGCTGGCGGGGAATCACGGTGTCACGCTCGCCCTGGAACCGCTTTGTCGCGAAGAATGTAATCTGGTCAACACCGTGCTGGAAGGGGCGGTGGCCGTGGCGCGCGTGAATCACCCCAACGTCCGATTGCACGTCGATTTTTTCCACATGCTGCGAAACGGGGAATCGCCGGACGACATCGTCAAAGCCGGCGCATACATTGTTCACGCACACGTAGCCGAAAATCGCAATCGCGCGCAACCGGGAGTGCACGGCGAAGATTTCAGCCCATTTTTGCAAGCATTGAGCCGCATTCATTACGCTGGCGATCTCGTGGTGGAATGCGTGTGGACCCAGCCCCCGATCGAAGCATCCGGTCCGGCGATCGCCGCGTTGCGATCGCAACTGGCGCCGTGGTCGTGGTGATTCCCGCTTACTCACCGACGGTGCGGGCAGTTTGCGTATTCCGATTTTCGGTCCAGGATTCGCCGCCGGATTTTATCGAATAGCATTGATAGCGGTTCGATTTCCCCGGGCGAAATTCCGGGGAGACGACGAGCGGAACGCGGTTTACGGTCCGGGAGATTCCCCCATGTTCGCTTTTCCCACTCTGCGCGATAACGCCCCCACGTCCCGGCGCTGGCCGATTGTCCTTTTCATCGCTGCGCTCGCGCACTCCGCATCTGCCCAAAGCCCGTTCGTGGCGCCCTACCAGGGTTTGCAGCCCGAGCTCGTTGCGGGTGCCGAGGATGGCCTCGCGACCGGGAAACCAAAGATTCGACACGTTTACGTCGCGGACCCGAGCACGCTCGGCCTCGTCATCGACGCGCAGGCGATCCCGTATCGCCCGGTGGAACCCTACGTCAAACAAGCCGGTGACGAGATCCGCGAATCCCGCCCGCTGCCGTTTGGGCAGAAGGGCGGCACGTTCTACCGCAGCCGCGCCATCGTGCGCGACGGGCGGGTGTTGGGCGAATTGCTCGGGCCGAAGGAGGATCACGTTTACCCGGCCTACCGCCTTGAGGGCGAGGCGCTCGACCTCGCGTGGGCCGACGCGCCGGCCAGCTACTCGATTTTCTCGCCCGACGACCCCGCGTTTCAGCCCGCCACCGCTCCAAGCGCCGTCTTCCGTAAAAGCAAACCCGAGGTACTCGAATACGTGGACGGCAAACAGCGTTCGACCTTTCGCCACGAGATTTTCCTCCGCCTGACGCACGCCCTCACGCCCGGACGCACCTACCAGATCACCTTTCAGGGCGACGGCGCGCCGCGGACGAACGTGAGCGTGGCCTTCGACGACACGCGACTGCGCAGCGAAGCCATTCACGTGAACCTGCACGGATACCACCCCGCCGACCGCGAAAAAATCGCTCTCGCCAGCCAGTGGCTTGGTTCCGGCGGCGACGCCGGCCTCACTGGATTTCGGCGTTTCCAAATCGTCGAGGACCGCACCGGCGAAGTTGTCTTCACCGGCGACATCAAGCGAGTGGTCGCCGCCGCCACGCCCGAACAAATCGCCCGCCGCGAGTGGACGTCGTCCGAGTTGCCGATGTCCCTCCACGCCCTCGATTTTTCGAAGTTCCAAAAACCCGGTCGCTACCGCGTGGTCATTCAAGGCCTTGGATCCTCCGCCCCGTTTCGCCTCGACGCGGACGTCTGGCGCGACGCGACCCTCGTTTCCGCCCGGGGTTACTTGAATCAACGCGCCAGCATCGCCCTCGGCCCGCCGCACACGACGTTTCGGCGGCCCCGCAACTTTCACCCCGATGACGGTTTCCTCCATCACCTCACCGATCCGAAGATTTTCTTCAGCGGTGGCGCAACCCTCGCCAGCCACAACAGCTTCCAGCGCATCCAGGCATCACTGCTCGACGACCTGACGCACCCCGGTGCGTGGGGCGGCTGGCACGACGCGGCCGACTACGACCGCAGCATCCTACCGCAATACCATACGCGCGGCGTCCACATCCTGCTCGACCTGCACGATTCCGATCCCGCGTATTACGCAGGCCTCAATCTCAATCTTCCCGAGTCCGGCAACGACATTCCGGACATCCTCGATGAGGCCCTCTGGTGCATGGAGCTTTTCCGCCGCATTCAGCAGGCGGACGGCGGCGTGCCCAGCGCAGTCGAATCCATCGAACATCCGTCCGAACCGAGCTGGTTGCTGACCCAGCCCACCGCTCTTACCCCGCCCACCCGGCAGAGCTGCCACATGTATGCGGCCGCCGCCGCCCAGC
>JBGTDR010000067.1:0-30554 GCA_041748215.1 Chthoniobacterales bacterium
TGCCGGGATCCGCGCTCAACAGAAGGGAATAAATCAGGGATGCCGAGCCAGCCGTCTCACGGGCCGCCGTTCGGGTGAACTCGGGTAACGCTGCGATGACGGCGGCAGCGACGGCAAGATGGCGCGTGCCCGGAGCTCCGGCGTGTTCGGTCCAGACTTTCGCGGCGGCCGGCGGGGGCGAGGCTAGTGGAGCGGGCCGGCTAGCCGTAACGGATTCGGGATCGAAATCTGGCGCTACGGCGCGGATGCGTTCATCGAGCGGCGGATGCGTCGCCAGCGCACGAACAAACGCGTCTCCCAGCCCATTGCCAAAAAAAAGGTGGCCTGCCTCGCCGCTGCGCGGAGCCTCGAGGCGGGACGTCGCCTGTCCGATTTTAAAAAGCGCACCGGCGATTCCCAGCGGGTTGCGCGTGAACTGCACCGCCGAGGCGTCAGCAAGAAACTCCCGCTGCCGGCTCACCGCCGCCTGGATCAGTCGGGCAAAAAACACGCCGATCGATCCCACCGCAAACAACGCCACCCCGATCGCGAACAAACTCATTTGCGCGCCGTTATTCCCGTCTCGTCCGGTCCGCACCTGCCCACCCGTCCAGAATCCCGTGCGGAACAGAATCTGCCCGAGAATCGCCAGGAGCAAAATCCCGTTGAGCACACCCATCAGGCGAATGTTCAACCGCATGTCGCCATTGAGGATGTGGCTGAATTCGTGCGCCACGACGCCCTGCAATTCGTCGCGGTTCAGCGTCTCGAGCGTGCCACGCGTCACCGCGACCACCGCGTCACCCGGGGCATTGCCGGCAGCAAAGGCATTGATCCCGGCTTCACGGTCGAGCACGTAAATGTCGGGTACGGGCACCCCGGACGCGATGGACATTTCCTCGACGATATTCCGGAGTTGGCATTCCCTCGGATCGGTCGTGTGCGGGTCGAGCTGGCGGCCGCCGAGCATTTCCGCCACCACGCCCCCACCACGCGAAAGCTCTGCCATCCGAAACAAGGATCCCAGCGTGACGACCACGATCACCCCGCCGGAGACCATCAACAGCATCTGCGGATCCAGCGGGCTGCGCCCAAGCGCCAGCGCGGCGAGGAGATCGAGCACGACGATGATGCCAAGGACGGCCAGCACAAAATAGACCAGCAGCCACTTCGTATTCCGGTGCGCCCGATCCTGGTGCTCGAAAAAATCCACCGCTCTTTTTATCGCGATTCAGCACGCACCGCCAGCTTCCGACGCACGGCCCGCCGCGGATGCCCGCGGAAAATTGCGCTCACTCCACCTGAGGCTCCGCTACCGCTGCCGGGCCCGTCGCTGGCAGGCCACCGAGAAAATTCACGATTGCCTCCGTGAGAGGGTTCGGATCGGGAGCAAGCCAGACGAGGTGGCCGGCCCCTTCGACGGTGAAAAGTTCGGCGTTGGGAGCCTTGCCGACGATATCATCAGCGAGTCCCCATTCTGCACTGCGATCCGCCGAACCCTGCACGACAAGAATCGGCATTTGCAGAGTCTCGTACGGCGTCATTTGGAGGCTGCGCAACATGATAAGGTCGTTGCGCGTTCCGCTTTCGCGCGGACTGAGCGGGGCCTGGGTGCCGACAAGTCGCTGAAAAAATTCCCGCTGATCCGGGTTGGCCGCGACCGTGGCAGCGAGTCGCGTGCGGCTGGCCGCGTCGAGCGTTGAATCGATGGTCAGCACCGATTCCAAGGCACCCTCCGGGTCGCGCCGGGTAGCCTCGACGAGCATCCACGCACCGATGTCGCCCGTGGTTTTGAACAAAGCCGCTTCGGAAAATATCACTGATCCCTTTTCAATGTCCGGCCAATAGGCCCGGGTTACGGGAGAAATCAGCACCAGCCCGCGAGTCCGCCCGCCGTGCCTTTTTCCAAATTCCACCGCCACCGGTGAGCCGCTGGAAAACCCAACCACCACGACCTGGTCGATCCCGAGCGAATCGAGCAATTCCTCCAACGCGTCGGCCTGTTCGGCGAACGTGAGGCCGGTCGTGAGCGGCGTGCGCAGAAATCCCGGACGCGACGGCGCGATCACCCGGTAACCCGCCCGCTCGAACGCCTCTCCGATCAAAGCCGCCTGGTCGTAACCGCCAGGCGCTCCGTGGCAAACGAGCACCGCCGGACCGTCACCCGCCGCCGTGAATTCGACCTGCCCCGCGTCGACCTGCGCGAGCTCACTGCCCGCGTCGAGCTCCGCAACCTTTTTCGTTTTCCACTGATTAAAAACCACGATCACCCCGCCACCTGCGAGCAGTGCCAGCACGATCAACAAAAAGACGAGACGCGCGGTCCATCGGAAGAACTTCTCCATGCGGGGCATTCTCTAGCGGCGGCCCCCGCGTTCGACAAGGCCCGCCGGGTAACACCGCTTGTCAGCCTTCGACGCGGAGTGCATATTCCGCGTCCGGCCAAACCGGTCAACCGGCCCTTTCCGCAGTTCCCATGAAGATTTACATCGACGGTCAATTTTTTGAAAAAGAGCACGCCAAAGTCTCCGTGTTTGATCACGGTTTGCTCTACGGCGACGGCGTTTTTGAAGGCATCCGCTTTTACAATGGTCGCGTCTTTCGTCTCGAAACGCACATCGCCCGACTTTTCGATTCCGCCCAGGCGATCTGGCTCACGCCCACTTTGTCGCGGGAGGAAATGACCGCCGCCGTCCTCGAAACGATCCGCCAGAATGGCCTGCGTGACGGCTACGTGCGCCTCGTGATCACCCGCGGAGAAGGCACCCTCGGACTCAGCCCCGAGCATTGCCCCCGCCCGACCGTCATCATCATCGCAGCCGGCATCACGCTTTATCCCGCCGAGATGTACGAAAACGGTCTCGTCGTCGTGACGTGTGCGACCCGCCGCATTCCCCACGGCGCGCTCAGCCCGATGATCAAATCGCTGAACTACCTCAACAACGTGCTCGCGAAGATTGAAGCCACGTCCGCCGGGGCCGGTGAGGGCCTCATGCTCAACGAGCAGGGTTACGTGGCCGAATGCACGGGCGACAATGTGTTCATCGTGAAACGCGGCGAGATTTTCACGCCACCGATTTCCGCCGGCGCGCTGGCGGGCATCACGCGGGAAGTCGTTTTTGAACTCGCCGCCGAAGCGGGCATTCGCATCTCGGAGCCGCAACTTACCCGCTACGACATTTTCACCGCGGACGAATGTTTCCTCACCGGCACGGCCGCCGAGCTCATTCCAGCCGTCAGCCTGGACCGCCGCCAGATCGGCACCGGCAAGCCCGGACCCATCACACGGCAGCTCATGACGCGATTCCGCGAGTTGACACAGACCACCGGCACCGTGATTGATTGATCATGCAGTGCGATGTATGCGCGGAGAAAGAAGCCACTGTTTTCCTGACCCAAATTGTGGACGGGAAGATGCAGAAGGTGAACCTGTGCGAATCGTGCTCGAAAGCCAAAGGCGTCAACGATCCCACGGGATTCGCGCTCGCTGATTTGCTGCTTGGCCTCGGTGCCGCGCAGCAGATCGAAAATGGCCCGTCCGCGCTCAAATGTTCGGTTTGCGGCTTTACCCAGGCTGATTTCAAAAAGACCGGCCGCCTCGGCTGCAGCGCGTGCTACGACACGTTTTCGCAGGGACTCATGAACATGCTCGGTAACGTCCACAAGGGCACGGCCCACGTCGGTAAAGTGCCCGGCCGCCTCGCCCGATCGCGCGAGCTGTCCCAAAAAATTCGCGGTTTGAAAGAAACACTCGATCAGGCCGTCGCCGACGAGCAGTACGAGGTCGCCGCGGACCTTAGAGACAAGATTCGGGAGATCGAGGCGGACATTCCGTCATGAAACTTTCGCGCATCATCGCCCACACCGGCGAATGGCTCTCGGGCGATGGCCCAAACCGCCAGATCGTCGTCAGCAGCCGTATCCGCCTCGCCCGCAACCTCGCCCGCCTGCCATTTCCCGGCTGGGCAAAACGCTCGGAGCGGCATCACGTGCTCGAACTCGTTCGGCCCGCCGTCGAGGCACTGCCGGAAATGAAGGATGCCTACGCGCAAAACCTTACTGAGCTCACCGGCTTGGAACGGCAGGTGCTCATCGAGAGGCATCTGATCAGTCGCGAACATGCTGCCAAGGGAGCCGGAAGTGCCGTGGTCATGAACACTGAGCAAACGCTCAGCTTCATGATCAATGAAGAAGATCACCTGCGCATGCAGGCGATCCGTTGCGGCCTCCAGCTCGAGAACGCCTACGAAATGCTCGACCGAGCTGATTCGGCCCTCGAACAGACGCTCGACTTCGCATTTCACGACGACCTCGGATACCTCACCGCCTGCCCGACCAACGTTGGCACCGGCATGCGGGCATCCGCGATGCTGCATTTGCCCGGGCTCGTGATGAGCGACCAGATCAACAAGATCATCAACTCGGTGAACAAGATCGGCCTGGCCGTGCGCGGCCTCTACGGCGAAGGCACCGAGGCCATGGGCAACCTTTTCCAAGTCTCGAATCAAACCACGCTCGGCGAAAGCGAGGCCAAGATCATCGAACGCCTGACCAAGGTCATCGAACACATCATCGAGCACGAGGAGAATGCCCGGCAAACGCTCATCGAGCGGCGGCCAGCCACCGTGCTCGACCAGATCGGCCGCGCTTACGGGATCCTCTGCCACGCCCACTCGATGCCGTCGAAGGAAGCGCTCAACCTGCTTTCGATCATCAAACTCGGCATCGACCTCGAGCTTTTCCCCGATACCCAACGCCTCGAAATTGACCAGCTCTTCATCGAGACGCAACCCGCCCACCTTCAAAAGGGGGCTATGACTCAAAAAATGTCCGCCGAAGAGCGGGACACCTTGCGCGCCTCTCTGATCCGCGCGAAACTCACTCATATGCCGGAGCCCGATCTTACACGGATCAAGGCCACCCCGAGCGACTCAGAGGAATCCCATGATGAATAACTTCACACCCCGGGCGCAGCAGGTTCTCGCCCTCGCCCGCAAGGAAGCGGATCGATTCAACCACAATTATGTGGGCACCGAGCATTTGCTGCTTGGATTGATCAAGCTCGGGCAGGGCGTCGCGGTGAACGTTCTCCAAAAAATGGGGCTCGATCTCGAGACGGTGCGCATGGAAGTCGAAAAACAGGTCGGCTCCGGACCCGAAGCCAAGATGGTCGGGAACATCCCTTACACACCCCGGGTGAAAAAAGTTCTCGCTCTGGCCAGCAAGGAAGCCAAGGCGCTTCAGCATTCCTACGTCGGCACTGAACACATTCTGCTTGGCCTGCTCCGCGAAGGTGAAGGTGTCGCCGCCCGTGTCCTCAAGAGCCTCGAAGTCGATATCGAGCGGACCCGCAACGAAATCCTCAAGGAACTTGACCCGAATTTCTCTGCTCAGGAAGAAGGGGCCGGGGATTCCATTCCCGCCGAAGCGGGGGGCAAGAAGGACAGCAAAACGCCGGCCCTCCGCGCTTTTGGCCGGGATCTTACCGAACTCGCCCGCAAATCCGAACTCGACCCGGTCATTGGCCGTGAAGACGAGATCGAACGCGTCATTCAAATTCTTTGCCGCCGCACGAAAAACAATCCCGTGCTCATCGGCGAAGCCGGTGTGGGCAAAACCGCAATTGCAGAAGGCCTCGCGCAGGAAATCATCTCGGGCAACGTTCCTGAGATCCTCCACGAAAAACGCGTCATCACGCTCGATCTCGCCCTGATGGTCGCAGGGACAAAATACCGCGGCCAGTTCGAGGAACGCATCAAGGCGGTGATGGACGAAATCCGCCGCTCGAAAAACATCATCCTTTTCATCGACGAGCTCCACACGATCGTTGGTGCCGGTTCTGCCGAGGGCGCGATGGACGCGTCGAACATCATCAAACCAGCCCTCAGTCGGGGCGAACTTCAGTGCGTCGGTGCCACCACGCTCAACGAATACCGGAAATACATCGAAAAAGATTCCGCGCTCGAACGCCGCTTCCAGACCGTCAAGGTCGAGCCGCCCACCGTCGAGCAGACGATACAGATTCTGAAAGGCATCCGCCCGAAATATGAAGCGCACCACAAAGCGCGCATTACGGACGAAGCTCTCGAATCCGCCGCGAAACTCTCGGATCGTTACCTCACCGGCCGATTTTTGCCCGACAAAGCCATCGACATCATGGACGAAGCGGGTGCCCGCGCTCGCATTGGTTCGATGACGCGTCCGCCAAACGTCAAGGACGTAGAAGCCGAGATCGAGCAGATCAAGGTCGATAAGGAAGGTGCGATCAAAGCCCAGGATTTTGAACGCGCCGCCGCGCTGCGAGACGCCGAGAAGCAGGCCAAGGACAAACTTGACCGAGTGCTTGCCGAATGGCGCACGAGCAAGGAGGAAAAGGAAGTCGTCGTCACCGAAGACGACATCATGCACGTCCTTTCGAAATGGACGGGCGTTCCCCTCCGTCGCATGGAGCAGAAGGAAACCGCCAAGCTTCTTGCGATGGAAGACGACCTTAAGGACAAGGTCATCGGTCAAAACGAAGCGGTCATCGCGATCAGCAAAGCGCTGCGCCGCTCACGGGCCGACCTCAAGGATCCGCGTCGGCCCATTGGTTCGTTCGTTTTCCTCGGCCCAACCGGCGTTGGCAAAACGTTCCTCGCCCGCACACTCGCGGAGTTTATGTTTGGCGACGGCGACGCCCTTATCCAGCTCGACATGAGCGAGTACATGGAAAAATTCACGGCCTCGCGTCTCATCGGCTCGCCTCCTGGCTACGTTGGATACGAGGAGGGCGGCCAGCTTTCGGAAGCGGTTCGCCGTCGTCCGTATTCCGTCGTGCTCTTCGACGAAATCGAAAAGGCCCACCCCGACGTGATGCACCTCCTCCTCCAGATTCTCGAGGAAGGGAAAATCACCGACAGCCTGGCGCGGAAGATCGATTTCCGGAACACGATCATCATCATGACGTCGAACGTCGGTGCCGAGCTCATCAAAAAGCAGACGACCCTCGGGTTTGGCGCTCCCAAGCTGGACGACAATTACGACACGATGCGGGAGAAAATTCTCGAGGAGACCAAACGCGTCTTCAAACCGGAATTTTTGAACCGCCTCGACGACATCATCGTATTCCACACGCTCACGAAGCCCGACCTCGTTCGGATCGTCGATCTCGAGGTCAGCAAGGTGACCGCGCGCGTGAAACTAAAACAAATCGACATCGAGCTCGATTCGACGGCGCACGAACTTCTGATCGAGAAAGGTTACGATCCCGCCTACGGAGCCCGTCCGATGCGGCGCGCCGTCGAACGTTACCTCGAAGATCCGATGGCAGAAGAATTGCTCCGCGGCACCATCAAGGAAGGCGACACGGTCAAAGTGGTCCGCGATGGCGACAAGCTGAAGTTCACCACCGAGCCCAAGGAGGTCGTGCCCGCCGCTCTCACCGAAACGACGACCGATTAACAAATTCGGTTCGACGACTCCACAAAATGGCCGCTCCCACCAGGGCGGCCATTTTTTTGCACCGGTCCTGGCCAATGATTGGCTTGCTTGCCCGGAGCGCGGACCGCGTTAGCTTCGCAAGCGTGATTCGTCCCATCGCCGCCCTCCTAATTCTCGTTATCACCAGCTGCGCCGGACCGCGCGAGCCCAGCCCGAATCTCACCCTGCTGAAGTGGGAGAACGTCGCGTGGCACGACTCGGGAGCCTACGCCACAGCGTTTGCTCAAGCCGCGCAACCTGCCCGCAATACCCTCGAGCGATACCTCCGCGGAACCACTCCGCAAAATTTCGCCATCGTCTTCGACATCGACGAGACCCTGCTTTCGAACTGGCCGTATCTGCGTGCAACCGACTTCGCCATCAATCCCCGAACCTTTGCCGAATGGACCCGGCGTGAGCGTGCCATCGCGCTGCAACCAACGCGCGAGATTTACGCACGCGCCCACGCCTACCAGATCCCCATTTTCCTCATAACTGGGCGGGACGAGGCGCTTCGTTCGGCGACAATTCGCGACCTCGAAGAAGCGGGCTTCTGGGGCTGGAGCGGACTTTTCATGCGCCCGCCGGGTTACACGGATCCCTCAATTGTCCCGCTCAAATCCGGCGTACGCAAAATGCTCACGGAGCGCGGCTACAACATTATCCTGAACCTCGGCGATCAAGAGAGCGACCTCGACGGCGGATATGCCCGCCAGCCAGTCAAATTGCCCAATCCATTTTATTTCATTCCTTGATGCCAACCGCACACCGGTAGCCGGGTTGCTCATCGACAAAAAAAAGCCGGCTCACCTCGCGGGAGCCGGCATCTTGAGCAGTTACGCTCAGTTCTGATTTTTCTTTTTCTTCTTCTCAGCGTCTTCCTTCTTGGATGACTGCTTGGCCTGCTGCTTCGGAGCTTGCTGGCGCTGGGCTTGCTGTTTCGGAGCCTGCTGACGTTGAGCCTGTTGTTTCGGAGCCTGCTGGCGCTGTGGCTGGGCTTGCTGACGCTGCTGTTGCTGCGCCGGACGCTGCTGCGGCGGTGCCTGCCGCTGTGGCTGAGCCTGCTGTTGGCGCTGGCGTTGTTGTTGTTGCTGGGCAGCCATCTGACGCTGGCGCTCCTGTTGCTGGCGGAGTTGGGCCTGCTGTTGCTGGCTCTGGCTCGGACGTTGCTGCTGCGCCTGGGCTGGCCGTTGAGGTTGGGCCGGACGCTGCTGGTTTTGACGCTGCTGAACCGCCGCGGCCTGGCGCTGACGTTCCTGCTGCTGGCGTTGTTGGGCCTGCTGCTGGCTGGCGTTCGGTTTCTGGGACTGCTGGCGTTGGGCTGCCTGTTGCTGCCGTGCCCGCTCCTCCTGCTGTTGCTTGTTCTGGCGCTCTTCCTGAGCCTTGCGCTGGGCGGCAGTGGCATTCGCCGGTTGGTTCGGCTTCGACTGGTTCGGCTGTTGCCGCTGGGCGTTTGCTTGGTTTGGGCGCTGGTTTGCCTGGTTTTGTCCCGGCTTCCGGTCGTTGGCGGCATTCCCCTGGCCGTTGAACGGCTTCAGATCAGGTTTGTCTCCCGGCTTGTTGGCCTGAGCGTTCTGCCGCTGATTCGCGTTCGGCCGGTCGTTGGCATTCGCATTGGCGCGATTGTTATTATTGTTGTTGTTACCATCCTTCCGTTGAGACACGGCGCGCTGATCCTGCTCGCGCATCCGCTCACGCACCCGCTGCGCTTGTTGGCGGTCCTTGATGTCTTCGAATCCATCCTTTGGCTGCGCTTTGCCGGCTCGGGCTGCAACTTTTTTTGGCTTGGCCTTGTTGTTGTCTTTCTGAACGCGGGGTGCAACGACCTCGAGCTTGTCGCCCTTGAGCGAATTGCGCAATTTCCGCTGTCCGCTGCGACCAGGTGCGTCGCTGGCAGCGGCACGCTGAAGTTGCACCCGGCGAATCGGATTCGCGCTGGCACGATTTAAATAATCATAATCAGGTCCGCGATTGTACGAGATCTGCTGGTTATTGATGTTCGTGATGTTGGTGACGTTGGTGATGTTCGTCGTCTGCTGGATGATGTTGACGTTGTTGCTGTATGGCTCGACGTAGCGACCAACGTTTCCGTAACCAAAATTCCGCGGGCGGCAGAAGTTGTAGTAGGACGGGCCGACACCAAATCCGAAGCCGGATCCATAACCGGATCCGTAGCCGGAACTATAACCGACGCTCACACCGATACTGAATCCCGAGCGACGGACGGGAGGCAGAGGGGCCCACCCAATGTATTCCGGACTCGAACGCCAGGAAACCCAGGCGGGAGCCCATTCGTATCCTGGCACCCAGCACCAACCGCGGCCGTTGAGATTTGTCCAGCGGCCATAATGATAAGTGGCCCATCCCCAGTCTTCATTGGAGACCCAGGTCCAGCCGGCATCGCTATACGCCCAGGATCCGTCACGGTAAGGACGCCAATTTGAGTCGTTGACGTATGGCTGCCAGACATATCCGTAATCATCCGTCTCAACCCAATCCCCGTACGGATCGAGTTCGTCGTAAAAGTATTCGAATGACACCGAAGTCTGCGCCCGAGCTGGCAGGGGCGCACCAAGGACGGCAAAACCGACGACCAGGGCGATGAGGGTGTGGAGAGTTTTCATATTTTCAGGTTCAGCACTATAGACTCTGCCCGACCCGGCGTTATTCAGTTTGTTTCTTGAGCCGCGGAAGGAACTGCTTGTGTCAAAGCGCTTCCTTGAGAATCGCAGCTCCCCCCTCGGTCACGTCTGCATCGCGGATCCGCGTAACCCGATTGTCGTCGAACCGGATGACCGCCCCATCCTCTGCGCGAAGAAACATTTTGCTCTCAGTGACGTCATTTCCGGTCACCACGGCCTCGGCTCCCGGACCGTCGGCAAACACAAAAACCGATGATTTCCGGCTGGTGTTGTTGCGCACCGTCACAGTCACCCCGCCCTTCACCCGCACCGGTTTCGAACACTCTTCGAACACGCAATTTTCGATCACGATATTCCTGCCGCTGTTGAGCTGAATCGCTTTGTCGCGCGCACCACGAAACGCGCAGTTGCGGATCACGAGATTGTCCGCTCCGTTTGCCGTGATGGCGTCTTCGCAAATTTCGGGGAAAACGATGTTTTCGATCACCACGTTCGGACCACTCACGTGAATCCCGTCTGGAGAATCGCGGATCACGGCATTCCGCACCGTGACCCCGTCGCCCTGCACCGAAATGATTGGCTCCATCGCTTCGTTCTGCGAGCAATCGCCCTCACCCGTCCAAACCAGAGCGTCGCCACCAAAACTCACGGTGCGGCCATCCTGGGCGAAATATTGAATCGCGTTAAACTTGCGCGTCTTTTTCGGTTTCTCATCGAACCGTTTGTCGGCCGCAATTCCCGGCGGTGCGCCGGCGGATAACACCACACTGATCACGAGCGCAGCCGGCAGGGAAAAAGCATTCATCCCGCACCATTGGCCCGGAGCCGACAACGAGGCAAGGGACACCGGAAACAAAAAAGCCGACTGAGCTAACCACCCAATCGGCAAATCGTGCGGGTGCGGAATCTCAAGGCACGGAAAGCCCCGCCAGAAACGAGTCCACGTTGCGGTCGTTATCGTGCAATTCCAATACAAACCGCGCCGCTTCCGACTGGCACTTCTTAAGCCGCTCTGCGTTGTCCATCAGAGCCCGCGCACCCGCGACGAGTTGCTCGAACTTTCCTTCCGCAAAAATACCCAGCGCAAAGCGACCGAAAAGCTCATCGGGATTCACGTCGAGCGAGAGCAACGCCGTGTGCCCAAGCCCCGCCTGGATGAAGCTGTTCGGCCAACCTTCCGCGGTGGAAGTGTTTACAAAAACTTTCGCCGCGTCGTATCGAGCCTGAACTTCGCGGTAGGGTACACGTTCGATGAACGTCACGTTCGGCAAATCCGCCGCCCGAGCCTCTACCTTTTCCCAGAGCGCCACGTCTTCCCGCGGACAGATCATTTCACACCTCGCGTCCGGACAACACTCTGCGAGATCGAGAAACAGCAGCGGACGTTTGATCGTCTGACACCGTGCCACCCACAGCAGGTCGATTTCCTTCGCTGCCGTCCGGGGAAAAGCCCGCGGGAGAATCAAGTTTCGGTAGAGCCCGCAACTCTGACCGTTTTTCGCGAACATTTTCGCCTGGTAATCGGTCATCGCCAGTCGCACATCGGCGCGCCGCACCGCGGCCTCGAAGACCGCACCGCGCACGGGATTTTCGCGGCGAAATTCTCCGTTCACCTCGGTATCCAGCCCACAGATGAAGATCACTCGATGGCCGCCGAGCGGCTTCATGAGTTGCAGAGCAAACAGCCACGTTGTCCACCCGAGCACGACTGCAAAATCCGGACGCTCCTCCCGGAGAATCGCCGCAACCCGTGGTAAAGCCAACAGCGCATCCCGCAAGCCTCCGGTCTGAAATCGCCCGCCATTTCGTGTACGCACCCCGTCGAAGACCATCCCGTCCTGCTGCCCGATGTCGCCACCCACGACCACCACGTCATTGCCCCGCTTGACGAGTTCCCGAGCGAGCAGCGCGACCTGCAACTCCGCACCTCCGGATACCCGATCCGCCGTGGGATCGAGAGCGAGGTGCGCGTAACTCGACAAAAAAAGAAGTTTCATCGCACCAATGCCGCAGCCACCCGCACCCAGGGCAGCCGCACAAATTCCGCCCGGCTCGAGTGCCAGAGTGCGCGCAAAAGACGCATTCTGGCTGCGCGGTCAGCCCGCCTGCAAAGCAGCGTAAAATGATGCTCACGCGCAAGCTGGTTCCAACCGGGCGGGCGGGAACGGCCCCGAAGAAAAACTGCCACCAGCTCTTCGCGCGCCGCAAAATACGTCCGCCAATCTGTTGGCGCATCGCTCGTCCACACCGTAGCAATCTCTTCTCGGTCAGGCATCGTCAGTCCGGGAGCCGTATCTGCCAGATTCGCTTGCAGAATCTCCGCGACCACTTGTGAGCCAGCGATTCCGGCGTTCTCTGCAGCCATGATCGAGCGCCCGTGCAGTCGGTACGACACAAGTTCCCGGCGCAGAGTCACGACCGGAAAGTCCCGGGCGACCCGAGACCAGAGATCCAGATCTTCACTCGCGCGTCGGTCCCGGTAGCCACCAAGCCGATCCACGACGACCGAACGCCGGAAGATCGCCGAACTGTGCGCGAAGGGCGTGCGGAAATTCATATCCCAGCGCACGAGATCCGCGTGTCCGCCCGTTCGCCAACGGCCCCGGTAGTTGCCGCGATCGCCGATCAGCTTCGCGTCCGCACCCACCAACGGCACCGCCGGATGTGCTCGCACAAACTTCAGTTGCTCCGCGAGTCGCGTCGGCTCGCTCAGATCGTCCGCGTCCTGTCGCGCGATCCATTCCCCACGCGCGAGCTCGAGTCCGTGATTGAGAGAGGCGACCAGCCCGAAATTTCGCGCCTGCCGTACGAGCCGAACCCGCGGGTCATCGAACGACCCGACCAAGTCCGCGCTGCGATCCTGCGAACCGTCGTCAATCACCAACAGCTCGAAGTCGCGAAACGTCTGCGCCAGCACACTGCGAATCGCGCTGGCGAGGTGTCGTTCGCCGTTGAACACCGTCATCAGCACCGTGACGATGGGATTCACGCTCCCTCCAGTTTTCTAAAAACTTCTTCGTGGCGATCCACCCAGCGATCCCGATCAAAGCTGGTTTCCGCGTGCAACCGGGCGGCGCGGGCAAATTCGTCGTGCCGCGCCATGATGCGTTCCACCCCGTCCGCCATCGCGGATGCCGCCGGAGCATGATCAAGCGTCCAGTCGTCCACAACGTCGACGAGAACACCCGCGGAAGACGGCACGAGCTCAGGCATCCCTCCACTGCGCGATCCCACCACCGGCACACCGCAGGCCATTGCCTCGATCGGCACCGTCGGACACGGATCCTTGTATTTTGCGTGGAGTAGCACGTGAGCCCGTCGGTAAAGCCGAGGAGCTTCCGTTTGCGAAAATCGGGGGCGGAACTCCGTGAATGCGGTCATACCTAGTGCGTTGAGGTATTCTCGCGTTTCCTCCTC
Organism: Chthoniobacterales bacterium; assembly: GCA_041748215.1. GTDB lineage: Bacteria > Verrucomicrobiota > Verrucomicrobiia > Chthoniobacterales > JAATET01 > JBGTDR01. The sequence goes on from JBGTDR010000067.1 coordinate 13,497, forward strand.
ACCCCCGCGCCAACGCAACTCACCCGCGAGCGTGAGTCGCACCGCACGGCCACGTAAGACCAGCTCTTCGAGACAATCGATGGCTGCTTTGACCCGGTAAAATGCGTGACTGGTTCCCATTGCCAGCAATTGCCAGGACTCCCCGGAAGGCGGTTCCTTCGCCGGTGAAAAATGTGCAAGATCGACCGGATTCCACAGGATCTCTGAGGCGACACCAATCGGCCCAAGATAACGATCCGCACTCTCCCGGCAAAACGCACTTTGGTAGATCACGTGATCAGCCTGAGCGATGAGCCGCCGCATCGGTTCATTGAACCACGGGTAAAAATCTCCGCACCACGCCGGGTAGGCCACGCCATTCTGATTCCACACGAGCTTGATCCCGCGCTCGCGGCACCGACGGACCAACACCTCAGGATGCGGCACGAGGTGCAGCACGCTGCTCACGAGATAAAGTATACCAAACGCCTCGCGCGATTCGCCGAAGCGTGCGCGCAGATGATCCAGTTTCACGCCACCACCAATCCGCGTCTCCTCGGCGCGGACCGGTTCATCGAGCCAGCCGTAGTTCACACCACCCGCGCGCCGGACTTTGTCCGCACGCCAGGAAAATCCCGCCCGGCCGCGGGCGTGAAACCACGTTCGTGCCCACTCACGCGCCTCGTGTCGCGCCCGCGCCAAGGGCGGAACCGGTTCGACAATCTTCATTTTCCCCACGGCAATTCGCGGCCCAACAGCGCGGCCAGTCGATCGTTTTCCGGCCGGTAAAAATGTGCGAGAGCCTCGGCGGTTTCCGGTGACATCAATTCGTCATAGCCGCCGGAACGCGCGACAGCCGGAGTGGGCAATTCCGCCAGCGGCAAGCCGAGATGAGCGAGCACCAAGCGCATTCCCGCATCCGGATCTGCAAAAAATTCTTCGCTGAACAGGACGAGGCACTGGTCCCGTGGATACTCCGAAAACCACCGTTCGAGCATTTGCGCGTAGAGCCCACACTGTACATAACGGACCGGATTGAAGGCAGGGCGCGAGGCGCTTTCGACGAGCGATGTCGCCTCGTCGTCGCGCAGCCACCGCATCGCCCGCCGAACGATCACCGAAAAATCCCCGGTCTCGTCCCCGTGTTTGCGGAACATCTGGTAGTCCGACCACGCGCGTCGTATCGGCTCGCGCAGCAGGAAAATCAGCCGCGCTTCGGGTACGATGTCCCGCACGTTCCGCGGGCCGTCTGGATGCGCGAAATATTCCACGCTGCCGTCGCCAACAAGAAATCCACCGGCAAGCGCCCGCTGGCAGGCAAAGGGATAATGCATCGCCGAGCGCAACCGACTGCCGGGATAGTGAATGAAATTCGTGGGTTCCTTTCGCGAGCCGCGCCGGACCTTCGGGTGCGTCGCCAGCCAATCGTAAAGCGTGGAGGTCCCGCACTTTGGCGCGCCTGCGATCACAAAATCCGGCAGCACGCGCAGCGGAGCAGTGATCAATCGGACAGCCCGACGCAATTCGCGGGAGAGGTCGGGAGCCGTGCTCATTGCAAAATCATCGGACGCATCGCTGAAGCCATTTTGCCTCCGACGGCCTCCCACGTAAATCGTGACATCACCAACGCCCTTCCCGCTTCACCAAATCGTCTCCGCATTGTGGGATCATCGAGCAGCGTGCCGAGCCGGACGGACAAATTGCCGTCGTCGCAAAGAAATCCGGTCTTTCCGTCGATCACTCGCTCTGAGTTGCCGCCGACAGCCGTCGCGACGATCGGCAGGCCAAATCCCGATGCCTCGGCGAGCACCGACGCGGATGGATCCATTCGACTGGGCAGGCAGAAGACGCCGGCCTCAGCGTAAAGCTTCGCCGTTTCGTCGGCACTCAGACGTCCCAGCACGCGCACGCCAGGTTCCGTGACCGCTGGCGTGCAGCCCACGATCCAAAGCTCAGCCTCTGGCCGATTGGCCCGCACGACGTGAAACGCGTCAACGAGTTCCGGCCCGCCTTTTCGCTCCCAATTGACTCCGACGAACAAAATGACGTCTTTGCGACGCCGATCCCAATCCACCGACGACGGAGGCGCGATATTGCAGCCCGAATGAACGCACTGCACCCGCTCCGACGGCACCGCGTAATCGTCGATCACGGATTCCCCGGCAAACCGGCTCGTCACGAACGTGCGTGTCGCGTCGCGGTAAAGCGCGGCCTCCATCTTGCGCCACGCAGCGGGCACGGGAAGGGAGGGCGCTGCCCCAGAATACCGCCGGTTTGCGAGATACGTATGGTCGGTGTAAACGAAATGCGGCACTCCGGGGTGCCGCGCGTCGAAAAGCGATTGGGTCTGAAAAACCAACGCTGTCCGTGTCGGATCGACGTTCTCCCGCACCCACTGCCGCACGCTCGCGATCACCACCGGCAGCCGCGGGAAAAAATCGCGGGGAGGTTGACGATTCGTCACGATCCGCCCGCCGTAGCGCACCAGCGTCTCTACGCTGGCCCGTGCCCGCAGCAGGAAATTTTTCCCGACGATCTCCCGCTCGACATCGATCTCACGCCAAGCAAGATCCGGAAACTCCGCGCGCAGCCGGGCGGCAACTGCGTCGTTGATGAGCGAAAACCCGCCGATTCGAAAAAAAAACGCGTCTTTCATGCCGGCTCGCCAGCGGACTTCGGTTCGCCAATTGCCGCCAGATGCCGCGGGGCAACCACGTCCGTCGAATAATTTTCCACCACGACCGTCCGTGCATCCCGGCCCGCGGTCAATACGTCAGCGGGCCGGCTCAACCAGCCGTCGAATGCTGCCAGCCACTCGTCGTTGTTCTGGCAAATCGTCACCGCACCGGGGTTGCCCGTGGAGGCAGCGTCGACATAACTCGGCACCGGGCTCGCCAGCGCGGGCAATTCGCAAGCCATGCCCAAAGTGAGTTTCCACTCGCTGTGCGCAAGGTTGTACGGCGTGTCGAGAGTGCGAGGTGAAACGATCACTCCGCCGCGTGCGTAAAGTCCGAGTAAATCCGGAATGCTGCTAAACAAATGCACCGTGTGCGGGACGCGCGCGAGGAATCGCTCGACCTTCTCCCGCACATCTGGCCGCCACCGTTGCATGGCCGTGAGTGTGTCCATCACAAGATGCAGATGAATGCGATCCCTCACCGCGAGAAGGGCCTCCTCCGCCGCAAGAAATTCAAAAAGTTTTGCCGCCATGCCGCTCCACCAAACTTGCAACCGGCCGTCCCGCACGGGCTCGACCTGCACACGAGGCGGCACAAAGCGCAGATCGACGTTGTCGGGCACCCACGCCGTCCGCGGATTGAATTTTTCGCACACACCAGCCAAATGCCGGGACGAGGCGATCACGGCGTCCGCATTCTCCGTCATCGAAATCGCGCGTGCGCGCTGTTCGGCGGTTGGAGCCATTGCGTCCATCGCCGCCACTCCCGAAAACTCGGTGTAATAGTCCACGTTCGCTTCGAAAATGACGCGCACTCCCCGCGATCTCAACCGCCGTGCGAGCGCGTCGCACTGCGGTCCCATCGATTTGAGAAATACCACGGCATCGCAATTCAACCCAGGCCGATAGAGAAGATATTCGGCAGCTCCTGTCCGCTGCAGTGCCTCACCGATCCAGCGAAATCGCATGAAACTCATCGGCGATCCCCGGTCATCCCATCCACGAAACAAAGCCACTGGTGACATTCCGCGACCGAGTGCAGAGAGCTCCGGCACGCGGCTATTGATCACAAATCCCACGCGCATCATTTTTTCGGGGGAAAAAAAACGGCCGTTGGTTTCGTGACCACCGGACCGCGCGCGTATTTCTCCCGCTTCCAGCCGGCGTCCTTTCCCGTGAGCCACGCCACGCATTTCGCCAGGCTCCAGGCGTGACGGTCCATGATGTTGCGGCGCGGTGTGGCACCCGCATGGTCGGCGGATGATCGCTTCAGGAAACAATGGTGCAGACAACGGAAGTCTGCGTCGTCCCACGTTGTCTGCTCGTGCAGCGAACATCTCAGACCTTCATGAAATCCGTCGCGGAATCGAATCGTGCCTCCGTGAAGGCGCTCCACACACGGACCATCCCACGCATGGATCGCAGCGAAGTTGTACAGCTTCGTCATGCTCCTGCACGGCGGAGCAAGGTGGCCTGAAGCGTTTTCGTCACCGAGTTCGGTGACGTTGAGCACATTCCCAAAAACCGCCCACCACTTATCAAATTCCCCGGTTTGCAGCCGCGTTCGAAATCGCGTCAATCCTTCCGGGTCGTAAATTTCGTCACCGTCGATGCCGAAGATCCACGTTGCGGTTCCGGCGTAACCTTGAATCAGGTCGTGTGATTCGCCGGATTTTAGCAGCGAATGAACGCTCAACTTCCCACCAAATTCCTCCGCGAGCCGGTTCAAAATTTCCGGTGTGGCGTCGCGTGAACCATGATCGCAAACGATGATTTCGTCGCAAAAATCTACGACGTTTCGCAGTGCGCGTTCGACGAAGCCGTCTTCGTCGCGCAGCAACATGATGCCGATGATTTTCACGGTCGCGCCGTCGCGGGCAGCCAGTCTTCGCGGCCGGTAAGTTTCAGGAAAAAGAGCAGATCGGGATTCAGCGCCCCTTTGCGCATGGTGCCACTCCAGAACAGCGGATACGGCCCGTGAAAATAATGATGCACGCCCAGCAGCTCGCCATCGACTGCCGCCCGAGCGTCCGCGCCCATGATTCTCCGCACTGCAAATCGATAAACATCCGTCGCGAACCGCATGGCCTTCAAACCCCTGGGATAAGGTGATGCCGCCATCTTCAGCCCATCGATCCGGTACGAGGCGTTCTTCAGATTCTCCGGCAGATCGGCGTCCGGCGCTCCGCCCCGACGCTCGAACGCCCAGGGAGTGTGCTCGGACTCCGGCAGCGATCGGATCAGCCGATCCAAAATCTCGCGCAGCGCTTCAAGTCGCCACAACGCGGGATGAAGTGGAAACTTCCACGGTTCGTCCGGGGAGCAGAGATCAAAATCGTGGCCTTCCCATTTCACGCTCGATCCGTGGCGCCGCCGCCCCTGCCCATAGCCCGAGAGCGAAACACTGACCGCCCGCATTTCCGCCATCATGCGCGGCAGCGTTTCGTTGAGGTGCGATCCATGGCCCGGACCGAGCGGAGGATGATCGTCGAGCACGACGTACGCGGCCGTCCATCCTGCTGCGAGGAGGTCATCACAAGCGGACCGCGTCACCTTCATCCAGTTCCGAGCGTCATCCCGAAGCGGCAATGCCCGCTCCCCATCCTCGAGACCGGAAAAAAGCAACTCCGGATGAGCCGGCCAGGCGCGGGAAATTTCCTCCGCGGTAAACTCCGCCAGACCGCGGTATTTCCCGCACGTCGAAATCAGGATGCCGGTGCCCGTGCTCAAAGCCTCCCCGACTCAATCGCGAGCCGTTGAATCGTGTCTGCGTATTCCATGACCATGCGCTCGCCGGACGGCATTTGGTTGAGCAGCCGATGCCGCAGATCCGGCAGGCGGTCCACGGCCTTGCGCAAGGCTCCCCCAAGATCATCACGAAATCCCACTCCGTAACGCCGGCCCGCTTCAACGATGCCGCCGCCGTCTTCGTGGTAAACCAGTGGCAATCCGCATTGAGCGCCTTCGACGTGGTGCATGCCGCACGGTTCCCAACGCGAAGCGGTAAGGTAAAGGTGGCACTCGCGCAGTTTTTCCGCGAGCGGCTCACCGGTCATCGGGCCGAACGTCTCCGTGGCTTTCCACCGAATCTCGGCCGGCCAGCGCCCGATTACCCGAAAAGCCAGACCCGGCAATTCGCCTGCCGCGAGCATTTCATCCAGCTGCCGGTAAACGTCGTAGCCCTTGAGCCAGTTGTCGGACCAGTGATGTGTCACCACTCGAACCGTCTCCTCCGGCGCAGGCAGGTGATTCCCGATCGGGTGGTAAATTCGAGGTTCGGCCCCGTTGTAAATCACGCTGTGCGGACGGCTGCGGTCGTACCAGCGCTCGACGAAATATTCGCGCAGCCATTCCGAAATGAAGACGGTGAAATCCGAGACCGCACTCGTCTCGCGCAACAGCTCGTCAATGTCGTTCGTCCCTTTACGCTGATCACATTCGTTTACCCGGTGAATAATGGGGACCTGCGGCGAGGCTTCGCGAAACGCCTCGAGTTCCCGAAAACCAAATCGTTTCGCTGGATGGTCCCGCCGCGGATCGATCACCAGCACCGCATCGGGATCGCTTTTGAGATCGTAAACGACGCGCCAGCCACGCCGCCACATACCGTGGGAAAGTTGCGCAACGAAAGGACTGCTCCCGCCCCACGAAGCTTTCGTGGGCATCATGCTGATCGCGAGAGTCGGTTTACGGCGGCGGGAATAAAACATCGAAAAATCTAGGGTTGTGCGGATTGAAGCGAAAGATGACGTCAGCTGCAAAATCTCATCGTCTCTCGCAGAGGTCGCTCAGATTCCGGGCAAATTCCCGGATCGTGCCGCGACGCTCCACGCTGTCTCTGGCTGATCGTCCCAATTGTTCGCGCAGTGATCGATCCTTCCGAAGCATTTGGAGTTTCCGCCTCAAATCGTCGGAGCGCCCGGCTTCGACGAGCAGCAAATCACGTTCCGCGGCAAAGTCATTCCCGGTCCACAATCCTGAGGTTTTCGACATGACCACGGGTTTGCCGCACGCCATTGCCTGCAATGCCACGCTCTGTCCGGACGGTTGGATCGAATCCTCCAGCGGCACGACGACCGCGAGCGATCGCCGATACAGGTCCCGCAATTCTTCGTCACTCACGGCCGGTCGATGCCAGGTGCCGCGAAGGTGCTCGACGTGCGGTGGCAACTCCGGCAGCGGGCGCGCCGTAATGATCTTCACCGGAACATTCTCGTCCCGAACCGCCTCGAGCAAAGTGGTGTAATCACGACGCGCGTCGTTGCCGACCGCCAGCAGAAAGCCATCGTCTCGCGCTTCTCCGGGTGTCCAGAAATCAACGTCCACGCCGAAGGCATTCGTGGTCACCGCGCCAGGAGCCAGACCGAGTTGCGCGAGCATTTCGCCTCGCTCGGGCTCCGCGAAAACGACACACGGTTGGTCGCGCAGCGCCCATCGGGTCGCCTCGCGACGGACGCCCTCGATTGGAAAATTAACCAGTCCGCAATGAATCCCCACCACATGCGGCCGAATGAGACCCACGTTGTGCAGCAGTCCCAGTGCGAGGGCGTGCGCGGTCGATGTCGCCACCACCACGTCGTAGTCCGCGAGGGTCCACCGCAACGGCCAGACAGCCAGCAAATGCTCTCCGCGCAGCCGGGCCGGACCTGCGTGCCGCAACGCGAGATCCCACACCGATGCGAGTGGGGACGGACGCGACGGAGCGTCAAAAAATCCCACATCGTGACCTCCAGCGAGCTCGATGGCTCCGTAAAAAAATTCGGCCGGAGATTGCCCGGCGCGCACGGCATCAAGGCGGGCCAACCGGCCGCCGGCATAAACAAATGCGATCTTCATCGGCGGCGATTTCCCAGCAGTCGTCGCTTCACCGTTCGCAACACCCGCTCAGCGGCAGCGAACGGAGCGACCAACGCCGTGAGCAGCGCGCTTACGATCCGGCCCGGCCCCGACAAAATCGCAAAATGCCGACGGGTTAGCTGCAGCGTCTCAGGCAGGAAAAGCCGGATGCTTCGACTCTCGTTCACCCATCGCTCCACCTCAGCCAGATCGGACGCGCGACCATGTATGATTCGAACCGCGCATCGTCCCACCGCAGCCGGCATCACCGTCCGCAAATTGTATTCGGAAGGAAGAACGTAAAAATTCACCTGCGATCGATAGATTGCCTCTCGAAAAGCTGGCTGATCGCTGTCCATACGACCCGTTGTTTTCACTTCCTCCTCGTAAACGCGAAGCCAGTCCGAAAAAAGATTGTCCACGGCCGCCGTGCATCGATACGCCAGCACGCCCGTGTTCAATTCCGCGAAACAATTTGGCGTCACAAATTCCCGATCGTGCCGCAGTGGAGCGTGGGCGAGCGCCATCTCGAACCGGTCCAGCACGTCGAACAGGTCCGCAACCGACCCGCAAAGCCAGGTGTCCGTGTCCAGAAAGAGCGTGCGTTCAAACGGCGTTTCACGAAGCGGCGCGATTTTATCCACGAACGAATGTCGGGGCCGCGCAAGGGTGCGAATTTCCGAAAAAACGTCCGGCGGCAGGTCTGTTTGGTCGGTGTAAGCAAGGATCGGCACGCCCGGCAAATGGCGTCGCACGGTGCGGGCGGACGCAATCATTTCGTCGCGGTGGACCCCTCCCGTCGCGACGTAAAGCACGCCGAGGGAATGCTCCGGCATAACCGGCGATTCGACGTCAGCGTTCCGCATTTTTAAATGTCGGCTGACGATCAAGCCGCCGACGCGCGCAATTTTCTCAAGCGGTTGCAGCCGCGTCGCTGCTGAGCGGGCGCAACCGCTCGATGTGTTCGTGCCGAGGCAGGAGCGCCGTGGGTTTCATGACACGATTGCAGAAATGCACCGCGGGAGCCGTCTCCCAACCGGGCACCCCGTATTCCACGCAGTCCGTGCGTTGAAGAAAGTCCGACTGGTGCTTTTTCATGATCAGCATATCCGACGTGTGGGCGTGCGGATTGAGTCGGGCAAGCAACCCGGAGGGCTGACCGGCGAACCACTGGATCGCGCGATCAAACTCTTTTGCCGTCCCGCTCACCATGCACGGAACGTAGCGGTCGTAAGTCGTCAACTCTCCCTCAGGCCGCGGCACAAACGAATAATTGATCACGTCGTAATCCGACATGAATCCCCCACCCTGCTGAAAAACCGCGACCCAGCGCAGGTAACACCAGTAGTCGAGGTTGTGTTTGTTGATGCTCGGCAGTTTTTTGAATTTCCGGACCAGAGCCTTGAGGTCGTCGTTGAAGTCCAGCGCTTCGTATCCGAGCACGATGGGCTCCCAGCCCATCGCGGACCATGACTTTTTCCAAAGGTCGATGAGCAGCAGCTCTTCGACCTCGCGCTTGCCCTCGACGGGCGAATAAAATGTGAAAACTTTCATCGTTGTTTCGAAAATGCGGAGACGATTCTGTTCAACAGCGCCGCGTCCTTGACGCCGTGGAAGGCATAACCTCCACGGCGCGCCAGCCAGACAGCCCGAAATCGCTCCCACGGATGCTGGATGGTGTTGCGGGAATATCCTTCCCGCAGTCTCCGAAAATCATGGACTGGAATGTCGAGCGGCGCAATCTGGCACTGCAACCAGCGGTCGACAAATCCGCCCTCGAGCGGCTCCACCGCAGCCTTCGCGAGCATCTGCCGGAGGGAATCCGCGTCGAAGATCCACGGGAAATGAAAAAAACGTGGTCCGCGATAGCAGGCGTCCTTGTTCCGGAAGGCGTTTGCCTGCAATCCCCGCCGCGCCACGGGCCGTCGGAGCAGGAACGCGTCGTATTCCACGAAAACGTAATAATCCGCCGGGATTACCTGGCTGTGCCGCATTCCGGCGAGCTGGCGTTTGATGCATTCCTCGCCGTACTTGTTCGATGATCCAACGGGGTAATGCCGCACGCCGTCCGCTGTATTCGGACTGTCTTCAGGATACACGAGCACGATTTCGTCCGAAACGGCGCGCCAGAGCGGCAGGTGCCGATCAACCACCGCCTGCCCGCCTGCGTATCCAAAAACTGTCGTGCAGACGCGCATCACTCCGCGTCCGGCCAACCGGTCACCATCACCGATCCTGCGGGGTAAACGGCCGCCAGCAGGTGATCGGCAACCCGGCGTGCAAATTGCGAACCCGTGCGCCTGACCAGGCGACGCACGTGGCACGCGATGAAATTTCGATCAAACACTCCATTGGTTCGCCGACCTATTTCGGCGAGTTCCGCAAAACGCGCCCACCCGCCGGATGCCGTCTTGGTATCGGGGTAGCAACGCAGCGCGGCAATTTCCGTGGGAATCGCACGGATCGGCCCCGTGTGCGCCAATCGCAGCACTAGCTCCCAATCCATCGCGTAATGCAGCGACTCGTCCATGCCGCCCATCCGCAAGTAGACATCCCTGCGGAAATACATCGCGGGCTGGAGGATTGTGAATGCCGACCGAAGCAATTTTGCGTCGAACGGGCGGGCCGGCACCCGTTTCACCGTGCGATCATCGACGTCGATCTTGCGGCCCGCACCGTAAATCAAAACCGCCTCGAGATCGTCGCGAAACGCCTCGCCAATCGCGTGGAGCGCACCGGGGAGAAGCACGTCGTCGGAGTTCAGCCACCCGGAGACGTCCCCTCGCGCAGCGCGTAGCGCTTTATTGATCGCGTTTGTCTGGCCGGTGTCAGGTTCCCGCACGATCGTAAGTCCGGGCACGTCCCGGTAGCGATCGAGGATTTCTCCGGTGCCGTCGTCCGACATCGCGTCCATGATCCACCAGTCGAGCTCGGGATAATTCTGCGACAGGACACTCTCAATCGTGCGCTCGATGTACGCCGCCTGATTGTAACTGGGCGTCACGAGGCTGATTGTTGGCAGCGTGATCACCGTGCCGACCTCCAGCTCAGATTGAGCGAAAACGGACGGCCGGCCGATACGTCGCCGCCCGGCCAGAATTCGGTCATCGCCCGCTCCGACATCCACAAAAAATCTTCATCGTCCGTGAGGCTGTCGGCCACGAGCGACGAATCCGCGAGTTCGTCGAGCAGTCTCCACGCCGCGTCGCCCACGCGGAAATGTCCCGGCTGCTGGTAGGCCGTCCAACAATGCATCTGTCGCGCTCCCGCCATCGCGAAGCGATCCAGCCACGCTACGCTGACCTGCGCGCCGAACGCCTGGTTGAAACTCACGACCATCTCCGCTCCCTCCGTCGGAATTTCCGTGGACCGCCACGAAACGGCTTCAACGCGATATCTTGCGGTGAGCGGCCGGAGTGAAGGCGCGTCGCCGTCCGAGAGAACCCGCACCAGTCCGCCCGGGGTCACCGTGCGGCGGACCACTGCGATCACCAGCGCCCGCTGGTAATCCGAAACCTCGAACGTGTGCGGACCCGTCGCCCGCAGCCCGGTCATTTTTCGAATCCACGGCAAATGCGACCGTCGAGAGATCCGCAGCCACGCTGAATCGTCAGCGGAGGCAAATCCGAGCCGTCGGCGGAGCTGGGTCAGTCGCGATTCGCGTCGAACCACCGATTTGACAGGTGCGACCGAAGGCGACACGTCCGCCAGTTCCCCGCTCCGCAAAATTTCAAATCGGTCATCAGCCGGTTGTCCGAGCGCCAGGGATCGCCAGATCCATTCGCCGGCCTCAGGAAGTCGCATCGCTTCCGCCGCTCGATTCACCGCCATCGAAAAATCTTCCAACGTCAGCGCCGCCGCCGCTTTTACAAAATCGGTCTCCGAATAACTCACCGAGATTCCGACGCCCATCTCGCGAACAAAAACCGCCGCGGCGCTTTGCGGACTGCCCAGCACGAGCAATGGAATGCCCGCTTGCGTCAGCACATAAATCACGCGCGACGGTAAACTCAGCGCGGTGAAGGATCGTTTTTCGTCGGATTCGTCCAACGTACCAGTTGGCACAATCGCGAAAGGAAATTGCCTGAGTTCCAAGGCCAGCGCGTCGTCGTCCAGAAACCCGCGAACGAAAATGCCATCCGCCGCGAGTTCCTCCGGTCGGCAATTCAACCACGAGGCCTCGGGCCCGCGCCCGAACCATTGAACCTGCCAGCCCGATCCCCGAATGACGCGACGCAGTTCGTCGAGCTGATTCCCGCTCCAGACGTTGCCGATCAAAGCCGCCTGCCTTTCAATATTTGTAGCTCCTTCGCGCGCGGGACGTCGCTCCAGCACCACCGGGGGCAGCCAGCCGACTCGCCGACCGTATTTCGCCGCGTACGCCGACGCCATTTGCGGCGAAATCGCAAAAATGACATCACTCCTATCCAGCAGCTCGGCCACTGCCGCGTCACCGACCTCACGCGAAAAAATATTCTGATCGTCCATCAGAAACGTTGCCATCGGCGCGCCCGTGATCTCGCGCAACATTACGGCATGACGAAAATCCTCGGGGTAATACGGAACGCACAAAATGCGCCTCACCTTCGAACTTTCGTCCGTGAGACGCGCGCGCAACTCAATCCGTGTGGCGAAGTGGTCTGAAAGATTCACCTCACGCTCACCGAAAAAATTCTGTCCCTCGTAAAGCGTGCGCGATCGGAAAAGCACGAAGTTCGACCCATCCCCGAAGAGCCTCCGAATTAGAATGCCCGCCCCGTGCCGGTCATTCACTTCGATCGCGTGCACCAGCGCTTCCATCAGTCGTTGGGCGGCAGCGCATCGACCCGGCGCCGCGCCGCCAGCATCTCGGCGAGCATTGGCAACGGGTCGCGTAACAGACTCACTTTGCCGCCGGCCTGGTCAAACCAATCGACGGCAAATTCCTCCGTGCGAAATCCGAAATGCGCCAGCAGCATCAACATTTCAACGTCGAACGCAAATCGCGTCGCACGCACGTACGGCTCGATCCGGGCAAACGCAGCAGCCCGCAGCAATTTGAAGCCGCACTGCGTGTCGTAAACGCCCAGTCCGGTGATCCCAGACGCCACGGTCGCGAAAATCCGCCCAGCTAGATGCCGCACGAGCCGGCGTTCCACCCGCCGTCCAAGAATTTTCAACCGACTTCCGATCACTGCGTCCAGCTCGTGCAGCTCCTCGCAAAGATAGTGCGTGGCCCGCAGAATTTCGTGGGCGCTCACGGCACCGTCCGCGTCCGCAAAAGCCAGCAGATCGTGACCAGCGCGCAATCCCTCGCGCCAGCCAGCGTACACCGCCGCGCCTTTGCCGCGATTGCGCAGTGCTGCGAGTGGTGGCAATAGATTCGCGGTGCTTGCCCGCCGATTTCCGTCCCGGACCTTGCCCACAAGCGCATCCAGTCGCGCAAACTCAGCCGCACCCGATCCGTCGTCCGATACGAGAACCGTGAACTCCTCCGGCAGTACGGAAACAAGATCCTGCAGGAAGGGCTCGATCCGCGCCGTGTCCCGATAGTGCGGGATTACCAGCAGCGTCCGGGGTGTTTCCTTCACGATCACTTCCGGCCGAGCACACGGCCCGCCAGATGTTTCACCTGATAGGTCAGCGTCGCCTTACCCTGCAGCTCACGGATTTTTTCCGACATCTTGTTGATGAGCGTCATGCGCTCGTTGCACGCCTGCTGCAGCTCGACGAGCTGTTTTTCGAACGGCATGCGTTCCGACGGATCGCGCATTTCGATCAGCAGACCCTCTTTGAGCCACAACGTCAGCCGCAGTCCTTCGAGATGACGCAGGTAAAACGTGAGCCCATCGAGTTCTTCGTCGCCCTCCAATTGAGATGGAATCCGGGCCGTTGGAAATTCCGTCACCGGCAAATTCGCCACGGGACTGTGGTCGACGGTGTGAGTTGCGTCCGCGTGGAAACCAAGATTGGTCACGAGATTCGCCGTCGGCACGACGTGGGATCGCCCGTGCGACCAAGCGTGGAAAGCGAATTGGAAATCCCACGTGTCGAGGATGCCCGCTCGCAGCGCCATGCGAATTGCCTGCCAGACGCTGGCTTCCAGCGAATTCGGATGCACTCGTGCAATCACATCGTCCCAACCAGCCTCGTCCCGCTCGTCCATTCGCAGGCTGTATCCCTGCCAGCGATCCAGCCACGTGGCCCAACCCCACATGTTGAAATATTTCGAGAGATACGCATCCACGACACCGGCGCCGTTCTCTCCGCGGCTCAACGCCCGCTGCATTCGCTCGGGCAAAAAACAATCGCCGGAGATCGAGGCCACCCGGTCGTCGTCGGCGTAACGTTTCAGCATTTCCGCACACCACGGGAAAAAACAACGCGCTGGCAGCGTGTCGTCTTCCAGAATGATTCCCGCTTTCGCATCACGAAGGAACCAATCTATGGCTCCGCTCACCGCCCGCCCGCAGCCAATGTTTTCGTCGTGGAAGTGCGTTTTGACGTCGCAATCCCAATCAACCGCTGTGACGATTTCGCGCACCGCTGCACATTTCGACCGATCCTCGATCACGTGACCTCTCGGTCCGTCCGCCGCCAGGTAAAGACGCGTGGGTTTGATCTCCCGCAGCCGCTCGAAAACCTGCCGCGTCGGCTCGGGCCGATTAAAAACAATCAACAGCACCGGCGTTTCGAAAGGCGCTTCGAGTGTCAGGGAAAGGATCTCGCTCATGATTGTTCAGGCTGTTCGCAACGCATCACCAGATGCGTGTAGGGGATGCGCAGCTGGCCGTCAAAGACCCGGCTTGTGACCCGGGCGAAGTGCGAACGCACCAGCCGTTCGTATCCGTCCAGTGTTCGCACAAATCGGCCACGATCCCGCGCGACAAGGTATCGGGCCAACGGGTTCTGGTCTTCGGTAATCACACCGTCCAGCGATACAAAACGTCCGCCCGGCCGCAAGGCCATCGAAGCCGTCCGCAGCAATGATCCAGCCTCAGCGTCCGTGAGGTGGTGCAACACTCCCATCGCGAGCACGACATCAAAATCACGATACGTCCCTGCAAGGTCATCCCCAAGGTCAATCACCTCGAAGCGTCCCAGGTTGCCGTAACGCTCCCTCGCCGCTTCGATGTATTCCGCGTTGTGATCGATGCCCACGTATTCGACTCCAGGCAGAAACCGAAGCCAGTCGGCCGGTCCGCACCCGAGATCGAGCACCCGTTCACCCGGCCTCGCCTGCACGCACTCCACGGCGAGTTTCTGGCGGAAAGCTTCCGCGCCGACAAAGGTGCCAAATGCCCGGTAGCAGCCACTCCACCCGAGTGCCTTCCAAACCAAATTGAACACGTCGTGCGGTCTACGCTTTGCCCGATTTCGGGGGTTCCAGCCACATCGTAAAGGGAACTGTCGGCGCGTGGTGGGTCAGCCCCGGACTTGTCCACCGCTTCATGATGAGGTTCTCGCTGTCGAGCACGAGCGCGTCGTTGTAGCCACGTTCAGCCAGCCAGCGATAGACGACGGCCTCTTCAACCCCGCGTTTGCGCAACGCGTAGTTGACCTCGATGACGATCCACGGATTGAAGCGACGGAGGGTTTCCTCCGCGCCCTGGAGGACCTCAAAGTCATACGAATCCACGTCGATTTTGAGGCAGTCTACCCGCTCGAGACCGCGCTCGACCGCGAAATCATCGACCGTGGTAAAGGTAAACGTTTCGACGTCGGGCTCTCCACCCCAGATCCGGAAAATCCGCTCCCGTTTGACGCCCGACTTCCGCCCCAGGCCGGTACGCAGTGCCTCGACGTTGGTGACACCGTGGTGTGCGAGATTCGCAGCGAGCAAGTCGTGGGTGGCGGTTGGCTCGAACGCGAAGATCCGGCCGTTCGGAGCCAATTGGGAAAAGAGAATCGAATAATAACCGACGTTGGCACCGCAATCGAAAATCACCCAGTCCGGTTGCGCATTCCGGGAAAACCAGCCCTTCGTCTCGAGTTCGCAGTCAGCGTAGTACGAGGCAAATTGCGCGTAAGTCCGCACCAGTTCGATGGGTTCCCGCCCGGGCACGTTGCTGAAAACGGATGCATTGCTGATTTCGCTCGCCGGCGCCGGAATTGCCGAATCGGCCTGACGCGACTCCGGAGGTTTGCGCGGAATAAGTTTTTGGAACATGGCTTGTTTGCGAATGGTTGGCTTATCGGGAGGAGGATCACGACGCATCCGCTCGGTGCCAATCACGAATTCACTGGGGAAGTTTTTCCGGTTCTTTCGTCGCGCCCTTCGCCTCCCTCGCGGCGCGCCGTTGTTCCCGCAGGGCTTTGCGTTCGGTTTTCGTGGGTTGCCTGACGTGGTCCGGGAAACCAACCAGAGCGGTCACGATTCTCAGGTCGCCACGCTCGAATTCCCGGTAAGTCGCCGGGGCCGTCCGCCCGAGGGCAGCGAGTTGCGCGACCCCCCGCTCCGCCTCACTCCGGTCCCACGCCAGCACCGCAACCTCTGAATATCGCTGCACACGCTCTTCCTCATAGGAGGTAAGCTCCGGCATGCCCGGTGTGCCCCCGGCGTCTCCCTGGTGCCCGCCGTGAAGGCGACTGTAGCCCCACAACCACAATCCGTTTAGCCCGTCGAAGGCCATTGGGATGTCCTCTCGGTCGGAGTTTGTGTACCAAAAACCGATCGACCCATCCTCGGCAGAGCGCATCGCAAATGTCGGCCAAAGGTCGCGGCCCAGCGCATAAACCGCAGCCTCCGTTCGCCCCCGGGTTTGCGAGACGGGCGCGTAAAAATCGTTGCCTCCAAAGAAGAGTACCTGCGATCCGATCGCCACAACGGCCACGCCGCCAGTCACCCAGCCCGCAGCAAGCCGTCTTCCAATGATCAGCACCGCCGCAAACAAAATGAGGAGCGTTCCCGACACCACAGCCAGGGGCAACGATTGGCTCCCGGTATTGATTACCTCGCGACCCAAATACGCACCCAGAACCACGACCCACGCGGCGACCATCGCGCCAAGAACATCCGCGGTCCTTTTCTGAGCACTCAGCACGGCGCCCACGGTCGCAGCAAGCGCAAGAAAGGTCGCGGGAACGAGATACACGAAATAAAATGGAAGTGTGATCACCGCCGCCTGAAAGCCGAAATCCGTGACGACGTAGCCCCCAACCGTCACCAGGAGGATGACCCCGGCAAGAACCACCGGCCCCCGACGCTCCCTGCTCGTGAAGGCTGCCGCTAAAGCCACCGCTCCAAGGACAACCCCGGGAACGATGAGGAAATAGGATTGTTCGACGAAAAAAACCGTCCAGGCATTCTGATGCCAGGCCGCCGCGACACCGCTCACCATGCTGGCACCGGTTTTCACCCCGAAAATGTCAACCTGCCAGCCATTGACCGGCGCGAGAAGATACCGCGCGACCACAAGGCCGCCATAGGCTGCGGCAAATCCACCCATCGCCGCCAAAGCCGCCTCGGCCAATTCCCGCCAACGCCTCGCTCCGGCAAATCGCGCCACCGGCCAAAGCCCCGCCGCACCCGCGACGGCAAGGAGGAACAAATTGCAGTTTGCCGCGAGCGCGAGGAGCGCGCCGGC
>JBGTDR010000068.1:0-2241 GCA_041748215.1 Chthoniobacterales bacterium
GGCGGCGGCGCTTGGAGGCGTCGGCTTTGCGTTCCTGAGCCGCGGCGGCGCGGGCCTGTTCCATTTTCTCGACGAGTCGGAGCAGGGCGAGGCCGCGGTTTGTGTGCTGCGAGCGGGAGTCGCTGGCGGCAGACACGATGCCACTCGGAAGGTGGGTGATCTCGACCGCAGTGGAGACTTTATTGACGTGCTGGCCGCCCGGACCGCTGGCGCGGCACACGGTGATGCGCAGGTCGGCGTCGCGGAGACCGAGACGATCCATGCGCTGCTGCAGGGCGGCGGGGCGGGTGGTCATAGACTTGGCGATTTTGTATCACACCCACCCGTCCCGCGCCGCTTGAAACCGTCCATGTGGCTAACATCCGACGGCTCGGCTCGATGATCCATTTTCCTGCGTCGATGAGTTTTGAAAATGCCGACCGCTTCAATTCGGCTCGGAGCGGCTACGGCACGCGCGGTACGAATGACGGCGCGTCGTGCCACGCGGTCTGGATGAACACGTGTTGGGCGCGGTGCGGTATGCCTTTTTCGTTCCGGTGCATCATCGCGACGAGGAAATCGATCATCCGTGCTCCGAGATGGCCTCGATCCAGCCACACCCCGGCAAGCTCGCGGTAGATGTCGTTCGGGTGGGCCCCAAACGCCAGAAGCTGGACGTCGCGCCCGATCACCAAACCCCGCCCTTCGAGCCACGGTTTCGCGAGGTGGATATGATTCACTGAACCCACGACGACTTCGGGACGGGTTCGGTCAAACCATTCAAGGAATCCGGCCTCCCGCCATCGTTCGAGGAACAGCGGCGGAACCGGATTTTCGTAAGGGTTCAGATACTGATCTGTCAGCAGCGCGGCGAGACAGAGGTGATCCGCTTCCTGATCGGCTTTGACTTCCAACGCCAGGCCGACACGACGAAACCCGGCCCTGCGGCAACGCTGGAAAAGATCCACCGCCGAATGGTACAAATCCGGCACCACCCGGTGCACGGCCGGACTCGCCATCGAATATCCGTAAGCCACAACGGAAAAACGGTCCCACTCGAGATCGAGGGTTTCCTGCGGCCGGAAAAACGGACTGATGATCAACCCGTGGATGTCCCGCGTGCGCGTCATTTGATGGAAACGCGCTTTGGTCAGTTTCGGATCCGCCAGCCAGAATTGTTCAATGCCATAACCCAGCTCATCCGCCCGCACGCGCGCGCCGTCGAACAAATCCCGCGAATACCGCAAAGTGCGCGGCCCGCCCACGTCTTCGCTGTCGGTCGTCACGATTCCGATCGTCGCGTAGCGCCCGGGTTTCCGGCGGTTGCGTGTTGCGTGGAGTGCGGACACGAGCGGATTTGGTCGATATCCCAATCGCTCCGCCTCGGTGACGATTCGCGCGCGCGTTGGAGCGGGAATTCGAGAATCACCCCGCAGCGCCAGCGAAACCGTCGTCTGGTGCACCCCGGCGGCTCGCGCCACCACCGCCATCGTCACGCCCGTTTTCATGCCACTGCTTTAGCCTCTCGTATGCTTCATCCCGTCATTCATTGATAAGCGCAAGTGTGAGTTAGCATCTTGTCTCCGGCTGAAGATAATCAAGGAAGAACTCGTGATCCCCTGCCCACAGCGGGATCGAACCCGGTTCACGTCCCCAAAATTACGGGCCTCCCCCCGCCAATCCCCAACACCGCCCCTCATGCTTCCCATTCGCACTCTCGTCACCGTTGTTTTCGCTGCATTGATTTCCACCGTCCCGCTTTCGGCGGCGGACTATTACGTTTCGCCCGAGGGAAGCGATGACAATGCCGGCACGGAATCCAAACCCTTCCAAACCCTTCAGCACGCCAACTCAGCCGTCAAACCGGGAGACACCGTCTGGATCATGGAAGGCGTCTATCGCAACGCCGAAACTGTTGACGGCCCCGGCACGAATAGCGTGCTCGACATTACGACATCGGGCACGCCCGACGCGTGGATTACCTGGCGCGCTTACAAGGATCACAAGCCCGAGCTGCTGGCCATCGGCTGCTGGCAGGCGATCAACCTGAACGCATCCTACATCGTCATCGATGGTCTGACGCTCACTGGGAACAACGAGAACGTTCATCTCCACCTCGCCGAACGCAACGGCGAGGTCAACGTGCCCGCCACCCTCGCGGCTTGGGAAGCCGAGGCCATGACGGAAGCCGTGGATTATTCAGCCACCCCCAACCAGGACCGCCCCACGGAAGCCGGCGCGGCCGCCGCCGCCACCCCACGG
>JBGTDR010000069.1:0-14696 GCA_041748215.1 Chthoniobacterales bacterium
GCCGCCGCCCGGGCAAACCCCGTGCGCGCCGCCGGCGCAAACGCTCGAAGGTGGGTCTCGTCCTCAAGCTCGGCATCGCCGTTCTCCTCGTGTGGGGACTCGTGGCCGCATTTTATTACGCGTGGGCACTGACGTTCGATCTGCGCGAAATCGATACGATGCCGCAACGGTCGGTGGTCTACGATCACACCGGAGCATTCTACAGCCGCCTCGCCGGCGAGAACCGCGTCGTCGCGCCATTCGACCGCATCTCAAATCATTTCATCAATGCCCTCATCACGCGCGAGGACACGCGATTTTACAGCCACCGTGGCGTTGATCCCATCGGCATCGCCCGCGCGGCTGCGCGAAATCTTCTGCTGGGCGGCATTCGACAGGGCGGCTCCACCATCACGCAACAACTTGCGCGAAACAGCTTCCCGCTCGGTGGGCGAAATTTTCACCGCAAACTCATCGAGGCCGCGCTCGCGTTCCGCATCGAAACCGAACTCACCAAGGAGCGCATCCTCGAGGCCTACATGAATCGCATTTATTTCGGCTCCGGGTTCTACGGCGTCGACACCGCCAGCCGCGCCTATTTCGGGAAACCGGCCGCGCGCCTGACGCTTTCCGAAGCCGCCCTGCTGGCCGGTTTGATCCGGAGTCCGACGCGGCTTTCGCCGTTCAATGACCTCGACGGGGCCATCGGACAGCGTGACGTCGTGCTTCGCCGCATGCACGAGATCAACCTGATTGATGCCGACCAGCTCGCAACCGCGCTCGCGGCTCCGGTGAAGGTGGCGACCCGGCCCGCGAGCACGCCGCAGTCGAACTGGGCGATGGAGTCGATCGAACGCGAACTCGATCTCGTGTTGGACCGCGAACAACTCGGTGAAGGCGGACTCGAAATTTTTACGACGATCGACCCCGTCATTCAACGTGCCGCCGAACGTGTGGTGACCCGCCGGCTCGCCGAGATCGAGAAACGCCCCGGATTCCCCCACCCGCCCCGACCGGGCGGCCGGAGCTCCCGACCCGCCGGTGATGCCACCCCGTACCTCCAGGGTGCATTGCTCGCCATTGACAATGTTTCGGGCGGCATCCGCGCTATCGTGGGAGGACGTGATTACGCCGCCAGCAAATTCAACCGGGCCTTCAACGCTCGCCGTCAGATTGGCTCCACGGTCAAACCGTTCATCTTTGCCAAAGCTTTCGAGCAGGGCGTGAAGCCGGGCGACCGGGTGTCCGACGCACGACTCACCAGCCGCGACATACCGTCCGTTTACGGAAAATATTCGCCCGCCAATGCCGACGGCAAATACGGCGGTGAGATCCGCGTGGCTGATGCCCTGGTTAATTCCCGCAACACCGCAACGGTTCGCGTTGGCATGCAGACCGGGCTCGAAAAGATTGCCGGGACCCTCATCCAATCAGGCCTTGCGAGCGATATACCGCGTTTCCCGTCGCTCTGCCTCGGAGCATTCGAGACGACCCTTAAAGATCTCACTGCGGCCTACACCGCGTTCGCGACGGACGGCGTCCGGCTTCAACCGTTTCTCATCGAGCACGTCAAGGACGCCGATGGACGCACGATCTACAAAGCCACCCAGGCTCGCCTGCGCGTGCTCACGCCCGCCGCCGCGCGCACGACAGCGGGTGTGCTGGAGGACGTCATCAGCCGCGGATCAGCATCTTCAGCCCGCGCGCTCGGACTCCGCCAGCGAGCCGCCGGAAAAACCGGCACTACCAACGACTTCATCGATGCCTGGTTCGTCGGATTCACCAGCTCGCTGACGTGCGGCGTCTGGGTCGGATTCGATCAGCCGAAACCCATCATGCCGGGCGGGTACGGCGCAAACCTCGCACTGCCGCTCTGGGTCGAATTCATTCAGGCTGCCAGCACCCGTCCGGAGCGCTGATACCACGCGAGATCAGCTCGCCCGTTTCCGGGTCAAATGGTCCATCAGCCACGCGTCTGCTTCCTCGTGCGATTGAAACCGGTAAACACCGCGCGGCACGCGGATGCCCCCCATTTGGTTCAGCATTTTTTGGAGACCAAGTCCGTACACAAGCGAATCCCGTGGGGCCTTGCGCCTT
The DNA here is from genome assembly GCA_041748215.1 of Chthoniobacterales bacterium. Taxonomy (GTDB): domain Bacteria; phylum Verrucomicrobiota; class Verrucomicrobiia; order Chthoniobacterales; family JAATET01; genus JBGTDR01. Next base: position 2,077 of record JBGTDR010000069.1, read on the forward strand.
CCGACGGTCATGGCGACGGGATCGTCCAGGTTGAAGATTGGCTCCATGGCCTCTAAGTACGCACATTCGCTCGCACATCCAAGCGCCAATGCCCGCCGTAATCGCTCGCGCCCATTGTGTCCTTTGCCATTAAAGTCCCGGCCATGTCCACCGGCCTCGTTCTCGATCCCCTGTTTCAGAAGCACGAAACTGATCTCGACCACCCGGAATCGCCGGAGCGCCTGGTGGCCGTCGCCGATGCCCTGGCCGCCGCCGGATTGATCGAACGAACCGTTCCAGTTCCTCTTCGGGAGGCGACACGTGACGAGCTGACCCGCGTTCACTCGCCCACCTACGTCGAGGCCGTGCTCGCGATGATCCGGGACGGGGCGCGTTATCTCGCCGGCGGCGACGTCAGCGTTTGCCGGGCGTCAGGCGACGTGGCGCGGACCGCGACGGGATCGTTACTCGAGGCGGTCGATCTCGTAATGACTGGAAAGATCACCAACGCCTTTTGCGCCTTGCGGCCGCCCGGGCACCACGCCACCGCAACCCAGGCGATGGGATTTTGCATCTTCAATCATGCGGCCGCAGCAGCGCGCCACGCCCAGGTCGTCCACGGTGCGGAACGCGTCGCTATTCTCGATTGGGACGTGCATCACGGCAACGGCACGCAGGATATCTTCTACGAGGACGGTACGGTCCTTTTTTGCAGCACGCACCAGAGCCCGTGGTATCCGGGGTCAGGCTCGGCAAGCGAATCCGGCGAAGGCGCGGGTGCCGGAACAACGATCAACCGGCCCTTTCCCGCGGGGGCGGGTCGGGAGGAAATCCTCGGCGCGTTCACCGATGTTTTCCTGCCCGCGGTCGAGACGTTCCGACCGGATCTCATCGTGATCTCGGCGGGATTCGACTCGCGGGCCGGCGATCCCCTCGGGCGCTTCCGCCTCACGGACGAGGATTTTGCCGATTTAACTCGGGCGGTGATGGATTCCGCAGGGCGGATGTGTGGTGGCCGGATCGTCTCGACCCTCGAGGGCGGGTACAACGTTCCCGGTTTCGCGAGCGCCGTGAGCACCCACGTTGCCGCGCTCGCGGCATAAAAATCCTTGCCACTAAGAATTCGGGCGGCTTAAAACCGAGCAACGATATGAAGTTTCCCGCCCTCCTCGCAGTTGCTTTCCTGATCGGCGCGTCGCTCGCGTCGGCGGATATCCAGTCTCCCCCGGCCTCGGATTTCGGTCCCACTCGCAAGCTGGGCCGCGGTATCGGCAACGTGGCATTTGGCTACACGGAATTCGTCGATTCGATTTTCTCGATTAACTACTCGGAAGGCAACAGCGCCGCGTGGAGCTACGGCGTCGTGCGTGGTTTGGGCCGCTCGTTCGCCCGCCTCGGATACGGCGTTTACGAAATCGTCCTCTTCCCCTTCCCGACCCACAAAGGCAGCTACCGCCAGCCCTACAAGAGCATCATCCCGTGGATTCACTGTGGTTACGAGGAGTTCCCGCCGGAGCTCGGCTTCGAGACGCGCTACAACTACGTGCGCGACTATCAGAAGACGCCTTCGCTCTAAGCGGAAACGCATCACATCTTTCGAGCGGCGCAGAGAAATCTGCGCCGCTTTTTTTTCGCACACGGTCGGCTTTACGCCGCCGACAGCCGCGGCACCATTTCCCGCCGGAACGCTTCGAAACGCCCTTCGAGAATCGCCTCCCGCGCCCGCCGCGCCAGGCCGATGTAAAAATGCAGGTTGTGAATTGTCACGAGGCGCAGCCCGAGAATTTCCTCCGCTTTGACGAGGTGGCGCAGATACGCGCGGCTGAAATTTTGGCAGGCATAACACGCGCAACCCGGCTCGATCGGGAGCGGGTCACGGGCGAACGGAGCGTTCTTGAGATTGAGTGTGCCGTCATTCGTGAATGCCGTACCGTTGCGCGCGAGTCGGGTTGGCAGCACGCAATCCATCATGTCGATGCCGCGCGCGATCATCTCGATCACCTGCGGTGGCGTTCCGAGTCCCATCGCGTAATGCGCGCGATCCACCGGCAAAAACGGCACCGCCGCCTCGACGGCCGCAAACATTTCCGGCTCCGGTTCCCCAACGCTCACCCCGCCGACCGCGTAGCCGTCAAAACCAATTTCGACCAGCGCCCGCGCGGATCGCTCCCGCAAGTCGGCGTAACTCGACCCCTGCACGATGCCGAAGACAAGAGGGCGATCCGCAGTCGGCTGGGCATCCCACCACGCGCGGCAGCGCTGAGCCCACCGCAATGTCAAATCGAGGCTCTTTGCGGCATCCTCGTAATTGCAGGGATGCGGCGGGCATTCGTCGAATGCCATCACGATATCGGACCCAAGATCCCGCTGGATTTCCATCGAGGTCTCCGGCCCGATGAACGTGGGCGTGCCGTCGAGGTGATTTTGAAAATGGACGCCCTCTTCGGTGATGCGGCGTAATTTCGCCAGGGAGAAAACCTGAAACCCTCCGCTGTCGGTCAGGATGGGCCGATCCCAATTCATGAACGTGTGCAGCCCGCCGAGCTCGCGGATGAGGTTTTCCCCCGGCCGGACATGCAGGTGATACGTGTTGGCGAGGATAACCTGAGCATTCGCTTCGCGCAGCTCGACCGGTGTCATCGCTTTGACGGTCGCCTGCGTGCCGACCGGCATGAACACTGGTGTCTCGATCACGCCATGACGCGTCACGAGTCGTCCCGCACGCGCATTGCCGTCGGTGGCTTCGAGACAAAACGGACTATCCCCATTTCCTTCCATCACTGCCCCCGGTTCGCCCACGACCTGCTGCGCTAGAGCGACCAGACGGTGCGTCCGGCCACGATGGTCCGCACCGCACGCCCCCGCAACGGCGTGCCGTGAAAGGGCGTATTGCGCGAGAGGGAAACCGACGCTTCGCGGTCGACCACCCACTCGAGATCGGGATCGAGGAGCGTCACGTCGCCGGGCGCACCCGGTGAAAGCGTTCCACGATCGAGGCGCAGTAATTTTGCGGGTTGAATCGTCAACAACGCGACCAGCCGCGGGAGGTCGATGGCCTGGCGTTGGTGAACGAGGATGTCGCAAAAAAGCCCGAACTCCGTTTCAAGCCCAAGGATGCCGAAAGGTGCCTGATCGAGCTCGACCTCTTTTTCGTACTGGGCGTGCGGCGCATGGTCGCTCGCGAGAATGTCGATCGTGCCGTCAGCAATCCCGCCAATCAGCAGATCAATGTCTCCCGCCGTGCGGAGCGGAGGATTCATTTTGAAGTTTGCGTCGTAGCCTTTGAGCGATTCGTCGGTGAGGGCGATGTGGTGCGGGCACACTTCGCCGGAAATTTTCACTCCCCGGGCGCGGGCCTCGCGGAGCAGGCGCACGCTTCCGCCGGATGTCAGGTGCTGGCAGTGAATTGGTGCGTCGCAGAGTTCCGAGAGTGCGATGTTGCGGGCGACGATCAATTCTTCGCCGATGCGCGGCCAGCCCGGCAGGCCCAGTCGCACGCTCCAATCGCCTTCGTGCATCACCCCGCCTCCGACCAGGCTGTAATCCTGGCAGTGGTCGAGCAGCGGCAGGTCGAACATGCGAGCGTACTCGAGCGCGCGCCGCATCACCTCGTGACTCTGGACGCAATGGCCATCGTCGGTGATCGCCACGATACCGGCATTTGCCATCGAACCGATCGGTGCCAGCTCTTCGCCGGCGAGGCCCTTGGTGATCGCCCCGGTGCAAAAGACGTTGACCTTCGCAGTCTGCGCGGCCTTTTCGCGAATCCAACTGATCGTGCTCGGGCTGTCCGCCACGGGCGTTGTATTCGGCATGCAGACAACCGTTGTAAATCCTCCGGCCGCCGCCGCCGCCGTGCCCGTCGCGATCGTTTCCTTGTGCGATCCACCCGGCTCGCGCAAATGCACGTGCAGGTCGATCAGGCCCGGCGCGACCACCAACCCGGTCGCATCGATCACCTCAACGTCGGACGCCGCTTTCGAAATTTCCGATGCGTCCTTGATCACTCCATCCCGGATCCACAGTTCGGCGATTTCGTCGCGGACATTGGCAGGATCGACGATCCGGCCGCCGGTGATTTTCAAAATGCTCATCTGGTGCTGCCTCCCGCGCAGAGGTAGAGCACCGCCATGCGAACGGCGATGCCATTGGTGACCTGGTCGAAGATCACGCTGTGGGGCCCGTCGGCGACGCCGCTATCGATCTCGACACCGCGATTGATCGGTCCGGGATGCATCACCAGACAGTCACTTTTGAGTCGTGCGGCGCGCGCCCGGGTAAGACCGAAAAGCGAGGTGTACTCGCCGAGGCTGGGAAAATACTCGCGGCGCTGGCGCTCGTGCTGGATTCGCAGGAGATTGATTACGTCCACGGACTCGATCACGTCATCGAGCCGATGCGCCACCCGCACCCCAAGGCGCTCGAAGGCTGCCGGGACCAGGGTTGTCGGCCCGACCAGGGTGACTTCCGCACCGAGTTTCGTGAGCGCGTGAATGTTTGATCGCGCGACGCGACTGAACAAAATGTCGCCGACGATGGCGACCTTCAACCCTGCGATGCGGCCGCACTTTTCGCGCATCGTGAAAACGTCGAGCAGGCCCTGGGTGGGGTGTTCGTGCGCTCCGTCACCCGCATTGATGATGCTGGCGTCGAGCCGTTCGGCGAGAAATTGCGCGGCCCCCGCGGCGCTGTGGCGGAGCACGATGATGTCAGCGTGCAAAGCCTGGAGAACCAGCGCCGTATCCTTGAGCGACTCGCCTTTTTGCAAACTGGACGCTGAGGCGGCGATGTTCACGACGTCCGCGCTCACCCGCATCGCCGCGACCTCGAACGAAATGCGGGTGCGCGTGCTGGGTTCGACGAAAAAATTGACGAGCGTTTTGCCGCGAAGCGCGGGGACTTTTTTCAGGCTGCGTTCGCCAACCCCCTTGAAGGCCCTGGCGGTGTCGAGCAGGAGGGTGATTTCCTCCGGTGTCAGCTCGTCGAGCGTCAGCAAATCCTTCCGTGTCCAGCTCTGGTTCATGGCTTCACGATCGAGACGGAGTCGGGAACACCGTCGAGGTTTTCGAAACGCACCCGGATTTTTTCGGAAGGTTCGGTCGGCACGTTCTTGCCGACAAAATCCGGTCGGATCGGGAGCTCGCGATGCCCGCGATCCACCAGCACCGCCAGTTGAATTCGCGACGGGCGGCCAAAGGACGCAATTGCGTCCATTGCCGCGCGCACACTGCGCCCGGTGTAAAGAACGTCGTCGACGAGCACCATCGGCCGGTCGTCGAGATCCATTGGCAGTTCGGTCGTCACGAGCGCCGTGAGTCGCTGGCGCGTCGCGAGATCGTCGCGATGCATCGCTACATCGACGACTCCGAAAAGCGGTTCGACGCCCTCGACCGTGCGCACGTGGTCGACGAGGCGTCGGGCGACTTCAACGCCGCGGGTCGGGATGCCTGCAATCACGAGCCGGGACAGGTCCGGCGTCTGTTCGATGATTTCGTGAGCGATGCGGCGGATCGCCTTCCGAATGGCTTCGGCGTCCATCGTAAGGGCGCTGGCCGGAGAATTTTGCGGTGGGCTCATTTTCGTTTCCTTGGCGGTCTCGCGGGACCGTCTTAAAGGATTTTCATTTGGGTCAGTCGTCAGACGTTGGCATTGGTCCGGCCAGGTCGGTTTCCGGATTCGCCATGGCCGGAGCGTTCGTCTCGCCAGCCGGATCGAAATTTGATGATCCAGTCGAGCAAGGCACGCTCAAAACCGATATCGCGGCCGGCTTTTTCGCTTTCGATCCACTTGTGACGCAGGATTTCCTCCCGCTCGGCAAGATACTCCTGGTAGAGCGAGGAATTTTTGACGAGGTCGAAGACGGCCTCGGGTTTGGGAGAACTCATTTACGGATGGGTGGGGCCGCGGGCGGGCGGCAGGGCGGCTCGCGGTGGTTTATTTTTGTCAAATTCGATGGATGCGGGGGGTCACTGGCTATTTCACAGCCGGGATTGGATTTCAAGTGCTACGCGAGCAAACGCTGTGCCGGATGCACTGCCCGGGTCGAACTCCGCGACGGGCCGGCCCGCGTCTCCACCCTCACGAATCGGGATCTCGATCGGAATCTGACCAAGTAACGGGACACCGAGCCGCCGGGCTTCGCGCTCACCGCCGCCTGTGCCGAAAATGTGGTAGCGCTGTCCGTCCCCCGGACATTGGAACCAGCTCATATTCTCGACGATTCCAAGCACGGGAACATTCGTTTTTTCGAACATCCGCACCGCCTTCCGTGCATCGATCAGCGCAACTTCCTGCGGCGTCGTGACGATCACCGCTCCGGACAACGCCACGGTTTGCACGATCGTGAGCTGGATGTCACCGGTGCCCGGAGGCAGGTCGAGAATGAGAAAATCGAGCTCGCCCCACGCGACCTGACGCAGAAATTGCTGCGTGTAACGCGTCACCATCGGGCCGCGCAAAACGGCGGGGGAATCGGCTTCCAGTAGCAGGCCCATCGACATGAGCCGGACGCCAAATTGTTCGATCGGAATGATGCGATCGTGTTCGTCGGCGGTGGGCCGCTCGTCCGCGCCGAACATCAGAGCAATGCTCGGCCCGTAAAGATCGCAGTCGCACAATCCCGTGCGCTGGCCGGAACGCTGAAGTGCGACCGCAAGATTCGCGGCCACCGTGGATTTGCCGACGCCGCCCTTGCCGCTGGCGATGGCGATAACGTGTTTGACCCCATCGATCCGCTGAACGGAGGCGTTCGGTCCGGGTGCGCTGGGGGCGGCCTGGACGTCAATTTTGACTTCGACGTCGCCCACTCCCGGCAGTTGACGCAGTGCGGCCAGAGCCTCGTCCCGGATCGTCGTCGGGATGCGACTCTCGTTCGTCGAAAGCGCCATCTGGATCTGGACGTCGGCTCCCGCGATGCGGATGTCTTTCACAATTCCGAACGAAACGATATCGCGACTGAAGCCGGGATATTTGATCTGGCGGAGCGTTTCGAGAATCTGATCCTGGCTGAGCGTGGACATGGTCGCGGGATTATCGCGACAGCGAGAGAGTCTGCAAGCCGCGCGCAAAAATCCGTTTCGCCCTTGAGGCAACGGGAAAAGCCGCTATTTAAAAAACTTCCCCCGCCCCGGAGACCCCCAAAATCAACCCGGCGGCTTTAGACCTGTCATGGGAGACCCGACTACCCCCTTACAATCGACGAAACGATTTCGGCCGCGCTGGTTCGCTCCGGTCGTGTGGATGGGATCCGTGACGCTCACCTTTGCGGGTTTGATTCTGATGCTGGCGTGGTTCCTCAGCCCAACGCCTGCGAACGAACCGTTGACTTACGACCCGATGGAAGTCGCGGCCGTGGTCACGGCGCGCGAAGAGCTTTTTGATGCGGACGGACCGATCATCACGCAGGCCGTGGATTATTCCGAGGGTGAGGCAGCGGCCTGGTTCCCCAAGGGCGAGGCCCCGATCCTCTCCGAATTGGTGGCCGAGGGAAAAATTCCACCGGTCGCGAATCGGGTCGGTCGCGAACCGGTCGTCCTCGAAGGCGTCGATGGCATCGGCAAATACGGCGGAACGTGGCTGCGGCTTGCGACCGCCGACGGCGATGTTTTTATCATCGGCAACCGCCTTTCGGGAGCGTCACTGGTGCGCTGGTCGCCCATGGGCTATCCGGTGGTGCCTCACGTCGCCAAAGGTTGGGACATCAGCGATGACCTGAGCGAATACACGTTTTACCTGCGACCAGGCATGAAGTGGTCGGACGGGCATCCCTTCACGGCCGACGACATTCTCTACTGGTGGGAGCAGGAGGTGAAAACGTTTGGCCTCGCTGCGCCGAACTGGATGACGGTCAACGGCAAGGTGGGTGAGATTATCAAGGTCGATGATCACACGCTCAAGTTTGTGTTTCCCGAGCCGAATAGCACGGTGCTCGAGGCGCTCGCTGGAGGTGCCACCGAACCGATGTTCACCCCAAAACATTATCTCTCCCAGTACCACCCGACTCTCGGCAATCAGGAGCTGATCGCGAAGGCGATGGCAGCCCAAGGCACGAATTCGCCCGACGCGCTTTATCGCTACCTCAAAGCCGTCAACAACCCGTCCCACCCGCGCCTGTGGCCGTGGGTTGCTCGCACTCACACCACGACACCACCCTTCGGCTTCGTGCGGAATCCCTACTATTTCGCCGTCGATTCCGAAGGCAACCAGCTCCCGTATCTGGACCGCATTCTGTTCGACGTCAAAGCACCCGCCCTCGTCCCCATCGCGGCTGCGGCCGGCGGCGCCACCATGCAGGAACGCGCGCTCAAATTTTCCGACTACACCATGCTGATGGAGGGCCGCGAGCGGGGCGGCTACGAGCTTTACCACTGGCTCTCGGCGGATCGGGCCGACTGGGTTCTTTATCCCAATTCCACACGCCAGATCTCGCCCAACGACCGCGATTCGGAAATCAAAGCGCAATTTCTCGCGGACAAACGTCTCCGTCAGGCACTCTCGCTGGCAATCAACCGTCAGGACATAATCGACTCGCTCTACAGCGGAGTCGGCGAGCCGTCGCAGATCGAACCCGGCAAGGATTCCCCGTTCCACAGCCCGCTTCTGGGAAAAAGTTTTGTCGAATTCGATCCGGATCGAGCCAACGCCCTGCTCGATGAGTTGGGCCTCACCGAACGCGACGGCGAAGGCATGCGCACGTTTCCGGACGGGCGGCGCATGACGTGGTACATCGACTTCACCGCCTTCACGGGCGAGGGCCCGGTGCAATTTATCGTCGATGATTGGGCCGACGTCGGGGTTCGTGCGGTCCAGCGCGAACGCGCCCGAGGGCTTTTCAACAGTCAGAAGAATGCCGGCCTCAACGATTTTATGGTGTGGATCGGCTTGAACGAGTTTTACCCGATCAGCGACGCCCGCGCATTCGTGCCACTATCCAACGAGTCGTTCTACGCGATTGCCCACGCTCTCTGGCATCTCCGCGGCGGTTCGGAACGCGACGACGGCGCGCAAGCCGTAGGCGTCGAGCCCGCCCCTGGCAGTCCGATCCGCCGCAGTCTCGAGCTTTATCAGCAGGCCATCGCCTCGCCGCCGAGCGAACATGCCGCGATCTTCGAGCAAATCGCGGCGATCGCTGCCGAGAATATCTGGTCCATCGGAATCTCAACCGCGCCACCAATTCTCGTCGTCGTGCAGAATGGCTTTCGCAACGTACCGCGCCAGGCCGTTTACAGCTACGGATTCCAGAGCCCGGCCAACACCGGCATCGAAACCTATTTTTTCGAAAACCCAACGGATACCGCCGGCACGATCGCGCAGATCAAACAGGAAATGACCACGGTCACCGCCGCGCGCAACGCCATCGATCCCGCCACCCTGCAAACTGCGCCCGGCGGCAAGCTCGCCGGATTCATCCAGAAACTTCTCGTTGGCCTGGTGGTGGCCGGTCTCGTTTTGGTCTCAATCCGGCACCCGTTTATCGGTCGGCGATTTTTCATCATGATTCCCACCCTTCTCGTCGTCTCGGTGGTGACGTTTACGATCATCCAGCTCCCGCCCGGTGATTACGTGGAAACGCGCATGCTCGAGCTCCAGGCCACCGGCGACACCACGGCAGCGGCCGAGGTGGAAAAATTGCGCGAAATGTTCTACCTGGATCGGCCGGTATGGGAGCGCTATGTGCGCTGGATGGGGTTCAACTGGTTCCTCACGCTCAAGTCCGAGGATACCGGTCTACTTCAGGGCAACCTTGGCAAATCGATGTCCACTCAGCGGTCGGTCAACGAAACCGTCGGCGACCGCGTGATGCTGACCTTCTGGGTTTCGCTCGGCACAATTCTTTTCACGTGGGCGGTCGCCTTGCCCATCGGCATTTATTCGGCGGTCCGGCAATATTCCATCGGCGACTACGTCCTGTCGTTCATTGGTTTTATCGGCATGTGCGTGCCGAACTTCCTGCTCGCGATCCTGCTCATGTACTGGAGCGGGCGATATCTCGGCATCAACGTGACGGGACTTTTTTCTCCCGAGTATGCCACGGCAACGGAGTGGTCGTGGGGCAAGGTGCTCGACCTGCTCGCTCACATCTGGCTCCCGATCGTCGTCATCGCCACCGGCGGTACGGCGGGCATGATCCGCATCATGCGCGGCAATCTGCTCGACGAGCTGCGCAAGCCGTACGTCACGACCGCGATGGCCAAGGGCGTAAGACCTTTTCGCTTGTTGATGAAATATCCGGTCCGCCTGGCGTTGAATCCTTTCATTTCGGGCGTCGGCGGTCTTTTCCCACAACTCGTTTCCGGCGGTGCCATCGTGGCCATTGTGCTCAGCCTACCGATGGTCGGCCCGATTTTGCTGAGCAGCCTGCTCGAAGAAAATGTCTACCTCGCCGCATCGATGCTCATGGTCCTGAGCCTGCTCGGAATTTTTGGCACGCTCGTGAGCGATCTTTTGCTCCTCTGGGTCGATCCGCGCATCCGCATGGAAGGGGGCAAAAAATAATGGATCCGGTGATGAAGCCGCCGCTGGGCACGGGCCAAAGTCCGCTGGATATCAAGGGACCACCCGGACCAAGCGCGTCCGCGCCTTCCGAACCCGAGGCGGTTCGGGGTCACCTCTCACAATGGCAGCTCATACGCCTGCGGTTCTCGAAGCACAGGATGGCGGTCGCGTCATTCTACCTGCTCATCCTGCTCTACACGATGGCTGCCTTCGCGGAGTTCGTCGCGCCCTACACCAAGGGCTGGAGCGACGTGCGCATGATTTACAGTCCGCCGCAGGCACCGCAGTTCAACTTTCGCGAAGGCCTGCACGTCACCGCGCTCGAACGCCAGATCGACCCGATCACCCTCAAAAATTATTACACCACCACGGACCGGACGATTCCTCTCGGGTTCTTGGTGAAGGGCGAACCCTACAAACTTTTTGGCCTCATCCCGGCTGACCGCAAACTCTTTGGCGTTCGTGCGAAAGCGGTCGACGGCGGCGGGACTGCGAGCGCGAGTTTCCACCTCCTGGGTACCGACAAATATGGCCGCGACATCTTCAGTCGGCTCATGTTTGGGGCACGGGTCAGCCTGTCGATCGGACTCGTGTCAATCGCCGTCACGTTCGTGCTCGGTGTGGTGATTGGTGGCATCTCCGGCTACGTGGGCGGGTCGGCTGACAACCTCATTCAGCGCGTGATCGAGATCATCAATTCGTTTCCACAGCTTCCCCTCTGGCTGGCCTTCGCCGCCGTGATGCCCGCCGACTGGCCGCCGCTGCGCACGTATTTCGCCATCACCATTGTCCTCAGCCTGCTTGGCTGGACCGGCCTTGCCCGCGTCGTCCGGGGAAAAATTCTCGCCCTGCGCGAAGAGGATTATGCGGTCGCCGCCCGTCTTCTCGGCGCAAGTCACAGCCGAATCATTTTTCGCCATCTTCTCCCTGGTTTCACCAGTCACATCATCGTGAGTCTCTCACTCAGCGTGCCTGCCATGATTCTCGGCGAAACCGCACTCAGCTTTCTCGGTCTTGGCCTGCGACCGCCGGTCGTGAGCTGGGGCGTGATGCTGCAGGATTGCCTGAACATGGACGTCGTCGCGAACTATCCGTGGCTGCTCATGCCGGTGATCATGATCATCCTCACCGTGCTCGCCTTCAATTTTTTCGGGGACGGCATGCGCGACGCGGCGGATCCCTACAGCGGCAAATAACCTCGATCCATGAAAATCCCACCCGCCCCCGGGCAGTCGCCGCCCACCGAGGCCTTGCGCATCGAAGGATTGCAAACCCGCTTCCGCACGGAGGAAGGCGATCTCGCTGCAGTCAACGACGTCACGCTCTCCCTTCGGCGTGGCACGATTCTGGCCATCGTCGGCGAGAGCGGTTGTGGCAAGAGCGTAACCGCGTATTCGGTGTTGCGCCTCATCCGCCCGCCTGGCCGCATCGCCGCCGGCCGCATAGTGTTCCAACCAGCGGACGGCAGTCGGGCCATCGACATCGCTGCCCTCGACGAAAAATCTGATGACCTCTATCGCGTGCGCGGCGGTTACATCAGCATGATCTTTCAGGAGCCGATGACCGCGCTCAGTCCGGTTCACACCGTCGGCAATCAGATCTGCGAAGCGATCCTCCTGCACCAGCGCAAATCCAAAGCCGAGGCTCGTGAGCTCGCCATCGAGATGTTGCGCAAAGTCGGCATTCCCGGAGCCGAACGCCGCATCGACCAGTATCCCCACGAATTGAGCGGGGGCATGCGGCAGCGCATCGTGATCGCAATGGCCCTCGTCTGCCGGCCCGAAATCCTCATCGCCGACGAACCCACGACAGCTCTCGACGTCACGATTCAGGCGCAAATTCTCAAGCTGATCCAGGACCTCCGTATGGAACTCGGCACATCCGTGATTTTCATCACGCACGACCTCGGCGTCGTCGCGCAAATTTCCGACGAGGTCGCCGTCATGTATCTCGGCCGCGTGGTCGAAAAAGGCACCGTGCGCCAGGTCCTCAAAGCGCCGCTGCATCCCTACACCTCCAGCCTGTTGAAATCATTGCCGGGCCTCAAGACCGACGCCGACCGACTGCCAACGATCAAGGGCAGCGTGCCCAGCCTCGGGCGCGTCCCCCCCGGCTGCCCGTTCCATCCCCGCTGCCCGCACGCCGTG
>JBGTDR010000070.1:0-35843 GCA_041748215.1 Chthoniobacterales bacterium
CGAGCGCCTCCGCGGCGGCCCGCAGTTCCTCGACGCCCTCGGTGTGCGCCGCGATGAACGTCTGGTCCGTCCAGCCCTCGGCGAACAAAATTTTGATCACGCCGTAAAGAAACGCGATGTCGCCGCCCTGCGTGACCGGAAACCAGTAGTCCATGATGTCCGTGCCGAAGAGCGCGCTTTTGGCCGTGGACGGCACCCAATACCGCTCCATGCCGGGTTCGCGGTAGGGATTCACCATCACGATTTTCGTGCCGAGTTCCTTGGCCTCGTGCAGGTATTTGGTGCTCACGGGCTGGTCGTTGGCCGGATTTGATCCGAAAAAAATGATCAGGTCCGTGCCATACCAATCTTTGTAGCTGCAGGTCGAAGCGGCCACGCCGAGCGTGCGTTTCATCGCGGCCGTCGAGGGTGAATGGCAGATGCGCGCGGCGTTATCGACGTTCCCCGTGCCGAGGAAACGCGCCACCTTTTGCGCCATGTAATAAATCTCGTTGGTCACGCCACGCGCGGTCACAAAAAACGCAAAGCGCCGCGGATCGGTCGCGCGCAGTTTTTCGCCGATGCGGGCGTAGGCTTCCTCCCACGAGATGCGACGGAACCCGGGCGCATCCTTTTCGCGGATCATCGGATGGGCGAGGCGGCCGAGTTCGCGGAGCTCAGCATTGTCGAGCCGTTCGAGCGCGGCGACATCTTCGAGCAACTTGCTGTCGAGCGCGGCGACCGTATTCAAGCGCAGCAGATTCAGCCGCGTCATGCAAAGGTGCGGCCCCTTGATCGTCCAGTCGTGCAGCCCGGCGACGCCAAGTGCGCAACCGTCGCAGACGCCACGGGTGACGACCTTCCACGCGTAGGGCAGGTTGTCGCGATTCCGCCACAGGATCTCGAACATGTTCGTGAAGTGTTTCGGCTTGGTCTGTCCAAGCCCGAACGGGATGAGTGAAATCAGCCGCTGACGGGCGGTCCTGCGAATCTCGTGCGTGGCCATTGACCGATAACCTAGCGCCGATCAGCCGCCCCGCTCAAGTGGGGAGGCGGACAACCCCAGGGTCATTTGCCTGGGCGGCTGGAATGGTCCGCGTTCAATTCGCGGACCTGTTCGATGATCGCGGCGAGTTTTGTGCCCGCCGGGGTGAGGGTGTAGTCCACCCTCGCGGGAAGGCCCGGGAATTCCGTGCGCGTGAGCAGTCCGTATTCGAGGAGTTTGCGCAGACGCTCATTGAGCACCTTGGTCGAAATGCCCGGGATAAATCGTTCCAGTTCCCCCGGCCGCTGGACCCCGCGATGGATCGCGCCCACGACCGCCGCGCTCCATTTGCAACCGATCACGTCCTCCAGGCTGCGGTAGGCGCTGCGTTCGCGAACGGTCAGCGGCGGTCGTTTCATCGACGGCAACGTTAGCGCGAGAAATGACGATTGCGCGAGGGCACTTTTCGGTGCCCACCGGGCGGAATAGTGCCCTCTAGGCACCACCAGAATCCGTGGGGAAAGTAGGGCGTGCCGAATCAACGGCGCACCAAAACCAAACCAACGAAACCAAACAAAATCATGAAATCGAAAGCTGTCTTTTATCACGCGGGTTGCCCCGTTTGTGTCGCCGCCGAGCAAAATATTGCCGTCGCACTCGACCCGAATCGTTATGACGTCGAGGTCGTCCACCTCGGCTCGGAAAAACTGCGGGTCGAGGAAGCCGAGCGGGCGGGCGTCAAGTCCGTCCCGGCCTTGGTCCTCGACGGGGCCGCTTACCACATCAATTTCGGCGCGGACATCGCTGCGCTGAAATAAACGGCCGACAGCCCGGCGGAATCGCCTGGATTCCGCCGGTGCTGCCCAACGCTGCACTTTCTCCAACCTAACCACGCTCGATCTCCCGGCTAGAGTAGGACGCGCAGGGAAATCTCTTTGGGCATTGCCGGAAACTTTCGCGCAGGAACGCGTTGGCTCACACCGTGCTTCACACCGCACCGGCGTTATTTTAAATTTACAATCATCCGTGTGGCCAAATCGAATTCCAGAAGAGGTGCTGAGATTCACGAAGCGATCCGCCAGATTCTCTATCAGGAATGGGATCCGATTGGTGTCTCCGGCTCGGCACCTGGGGACGAGTATGATGCCTACGTCGGACCCATTTATCGGATCCTGGTGGGCAGTCGCTCTGAGAGGAAGCTGATCGACTATCTTCTCCTCACCGAACGCAACATCATTGGTGGGTCTCGCGAGACTGCGGAACCCTTGAATCGAACGGCTCACAAGCTCATGACTCTAAATGTGAGTTTGTGAAATCGTTTCACCCTTAGCCGAGGTGAAGATTTTCCTGTGAGCCTTACGGCTTCACAAAAGCGAAGTTACTCTCAATGCGTCGTCCGAGGGGGGATCATTGCACGGATGCGCACCCAACCAGCGGCTTCGCTGGTAAAACGCAGTTCTCCCCGCTTCGTTTTTTTTGGTCGTTCGGGAAATCATTTCCGTTGCACGGTTCTGGCGGTTGAAGTAAGTAAGCGCTCACTTACCTATGCCGCGTCCGCTTAAATACACTGACGAAGAAATTCTGGCGGTCGCGGCGGAAGTTTTTCTTGAGCAGGGGGCCTCGGCCACGACGGCGCTGATCGCGAAGCGGGCGGGGGTTTCCGAAGGCATTTTGTTCAAGCGATTCAAAACCAAGGAGGCCTTGTTTGAGGCGGCCTTGATGTCGGACCGGGAGTCGAATCACTGGCGGAAGGAGTTGATCGACAGCGCAGGAAAAAACACGCCCCACCACAACTTGAAGACGGCCATTCTGGCGCTGTTCCGCAAACTCGAAAAACTCGTTCCCAAACTCATGATTCTGGAGGGACGGGGTCACCACCGTCCGCTGCCATCCGGAGCGAAAGCGCCTCCCCTGGAAGACGCGGCGGCGATTGCCGCCTACCTGAAGAAGGAGGTCAAAATCGGGCGGGTCGGACTCAACCACCCGGAGCTCCACGCCCACGAGATCGTCGGGGCCATCGTACATGCTACGATGCTGGAGTTGCGTCATCAGGCGGGCATTTGCAGTCCGGAACGTTGGGCCAACCACCTCGCGGAGGTTCATTTGGGGGCTTCTCTGGTCGATCGCCCTCAGAAAACGTCCGCGAAAAAGACCAAATGAAACCGGGATGTAATCGCGGGGTGCGTCGGGTGATCGCCGCTTTGACCCTGGGCAGTTTGCTGAGCGGATGTGCCACGCACCGCGACTCGATGCAGGGTTCGGCGCAGGTGCCGGCACGATGGAACTCCGAGTCGAAAGTTTCCGGCCCCCTGGATTCGTCGACGATCCGGCAATGGTGGAAACGTTTTGACGATCCTGTTCTCGACGCCCTCGTTGGCCAGGCCCTGACTTCGAGTCCTGATCTCAAAACGGCTCTGGCCCGAATCACCGAATCCCGCGGAGAGCGCAGCGTGCAGCTGGCTGGGTTGCTTCCGACGGTTTCCGGAAATGCGTCTGATCGCATTCAGCGCCGGGACGAGCAGAGCACCGGGTTGGTGACCCGCAGCGAAACCACGAATCTGTCGGTGGACATGAGCTGGGAAATCGATCTGTTTGGCCGACAGTTGCAAAACGTTCGGGCGGCTTCGCAAGACGTCGAACAGACGATCGAAAACTTTTATGGTGCCCAGGTGACGCTGACCGCGGACGTGGGCTCGGCCTACATCACGTTGCGCGGCGCGCAGGCGCAGTTGGCCGTGCTGCGACGCAACGTCGAGACGCGCGGCGAGACGACGGAAATCACCCGCTGGAAACAGGAGGCAGGCATCAGCGACATGCTGGAAGTCCAGCAAACGGTGAGCACGCTCGAGCAGGCCCGCGCCTCGATTCCGACGTTGGAACAGACGATCGCGGAAACCAAAAATCAGCTGGCCGTTCTGTGCGGGCAGACCCCGGGGCAACTCGACGGGCTGCTATCGCGATCCGATTCCTTGCCCCGCGTTCCGGCGAAAATCGCGACCGGCATTCCCGCGGAAGCCTTGAACAATCGCCCCGACGTGCGTGCCGCGGTAGACGGCGTCCTCGTGGCCTATTATCGGAAAACCGCTGCCGAGCTGGAACGGCTGCCGACGATTGATTTCAGCGGATCTCTCGGACTCGAAGCGCTGCGCACCGGTACAATTTTTTCGCCGGAGGCCGCCGCCCGCACACTGGCCGGCAGTTTGATGGCGAGCCTCGCCCAGCCGATTTTTGAGGGAGGCCGCATTACCGCAAACATCCGGATCAGCGAATCCCAGGCCGAGCAGGCGATTTACGCCTACGAATCGACCGTGTTGACGGCTCTTTCCGAGGTCGAAAATGCGCTCGTTGCCATCCGCCGGCTTTCGGAACGCCTGGAGATTTTGCGCAAAGCCGACGAGGCGGCCAGCGAGGCTTCGGAACTTGCAACGCGCCAGTATGAAGCGGGCTCCGTCGATCTTCTCACGGTCCTCGACGTGCAACGCACTCAGCTCAGCGTCGAAGAATCCCGAGCCATCACCGAGTCCGATCAATTGAACGCCTACGTCCAACTCTACCGATCCCTCGGAGGAGGGTGGTCCCCATTATGAGCAACCCTGAGCTTTCTCAAATTGTTGCTTCGGCAAAAGGCTCCTCGCGGACCGGCAAGGTCATCGTGCTGGTGACCGTGGGCGTTTGCCTCGTTGCGGCGTTTTTTGTCTGGCGAAGCATGGCTGCGGCTGGCGCGAGCAAGACGATTTATGTGACCGAGCCGATTCAGCGCGGCGATTTGAAGACCACCGTCATCGCCACCGGCAATCTCGAGCCGACCAACGAAGTGACCGTCGGCAGCGAACTCTCCGGCACGGTGAGTGAGGTTTTGGTGGATACCAATAGTCGGGTCGCCAGGGGCGAAGTGCTGGCGAAGCTCGACACGAGCAAGTTGGAGCGGCAGACGGAAAGCAGCCGCGCCACGGCGGTGGCGGCGGAAGCCAGGGTCAACCAGACCAAAGCGACGCTGGTGGAAAGCGAGGCCAGCCTGCAGCGCCTGCAAAAGCTCAAGGAGGCAAGCGGAGGCAAACTTCCGTCGTCTTCCGAGATGGATGCGGCCGTTGCGACGGCCGCACGGGCGAAAGCCGATGTGGCCAGCGCCGAAGCCGAGGTTCGCCAGGCCCAGGCCAACGTCGGCACCAACGAAAGTGACCTTGAAAAATCCGTCATTCGTTCCCCGATCGACGGCATCGTTCTGACCCGCGATATCGACCCGGGTCAAACCGTGGCCGCGACCATGACCGCGCCCGAGTTGTTCGTGGTGGCGGAAAAACTCGAAAACATGAAACTCGAGGTGGCCGTCGCCGAAGCCGACATCAGCCGGGTGGAGGATGGGCAACGCGCCGTTTTCACCGTGGACGCGTGGCCGAATCGTTCGTTTGAGGCCACGGTCAAGAAGGTCGAGTTTGGATCCACGGTCACCGACAACGTCGTCACGTATTTGACCGAGCTGGAAGTTACCAATGACGACCTCAGCCTGCGCCCCGGCATGACGGCGACGGCTGAAATTGCCGTGGCCGAGGCCGTTGGCGCTCTGCTTGTTCCCAACGCCGCTCTTCGGTTCAACCCCGAGTCGGCCCAATCGAGTCCGGGCGGTGCGCCGAAACGCTCGTTCGTGCAAAGCCTGATCCCCGGCCCACCTCGCCGCGGGTCGGGAAGACCAGGCGCGGAAGAAGAATCTCCGGCCGTGCGGTCCGGCGAACCCGCGCGCCTCTGGATCCTGCGCGACGGAAAACCCGCTGCGATAGAAATAAAAACCGGACTTTCCGACGGACGGGTCACCGTCGTCACGGGCGACGGTCTCGCCGAGGGATTGCCGGTCATCACGCACGCCCAAACGCAACCATGAGCCAGCCACTCATCGAGCTTCGCGGGATCACCAAAACCTACGGCACCGGCGACGCGGCGTTTCAAGCCCTGCGGGGAATCGATCTCACCATCCAACAAGGCGATTTTGTTGCTGTGATGGGGCCGAGCGGCTCGGGAAAATCCACCCTGATGAATCTGCTCGGCTGCCTCGATACCCCCACGGCGGGCAACTATCTTTACGAGGATATCGCGGTGGAAACCCTCAACGCCGACCAGCGCTCCCTCCTCCGGCGGCATGCGTTGGGTTTCATTTTTCAGGGGTTTAATCTCCTTGCCCGCACCAGCGCGCTCGAAAACGTCGAGCTCCCCATGATCTATCGCGGGATCTCCACGTCCGAGCGTCAGCGCCTGGCCAGCGAAGCGCTCGACACGGTCGGACTGTTGACCAAACTTTCAAATACCCCCGCCGAGCTCTCCGGCGGACAGCAGCAACGCGTCGCCATTGCCCGCGCCATTGTCACGTCGCCGTCGACTCTGCTGGCCGACGAACCGACCGGCAATCTCGACTCGAAGACCACCGGGGAAATCATGAGCTTGCTCGCGCGGCTCAACTCTGAACGCGGCATCACGATCCTCCTCGTCACGCACGAAGACGACGTGGCCGCCTACGCGCGCCGCACCATTCACGTGCGGGATGGTCTCATCGCGTCCGACGAATCCAAAAACTGAGATCATGCTCGGAAACGCCTTCTACATCGCCGTGCGCGAAATCCGCCGCAATCTCATGCGGGCCTTTCTAACCGTTCTCGGCGTGATCATCGGCGTGGCGGCCGTCATCACGATGGTCACGCTCGGACAAGGGACCACCCAGGCGGTGAAGAACCAAATCTCCAGCCTCGGCAGCAATCTGGTGATGCTTCGGCCGGGCATGGGATTTGGCCCGCGCTCGTCTTCAGCCGGCGTTCCCAATTTTATCCAGGGCGACGTCGAGGCTTTGGAAAATCAGGTCTATGGCATCGCGGCCATCGCTCCCGTGAGCAGCAGCAGCCTGAGCACGATCTACCGTCAGAACGCCCGCTCGACCAGCATCACCGGGACCACTCCCGCATTTTTTGGCATCAACAATTGGACGCTCGCCGAAGGGCGTTTCTTCGATGAGACCGACCTTCGCGACGGTGCGGCGGTCTGTGTGATCGGCGATACGGCCAAAAAAGAGCTGTTTGGATCCGAGGACCCCGTCGGAAAACTGATCCGCATTGGCAAAACCGCCACCGCCAGTTCGTCGAGCGGCAGCGCCGAGGAGGCCACGCCCTACTCCTCGTCCTTTCAAGTGATCGGCGTCCTTGCGGCGAAAGGTCAATCCGGGATGGGCAACCAGGACGACACCATCATCGTGCCGCTTTCCGCCCTTCAGCGCCGCCTGACCGGCCGCACCTCGTCCCGGGACATTTCGCAGATCACCCTCTCGGCCATGGAAGGAGCCAACAGCGACCGGCTGATTGCAGACATCAGCTCCCTGATGCGCGCCCGGCGTAACCTGGACCGCAATGAAGACAATGACTTCAACGTCTTCGACACCCGCCAGATTGCGGATACCCTGAGTTCCTCCACCCAGATGATGACCATGCTGCTCGCCGCGGTGGCCGGAGTCAGCCTCCTCGTGGGCGGGATCGGCATCATGAACATCATGCTGGTGAGCGTGACCGAACGCACCCGCGAGATCGGCATTCGCCTCGCCATCGGGGCGCGAGCCCGGGAGGTGTTGCTTCAATTTCTGGTCGAAGCCATCACGCTTTCCTGTGTCGGCGGCATCGTCGGAATTGCCATCGCCTTCGGACTTTGCGTGGGGCTTTCCAAACTCATTCAGGTGCCCTTCCTCTTCGACCTGAGAATCAACCTGATCGCGTTTTTCTTTTCCGCGGCCATCGGAATTGTGTTCGGTTTCGCCCCCGCGCGTCGCGCTGCCTCACTCGACCCCATCGACGCCCTGCGGCACGAGTAGGCCATGCGTTGATTGTGGATGCATTGATCGGCCTCAGTGCCTGGCACGTTACTGCGCATCACCTTCGATCCGGGTGCAGGCTGCCAAATGAAGAGGCGAAAGTCCTAGGTAATACACCATCTGGGCATACAATGAGGCACGGTCTGCTGCGAAGTCGCTCTCCCCGCCGCGCGATGACAACCATTCTCCAACCGGAAAACTCCGGGTCTGACCCGGAGGAGCAAGTATTGCGAGGGAGCGATGCGTTTTTTGCCGATGTCTTTTGGTCGACGCCGGATTGCGTGGCATTGGTGCGGGCGGTGGATGGCACGATATTGAAGGCGAATCGGTCGCTATGCCAATTGTGGAAGACGACGCCGAAGGACGTGATTGGGAAGACATTTGCGCATTTTTCGAGCTGGCTGCATGAGGACGAGCGGCTCGATTTCAAGCGTCGGCTCGAGAGCGATGGCGAATGCCTCGGGTTCGAGGCAACCCTGCGCATGATGGATGGGCGGGATGTCGTGTTCGAACTTTCCGCACGCATTCTCACGTTGAATCAGGAGTCCTGCATCCTGAATATTCGGCGGGATGTGACCGAGGTAAGGCGGATCGAGCGGGCCCTCAAAACTTCGGAGGTTCGTTATCGGCGGCTATTCGAATCGGCAAAGGACGGCATCTTGATCCTGGATCCGAAGACGGGGGAGGTGGTGGATGCCAATCCCTATCTGGTCGATTTGCTCGGGTATTCACACGAGGAATTGATTGGAAAAGTGCTCTGGGATTTCGGGCTGGTCGAAGACGCGGAGGCGAACGAAAAAAAGTTTACGGAACTGAGCGGGAAGGCCTGTGCGCGGTACGACGATCTGCCTTTGAAGACCAGGGATGGACACCGAATCGACGTCGAATTGGTTAGCAACGTTTATCCAGTGGACGGCGAGGATGTCATCCAGTGCAACGTTCGCGATGTGACCGCCCAGCGAACGGCCGAGCGGGACGTGGCGCTGCTCAACGCTACGCTTGAACAGCGGGTGCTCGAGCGTACTGCCCAGCTCGAGGCGGCGAACCGTGAATTGGAAGCGTTTTCCTATTCCGTGTCGCACGACCTGCGGACTCCGTTGCGGGCTATCGATGGGTATTCCCAGGCGGTGCTGGAGGACTACGGTCCGCAGCTCTCCGGGGACGGTGAGCGTTACCTGCAAACGATCCGGGCTGGTGCCCAGCAGATGGGCACGTTGATCGACGATCTCTTGAAGTTTTCGCGACTGGGGAGAGAAGCGATCAACAAGCGAACATTTTCCACGGCGAATCTGGTGCAATCGGCCCTGGAGGGACTGGCCGACACGCACGAGAACCGCCACGTCGAGCTGCGCATCGCCGACCTTCCAGCCAGCCACGGTGACCCGGCGTTGTTGAAGCAAGTCTGGGTCAACCTGCTCTCCAACGCCCTGAAATACACGCGGTGTCGTGAAACGGCGATCATCGAAGTGGGCAGCCATCCGGAAAACGGCGGCACTGCGTTTTTTGTCCGGGACAACGGGGCTGGCTTCAACATGCGTTACGTGGACAAACTCTTTGGCGTTTTTCAGCGACTGCACCGGGCGGAGGATTACGAAGGCACGGGCGTGGGTCTGGCCATTTGCCAGCGCATCATCCATCGACACGGTGGGCGCATCCGGGCCGAGTCGGAGGTGGACCACGGAGCCACGTTCACGTTTACCATCCAGGGAGGCCAATCTGATGAATGAGGGTGATCAAATTGAACTGCTTCTCGTTGAGGACAATCCGCAGGATCTGGAACTGGCCCAGCGTGCGTTGAAAAAGGCCAATCTGGCTGGGAGTATGCACATTGCCCGCGACGGCGAAGAAGCGCTCGATTTCATTTTTTGCGAGGGCGATCATTGCGGGCGGAACGTCCTCAGTCGGCTCAAGCTGATCCTGCTGGACCTCAAGCTGCCGAAAGTGGACGGACTTGAAGTCCTCCGCCGCCTCAAGAGCGACTCTCGCACGCGGACGATTCCGGTGGTGGTGCTGACGTCGTCGCAGGAGCAAAGCGACGTCCTCGAGAGTTATGGTCTCGGAGTGAACAGCTTCATCGTCAAACCCGTGGATTTCGAACAATTTTCCGCCACGGTGCAGGAATTGGGACTTTACTGGCTGCTCCGCAACCATCCGCCGCAGCTGGAGAAATAGCCGTGGCATCGCCGCTAAACATTCTGGTTCTGGAGGACAATCCTCTGGACACTGAATTGATGCTGCGGACCCTCCGTCGGGCCGGAATCGAGCCCACCTGGCAGCGCGTCGATAACGAGGAGGACTATCTCGCGCACCTTCACGCCAATCTCGATCTGATCCTTTCGGATTTTCAGATGCCGCAATTCAACGGCCTGCGCGCGCTGGAGCTTTTGAAGAAGGAGGGGTTGGACATTCCCTTCATCCTCATTTCGGGCACAATCGGTGAGGATACGGCCGTCGAAGCCATGCGGCAGGGCGCGACGGACTATCTGCTCAAAGACCGCCTCACACGCCTCGCGTCGGCCGTCGAACAGGCGCTGGAGCAAAGCCGATTGCGGAAGGAACGCAGGGCGGACGCCGAAACACTCCGGCTGCGGGAAATCGCGCTGAATGCCGTGTCACAGGGGGTGGTGATCGCCGATGAACATCGCCGGATCATTTACGCCAACAGCGGCTTCACCGTCCTCACTGGCTACGAAGAGCAGGAGATTCTCGGACGCAGCTGCGGCATGTTGCAGGGGCCGGGAACGGATCGAAGCACCGTTCTGTCGATCCGTGCCGCGCTGGCAGCTGAACAGCCATTCGAAGGGACGATTCTCAACTTTCGTAGGGACGGTCGGCCGTTTTGGAATGATCTGACGATTGCTCCTTTCCGGAGTCGGGAGGACCAATCACTCCGATTTATCGGCGTCCAGAGGGACGTCACTGAAAGAATCGAGGCCGGGGAAGAACTGGCTGCCAGCGAGACTTTGCTCCGCCAGTTTGTCAAACACGCACCGGCCGCGATTGCCATGCTGGATACGCAAATGCGCTACATCCAAACCAGCGAACGATGGATTCAGGATTACCACCTTGCCGATCGGGACATCATTGGGAAGAGCCATTACGACGTGTTTCCCGAGGCACCGCCACGGTGGAAGGAAATCCATCGGCGGGTTCTCTCTGGAACCGTGGAGCGCTGCGAGGAAGATGCCTTTCTTCGCGCCGACGGTACGACGGACTGGCTGCAATGGGAGGCGCGACCGTGGCATAAAGCCGGCGGGGAAATCGGCGGATTGATTTTTTTTACACAGGTCATCACTGAGCGCAAAGCAGCCGAGACCGAAGTTCGCTTCAACGAGCAGCGATACCGGTCGCTCGTCGAAGCCACCGCGGCGATCGTCTGGGACACCCCTGCATCCGGAGAATTCGAAGTGGATCAGCCCCGGTGGACGGCGTTCACCGGACAGTCGTTCGAAGAACACCGGGGGCGGGGCTGGCTCAACGCGATACATCCCGATGATCGGGTGAAGACGGCACGGATCTGGGCTGCGGCGGTGGCGAGCCGGCATCCCTACGCCGTCGAACACCGGTTGAGGGCGGCGGATCGGACGTATCACGACATGATGGTCCGCGCGGTTCCCATCCTCGACGACGACGGCGCGATCCGGCAATGGATCGGTGTCCACATGGATATTACGGACCGCAAACGGACCGAGGCGCGTTTGCGGCGGCTCGTGGATTCCAATGCCCAGGGAGTCTTTTTTTGGAAAGCGAACGGAGTGATCACCGTGGCCAACGACGAGTTTCTCGAGATCACAGGTTACGACCGGGACGACCTTGAGGCCGGACGAATCGATTGGTTGGCGATGACGCCGCCGGAATTCGCCGAGCGGGACGGCCGCGCTCTGGACGATCTTCGCACGACGGGGATCTGCTCGCTTTACGAGAAGGCGCTTGTTCGCAAAGACGGCTCCCGCGTCCCGATTCTGCTGGGAGCAGCGACGTTCGAAGATAATCCGGACGACGGAGTTTGTTTTGTTCTGGATATCACCGACCGCATTCAGGCCGAGCAAAAGGTGCGGCTGACCTCCGAGCGTCTGCAACTGGCGGCGCAGGTGACCGGGATGGGCATTTGGGAGTATGATTGTGTCTCGGATCTCGTGACGTGGGACGACCAGATGTTTGCGCTTTATGGCCAGTCGCGGGACGGGAGCGATTCCGTCGCCGACCGCTGGGCAGCCAGCCTTCACGCCGACGACCGGGCCCGCACCGAGGAGGAGCTGTCCGCATCATTGCGCGATGAAACCAAGCCCTTCGACACCGCATTCCGCATCGTCCGGAAAAACGATGGAGCGACGCGTTACATTCGTGCCATCGCCAGATTGCTCCGGGACGAATCAGGTAAACCGTGGCGAATGATCGGCACCAACCTGGACGTCACTGAGGAGTGGGAACGCGAACGCGCGCTCTCGGACGCCCTTGCCCAGGAGATCGAACATTCCCAACGGGCCCGGGCCGGCGACCGCGCGAAAGGGGAATTTTTGGCGGTCATGAGCCATGAAATCCGCACACCGCTCAATGGCATCCTTGGCTTTTCCGAGTTGCTTTCCCACTCACCGGATCTGCCGACCAATTTGCGCGATTATGTCGAAACAATCACTTCGAGCGGTGAAGCTCTGTTGAGGATTCTCAATGACGTTCTCGACTACAGCCGCCTCGATGCAGGTCATGTGCGGATTGAGAACAAGATTTTTGCTCCGCAGGATCTCCTGGGTGATATTCGCACCCTCCTCTCGCCGCACGCCCTCGAGAAAAATCTCGTCCTTGGTGTCTCGGTGGGAAAAAACGTTCCAAAATACCTGATCGGTGATGGCGGCCGATTGCGGCAGATCCTGCTGAACCTCGCCGGAAACGCGCTCAAGTTCACGGATCGCGGCTGGGTGACTCTCGGCCTGCGCCGGATGCCAGGAAAAGCGAGCTACGAGTTTTTTGTCCGGGATACCGGTAGCGGAATCGCTCCCGAGCAGGTGGAACACCTCTTCCAGCCCTTTACTCAGGCGGACTCGAGCATTTCGCGGCGTTATGGAGGGACCGGCCTTGGGCTGTCGATTTCCCGGCGGCTCGCCGAGCTCCTGAATGGATCGCTCACGGTGCGCAGCGAGCCGGGCTGCGGCGCGGAATTTCTCCTTGCCGTGACGCTCGACGATGCCGGACCATCGACCGATCTGCTTCGGGAATCTCCGCCGCCACTCACGGTTGATTTTTCCGCCCGATATCCCCTTCGGATCCTTGTCGTGGAGGACGACAAGATCAATCTCAAGCTCATGCTCGCGCTCATCCGGCGGCTCGGTTACGAGCCGCTTGCGGCCATCAATGGGCGTGAGGCTGTGGAGATTCAGCGCCGCGAACCGCTCGATTGTCTGCTGATGGATCTGCAAATGCCGGGAATGGACGGCATCGAAGCCACGGAAAAAATCCGGGCGGCGGAAAGATCGAACGCGCCAGTGGCACCGGTTTTTATTTCCGCGCTCACGGCCAACATCGTGCCCGCCGACCGTCAGCGCTGTTTTGATGCCGGAATGAACAGTTACCTGAACAAACCCGTGAAACTCGCCGACCTCGCCGCTGTTTTCATTGAAGCCAGCAGCTACTTGGAAGCGCAAGCTGCGGATCGGAGCACAGCGGACAAAACCGCAGTGGTCTGATCGGCTGTCGAGTCCTGCCGCGACGGAACGAATGTGGATTTCAGAAAATCAGAAAGAATCTGTGGGCCGGACGATGGATGAAGCCGTCTGCGGTTCGGGGCGGGTGTCGTTCAGGAATCTTCCTGGGCCCGTTCGAGTTGGGCGAGGATGCGTCGGACGAGGGTTTTGCGGCGCTCGGGATTGAGGAGCGTGCGCGCGTTTACGAGTTGGCGTTTGAGCTGTCCTTCGCGGGAATCGGGATCGATGCCGCGATTCACGATGTCGATCCAGGTCCGGACGCTTTTCACGGCGCGGGCGCGTTTATCCGGATCGTCGATTTTCTGAACGCGGACCAGTCGATTGCGGAGCTGGGTGACGTAGGCGGGATTAGGAAGCGCGACCTCGGGCGGCGCGGGTGAGCTGACGGGCGGATCTCCAGCCGTCTCGGCAACACCGAAAAACGTGAACGTGTAACTCCCGGCGGGCAGCGGGTTGCCGGAGGCGTCCGTGAGGTCATCATCAAGGAGGAGGCGGCCGACATCATCCCGGCCCAATCGCCAGACGCGGAATTTGACTCCGGTGAGTTTGTTTTGGTCCACGCCATTCACGGAAACGAACGTGCCCTGAAATGTTCCCTGCGGATCGTCACCTTTGACGCGATAAAACAGCGTCGAAAGATCCGAGCCGCTGTCGATGTATGGGCGCAGTGGATAACCCCACCGGCCGCCACTCACGTAGGTGCCGCTGGCTGCGACCGGCACGGTGCCAGTGGCCGCGTCGAACAGGTCGAACGTATTCCTGGAGACGTTGCCGACCTTGAACGTGCCGTTGGCTGCCGGATCGCCGACAACCTGGTCGATAACTATTGTCGTCCCGTTGGCCAGATTGTGCTCCCCCGGGGTGGTGACGCGGATGGGTGTTGTGTTGCTGACGTTCGCGATCGCCTCGTAGGACGTATCGCCATTGGTCGCGCTCGCCGGTCCTGAATACGGCAGGAGGACATTTTTGACGGGACCGTAAGGTGCCTGGTTCGACCAGGGAGCCAGGTTCTGGAGGCCGTTGGTGCCGGTGACGGTGAGCTGGAGTTCGGACGCGCCGCCTGCGCCGATGTCAGCTGTGTCGTCATCGACGGAAAACCCATATCCCGAGAAGCCGAGCGGGACGTGCACGAACCAGACGAACGGATCGAGATTAAAGACGTTGAACGGCTGACCGCCGCGGGGCGTGGCAGGGTTCGGATACCAACTCAGGTGGTTTCCCTGCGCGTCGAGCACGTCAGGATATTTGGTGAAATCACTCACGCCACGGAGCACAGATTTGATCTTGTCGCGGATCTTCGCGATCACGTTCTGAGCGTCGAACGTTTGTTTCGCTTCGTTCGTGAAGATGAAGCCCATGTTGGCTCCGACGACGTCCTGCATGAACTTCGACACGCTGTCGTTGTTCGGTTGGCCGATCTGATTCATCGCTGCCATCACCAGATAAACCTGCTGGGAAAAATCGTAGGGATCGTTCCAGGCAGGTTCGTTGGAGAACTGGAACTGGTTCCCAATGAGCGGATATCCGGGGTCGCCGGGTGCGGTTGGCGTCCAGAGGAGCGCCTGCGGCGGCCGCACGGTGAACGTCGTGTTGGTCGAGGTGATATTGGCGACCTGGCTCAAAATGACGGAGCGTTTGTCGCCTGCGATTTCGAGAATGACCGCGTCGCCCTGGTGCAAACCGACCTCGGTCTGTGCGTCGTCGAGTCCCGGACCGGTGACCGCCATGCCCTCGACGAGTTCGGGGCGCGGTTCGTTGAATGTGAGTGTTGCCGTGAGGGCCTGAATGGAGGCGGTGATCGGGGTCGGGGTGTTGGGAGCGGCGGGCGTCCGATCCTTCCAGTGGAGGAGGTAATATTGCGCCCACGAGTACCAGAGTTTGATCATCGCATCGGAGGCGTAATCGTCGACGGGCCGAGTGAATTGAAACGCGGAGGCTTCGCTCGAGTGGAGCAGCGGTTGGCTCAGAGTCACGGTTCCGGTCGAGCGTTCGACCGCGACTACGGTTGTGCCCGGGGCAATCGGATTTGGCACGCCGCTGTTTTCCGGAGGCAGTCCCTTGACGAGATAACCCGGCTCGATGAACGCGATCTCGGCGGTCTGCGAAAGGAGGAGGTGCAGGAGCGTGCTGCCTGCGGGATCCGGCGTGCCGCCCGCCCAGCCGACGGTGGCGGAGATCGGTTTCGTGCCACCGCTGGAGAGCATGAACTTGTCGTTTTGCCAGTTGCCGTCGCCGTAGCTGGACGGAACTCCCTTGATGGGACTTTGCGCGAAAATGTTGGCGCCGGAGGGTATTTTGATGGGCGCGTCCGGGTCGTTGGTGGGGTTCGGAATGTTGTAAAACGGCCAGCCTTTTCCGCCGAAATATTGACCAAGCAATTGATTGTTATCGGCGGTGAACGCCCTGATCCGGGTCTGCAGGAAGTCGATCGTGTTGATGGCACCGGTCCAGCCGTAAACGTCCGGAATGGATCCAGGTTTCCAGCTGTTGCGATTCGGATTTGGGCCGGACCCCGCGGATTGCGGCAGCACCCACACGTCGTTGGCGGCCATCGCGAGCGGGAGATACAGGTTGTCGACGTTCGAGACGTCGTAATTAAGCAACGTCACGAGCTGGGTATCGGGAATTTCACCGCTGGTTCGTGCGGTGATTTGCGGGTTGGCGAGGTACGCGTGGTCGCGGATCGTCCATTCGGCGAGTTGATCCTCGGTGTCGTCGTTCGGAGCTTCGGGAATGTCGGCCCGGTACCACATCACCACGCCATTCGGGATCGAGTTTTCACTCGTCTCGGCCTGCGTGATCGAACGCAGTGATGTCGCGCGGTAACGCAACGGATTCGGCAGACCGGCCGGGGCGAGGTACTTCGCGTCGGTCCCGATGCCGATGCGGGCACCATTCCAGAAGACCAGGGGCAGGCTCACGAGAATGCTTTGCCCGGGCTGCAGACCGAAATAATAACTGCCGCCCTGCGAGTAGCCAATGTAGCCCCGGTACTCCCGGTCCACGGGATCGTAGGGATTGTAAAGTCCCACGTTGCCGTTGCTCTCGAGCACGTTCGAGTTGGGGTCCCGCATGATGGGGTATACCGTCGCCGCCGTATTGTTGGTGATGCGCAACGTCTTGCGCGGGACGGTATTGCCATCAGCGTCGACGCCGTAGGTCATGAACTGCCGGGTGATGGAACCCGATGCGGACGGATTCGGATCAAATGGTTGAATACCGTCATCGGGCTGAACACCGCCGCGCCCCGTGGGCATCAACGAGTCCGCCGCACCCGCCATTGCGGTGAAACTCAGAACGGCGGCGATCAATGCGGCGCCCCGCCGCATCAAGGTTGGGGAGATGTCCATTAAATTTTTTCCTTCGCCGAAATGTTCGCAGGGTTTCGGCGGAGCGAAACGGAAATCCGTGGGATGACGCTGCGGTCGCGCGTCAGGAATCGGCGCTTTCCGGCAATCCCCAGCCCGGACTTTCTCCGGGATTTTGACGGAGGTTGCGCTGAAGTTCCGCCAGAGCCATTTCGGCCGTCGCCGGCAGCCCAGCTCGATAGAAGAGTTCGACGCTCCCTCCCGGCGTGTCGATGTGGTGAAAACTGCCCTCGGTCATCGACGGCATGCGGGCGTATCCATCGCGAAGCACACTGGCGACCGCGTCCCACGACCGGGGGACATTTTCGTTCAAACGGACTTCCAGATAACCCTTTATCGGATGACTGGTCGCTGGTTCTCCATCCTGGAGGCTCGTGAAAACATCGTCCTTGTAAACGCCGGCCTGAATTCCGTTGTCGCCCGTGTAATCAACGTAGGCTTTGAAATTCATAAATAGGGTACCTGATTCTAACGCGGTCGCGGGGCGGGAAACCATTCCTTGCCGTGGAGCAGGAACTGCCAGTTTCCGCGGTAGGTGCCGAGTTCGCCGTAGAAGCTGAGCTGCGATTTTTTCTCCGCTTCCTGACGGATCACGGCCCGGAGGTCGGGATTGTGCGCGAAGACGTCGTATTCCTCGCCGCGAACTGTCACGTGAACGTGGCCGCGTTCGTCCACGGTCGCCGGAGCATCGACGAGAAAAACCCGGCCGTCATAAGTCCCATCTCGGAGATTGGCGTCGGGCGGCAGGTCTTTGAACGAAAGAGCCGCGGCGAAAAGATCGACGGTGGAGATTTCCACCGGACGGGGATCTCCGGACGCGGTGTCCGCCTGGCCGGGTCGGTTGAGGGCGATCCAGCGCGAACGGTCATTAGTCGCCACGGTGCGAAACCGGGCAAGGATCGGGAAATGGTCGGAAAATCCGGCGGGATTGGCGGTGCGCGACCAACGAATCGGGCGGCCGAAAACGTCGGTATTGAGGCCCGGGATTTTCATGACGGTGAAGCTGTTGTCCACGTACTGAATGCCGTGCTGGTCGTACAGGCCGCGGGCGAGAATCAGATGCATGAGGGTGCCCCATTCGTTGCGGTAAATGTCGCTGCCGCGTTGGTCGGAAGGCAGTTCGAACCACAGATTGTAGAGGTCGGCGCCGTCCTTCTGGCGCAAAGCGAGTTCGTTGCCTTGTGAGCCGAGAACGTCGTTGAGCGCGGTGCGGCGCATGTCGCGGTAACGACGATTCTGATTGTAATGCGAGTTGAAGTCACCGGCCAGAATCACGTCTGCCTGGGGATCATTCGCGAGGACTTCGTCCAGCCGGAAACGCAGCGTTTGCGCATTTCCGCGGCGCGTTTCCTCGGCCACCAGGTCGCCCGCTCCGGATTTCCAATGATTACCAAAAACGGTCAGAGGATGGCCGTCCACGTCCAGCGTCACTTCGAGAATGGCGCGGGCGTCCGGCGTGCGGTGACTGCGGTGTGCGGTGACGGGAAACCGGGAAAAAATGACGTTGCGAATGGCGATGCCGCGACCGTCGCCGTAAGCCCCCGGCTTTTCGTCGGTAATGACGACATGGTAGCCACGCAACCCGGCGTCGTGGAGCGCTTTGAGCAGCCACGCTTCCGAGGGAACACCCGCCCACCGCTCGGGCAGCGGATTTTCGGAGAGAATGTCGGTCAGTTTTCGATCCTCGATCGACGCGATCCAGGCGGCGTAATCGGTAACCGTTGACTCGGGCGTCTGATCGAGCTCGATCTCGTTGAAAACGATGACGTCGGGGCCGCGACCGCCATCCACCTGCGCCAGCGCTTTCGCGATGTTGCTGACCTTCACGGCGAGGTGCGCGGGTGTGTATTTTGAGGATTGGTAGTCCTCGTAGACCGCCACTCCGTCGACGTCGAAGAGGTTTTCGACGTTGTAGGTCGCGACCGAAAAGTCGCGGGCAATCGACACCTTCGCGATGGCAAGCAGGACGATAAATGAAAACAGCAGGCGTTTGGGCACGGCGGAAGATTCAACAATTCGCCGGGAATGCAAAGCCGGGAGACCGTAATGGTTCGCGTAAGCTGCCCTGGCCTCTGCGAGCGTCGTGAGGCCGGGGTGTTTTTTGACAACAAGCGACTTCACGTCCCGGGGTCACCCGTGCCAGAAAACGTGCATGATTTCGCGATCGTGGGTGTTCTGGTTCTGCGGCGTATGCCTCGGACTGGTGGGCGAAAGCGTGGCGGCAACGCGGGTATTCACCGACCAGGCGGGGCGAAGACTGGAGGCGGAACTGACGTCGCACGACGGCACGACGGTGAAGTTGCGGACGGCAGACGGTTCGGTAGCCGAGGTGGCCATCGCGTCATTGTCGCCGGCTGATCAGGCCCACGTGAGGGCGTGGCAACCGGAAACGGATTCGACGGTGTCGGTCGCGGCGGTCGTTCCGGGCGAGTCGGTGACGCTCCCGTTTCCCGATCTGCCGGCGATGGCCTCAGGCGGGGAGGCGATTTGCGAGGTGCACATTCCCAGGAGCTACGACCCCGCGCGGCCGGTGCCGTTGTTCGTCTGGATGAGCGGGGGACCGGGAAGTGCGCGCGTTGGCTCCGCTCGCGGCCTGGTCGATTTTGATCGGTTTGTCGTGGTGGCGCTTCCGTTCCCGGGAAACATTCCATCGATTCGCGATGCGGTTCCTGCGGGCAAGGTCGGCGAAGTGTGGGAATATCACCGACCAATGTTGGAAAAGGTCGCGGAACTTGTACCCAACGTGGATCCGGCGATTCGCATCGTCGGCGGCACGAGCAATGGTGCGCACGCCATCGGAAGCGGGCTCGACGAGCGATGGAAGGGATTTGTGGACGGTTTTACGGCCTTCATTCTTCACGAGGGCGGCAGCTCGCCGGGTGGCGTCTATCGAGGCGCGCGAGGCAAAACGGTGCTGCTCGCCTACGGGGAAGATACCCATGTTCTCCCTTATCAGGCCGAGCTGATCGAGACGTTCAAACACGCGCGGCCCGAATTGACGGTTGAGCCGATCCCCGGCGAGGGCCACGGGCTTGGGGAGGAAGGCCGACGGCGGATTCGGGAATGGGTCGACCGGACGTTTCCTCCGACGGGCGGGCAGTGAAGTCTCACGACGGATGTTAAGCTGTTGGCGGGAAGACCCAAAGCTCGGGTCGGCCCACGTTGCAGTGAACCGCCCGCCCCAACAACGTGAGCGTCGCCCACGAGAGATACAGATTGGTGCGGGCAAGACTGCCGGGGACAAATCCCGCCACGGCGGGCTGTTCCAACGCCTGCAATCGAGCGGCTGCTGACGGAATCGGGTAAAAGATTGCCTGCACCTCAGCCCGCGGATTGCCGTCTTCGCCCGTGATTTCCGGGAATCGCCTGATCCACTTTCGCGGATCGCGTCCGGCGACCGCTGCGGCGCGGTCCGCTCCGATCACCGCGCGACGGCTGAGAATGGGCAGGACAAGCAGACCGGCAAATGCCCAGAGCGTCATCCAGCACGCGTGACCAAGGAGAGCCTCGGCGGGACTGCGGTCGGCCCAGGCAAACAACACCGAGCCGAGCACAGCTCCGGCCAGGTTCAACGCCAGCACCAAAAATCCTGCTCGAGTGGGCAGGCCGTTTTCGAATTGCCATTGACGTCGACTCATCTCGGCCGCCAGCTCTCCCGGCGAAAGGTCAGTGAGCCAATCCGCGGGCATGACGTCGCGCGCGTGACGTCCGAATCCGACGACCGCGCCCGTGAATGCCGGATCGCGATTCGCGACCGCAACATTGGTCATGCCGTCGCGGGTGGTGAGATTGAACGAAACACCCGCCAGCAAACGCAGCAGCCGAACGCGTCCCATCGCGAGGGCGATCGTGGCAAGGAGGATGGCAAGATCGAAGCCGCCAGTAAGTTGGAAACTTGCAACGCTGAGGATCCCGATAAGCGTCATCACCAGCGTGTGGACCGCCGCGCCCCGTCCCCAGCTCCGGAGAAACGCGATTTTCGTTGGCTGGGGCGTCGGCATCAAAACGGCGCCACCGATCAAATCGAAAATCGACTGCCCGGCGACCGCCGCCACGCCCAGCATCACGCAGTCCGTCAAACCGATGCCCCGGGCCGAATCGGAAACGATCCAACCAAGACCCGCAGCGGCAATCACCACCCAAAATCCGACGTTCGTGATTCCAAGCCGCAAACGGGCGCGGGCCAGTTGGTTTTGAGCGGACGTCATCGCGAAGGAATACGCCGCTCGCCCAGTCCTGGTCGCCCCCGTCGCGGGATCATACCGCTGGGATCCTCATTTCTCCTTTTCCAAGCGCGCCCCCTCGGCCCCACGATTCGGCGTGCGCCCCTCCCATCCGCCCGGCCCCGCTCCCCTTAGTCTGCACCTCGAAATCCCGCGCTGGTTTCGTGACTGTCGAGAAGAACGAGAAGCTGAGGCCGTATAGCGTCAAGCCGATCGAGTGCGGAGGTAGGGCCAGTAGGAGTCCGTCCTTTCACCTGCTCTCTCGTTCGGGGGTGTAGCGATTTGACCAGTACAGCAGCAACTCGACCTTGCGTGCCTTTCAACCGGTGCGTAAAGTCGCAAATATCATGCGCCTGACGATCTCATCCCTGATGCTGCTCCTGACGACAATCGGCGCGGCCTTCTCCCAGACTGTTGGCGAAGAATGGACGGGGCGCCGGGGTGATTCGAATCCCGGGTTGCAATACAACGCGCTCACCACGACGCCCACCGGGCGGTTGATCGCCGTCGGCGACGGTGGCAGCCTCATGATCAGCGACAACGGCGGGACGAATTGGGATTTTCGCCAGATCAAAGTCGATGGGGTGCCCGTCTTCGGGACTTTTTCTGCCATCATTTCTTTCAATGGGAGCATCATCGCGCTCATGGCGGAGATGGTGGACGCCACGGGCGGCGAGCTCGCTTACATGGCCCGAACGTCGGTCCTCCGCAGCAGTAACAATGGCGAGACGTGGACGCGCACGACGTTTCCTTTTCCGACCATCGATTTTCGTGGCCGGACGTACTACGGCGTCCACCTCACCGGCCTGGCGATCAGCACCGCCGGCGAACTGCTTGCCTACGGAACGACCACGGTCAGTAACAATTTCGTCATTTACTGGAACGTCGGCGGCGCGATTTACCGCAGCGCCGACGGCAGCAACTGGACCGAGGCCAGCTTCGCCTACGGCCCGCTATCGAAGATCGCCACCGCGGGCGGTCGCCTCGTCGCCACTGGCTTCTCCACCGCGCTGGATAGCGCCGACGGCTCGGGATGGGCGGGTTACAGATTGACCGACGCCGCGATCAACGACGCTGACGGCACGCCGCTACCTTTCGAAACTCTCCGTCGGCTGCGGCTGACTGACGTCGCCTTCAGTGGCGGAAAATACGTTGCCCAAGCCGTGAAATTTGTGCCCTTCAATTCGTTCATTGACACGAGCATCGTCGAGTCGATCTACACGCTCGTCGGTCCGAATCCCTTCGACGGCTCCCGCTCGTGGACGGCCTACCCGCAATCCCGTTTTTTCGGTACCTTCCTGCCGTCCAGCACCTCGTTGCAAGCCGTCGGTCCCGGTGCTTTTCGGAGCACAAATTCCGGCCAAAGCTTCTCGCCGGTCGACGCAACGGTCTTAGCATCGAGCGGGTCGGTGACCCGGTCCGACGCCAGCACACTCGTCGCAGTCGGCTCCAGTGCCGCGGCGTGGAAAAGCACCTCCAACGGAAGCTCGTGGACAAAAGTTTGGGACAAACCCGCCGGTCCGGATCTCCGCCTCCTCGGCACAT
The DNA here is from genome assembly GCA_041748215.1 of Chthoniobacterales bacterium. Classification (GTDB taxonomy): domain Bacteria; phylum Verrucomicrobiota; class Verrucomicrobiia; order Chthoniobacterales; family JAATET01; genus JBGTDR01. The sequence continues at coordinate 22,638 of JBGTDR010000070.1, forward strand.
TCAACGGCACGGTCTTCGGTGCGGACAACAACGATCTTTACGCCAGCGAAGACAACGGTCGCACCTGGACCCTTCGCGCGGCGGGAGAAAACGGGGTCAACCTTTCCCAATTTGGAAACCGTCTTTTCTTTAGAGGCAGCGCCCAAGCGATCCGCGTCAGCGATGACAACGGCTTCACCTGGCAGAATCTTCCAATCGGCGGCAGTTCCACCGCCTCGGCGAGCCACATTACCCAGACGCCATCCGGTCGCATCGTCATCGCCGCGAGCAATTCACTTTTCAACGATGGCACTTTCTTCATCAGCGACGACGGCGGACAGACCTGGTCGCCCCGGGACCCGGGTTTGGGAAACCCCGAGGTGCCGCGCGCCGTCCTCACCACCGCCACGGGTCGAATCATCGTCGCCACGAACCAGTCCACCGTTTTCGAGCCCTTTCTCCTCATCAGCGACGACAACGGCGACACGTGGCGGAGAAGCGCCGTCCTGCGATCCCTCGATGGCCTGGATCCCGTGACGAACAATCCCTCCGACCGGGCGTTCCAGGCGAAACAACTCCGCCTCAGCCCGACCGGGCGCATTGTCCTGCTCGGCCAGGATGAGCTGCTGACGAGCGACGACGATGGAGAGACCTGGACGGTCCGCAAGAATTTGGGCGAGGAACTCGAGCAGTCCAGCTTCTTGAACGTCGGGAACGTTGTTTACACCGGCGAACGCTGGGTCGCGGTGCTCTCCTTCTTTTCGGATGCCGAGGGCCGTCGCAAGTCGTTCTCCCTCACGAGCGACGACGACGGAACGACTTGGCGGCAGGTCCCGATCCCGGTCCGCCAGCAGAACACCGGTCTCTATCACCTCGCCGTGGGGCAGGGTGGATCCCTCATCGCGGGCGGCAACAATGGCGCCATCTACACCTCCGACGCCGCGGCGCTGGCACCCCCCGCGAGCCCCACGCTCTCCGTTCGCGAAGGGACCGTGGGAGAGGTCGCCGTCAGCCGCCCGCCCCTCCCTGGAAGCATCACAGCGCGCTTCAGCCTGGTCGCTCGCACCGCTGTTGCTAATCGGGATTTTGTCAGTTTTGGCAGTGAGCTCGCGTGGGGCGCTGGCGATACCGCGCCCAAAATGGTCGCCATTGAAACGATCGATAACTCGGTCCGGAACGGCGAACGCTCCCTCGCGCTCCAGCTCGAATTCGAGACCGAAGACGCCAAAGGGGTCAACGAAATCCCCATCGCGATTACCGACGACGACGGCACCGGGCGTGCCTCCGTTCTCTTCGAAGGTGCCGAAGCCCTCTTCACGTCCGAGGCGGGAGGCACGGCCACGCTCCGCATCGCGCTCGGTCGCGCGCCGACCGCCGATGTCGTTCTCACCGTCACCCAGAGCGAGCCGACCGAAGGCAGCCTCTCCGCGAATGCCTTCACGTTCACGCCGGCAAACTGGAACGTCCAGCAGACCCTCGTCATCACCGGCGTCGACGATTCACTCCCCGACGGAGACCGGTCCTACGACATTCGATTTGCCTCCAGTAGTGCTGATACTGCCTACGAAGGCATCGTTTCCCTCAGCGTTTCCGTCGTGAACGCCGGCGATGAACCTTACGATTCCGGTGCGGCCCCGCTGCCAACACCGACACCTACGCCGACCCCGGGTCCGACCCCGACCGTTCCCGGGAGCTCTCCGTCGACCACTCCCGTGCTGGACGTCCCGCGGAAGGTCACTGGCAGAAACAGCAAAGCCCGGATCAAAGGGACGCTTTCGGGTAACTTCGCCCGCGTCGAGGTCAAGGCCGGTCAAGGCGGTTTCCAGAAGGCGAAAATCCGTGGCAATCGTTTCATCTTCAAAGCAAGAAATCTCCCCGATCGGAAAGTCATCAAAGCCAAAGTCCGTGCCACGGCGTCATCCGGCATCCGCCTGACCGACAGCGTGAAAATTGTCCTCAAGCCCGCAAAATAGCGGTCTATTTGCTGGAGATGATGGCGCCGTCGGTGGCGGTGATCTGGAGTTCGCCGAGGTATTTTTCGTTCACTCCGTAGCACCAGATTGGGGTGGAGGCGGAGCCCCCCTGATTGAGGACGTAGCTGACGTTGGCGAGTTCGAGTCCCTTGCTGCGGCAGTAGCGCAGGGCGGCGTCCCAAGCGCCGGGGCTGTCGATCCGGATCGGGGTGGGCTTGCCGAGGGGGGGCGCGGAGGTCGAAGGATGGCTTCTTCGTCTGCACAATGCCGTTGGAAACCGTGATGGACGCGGCCGAGACCCGTTCATTGTCGCCGATGGGACCGATTTCGTGGAGTCACCGGGTCAGCCTGGCGCGCGGCCGCAATGTGATCCTCGTCCGCGCAATCAATAACGCCGCCGAAGTCTCGCCGCTCGCGCGCGTGGTGATCCATCAATCCGCCCGGCGCGACTGATCGGGCCGGATCCTGGCCTTCGGGGAGAGCGGGGATTGCGCTTTTTCCAACGCGTGGTGCCGGAACGGCGGCCACAACGGTCAGGCTCTTCCCCTGATCCGCGCTGCTTGCTACTTCCGAGTTTTCGCCCCTCGAGACTCCTTGCCGCTTCCTCAGAAGGATGATTCATTTCGTCACGTTCGGCTGTCGGTTCGAACCAAGCAGGCCTTCGTCACTCAGATCAAACTGCAGGGCCCTTCATTTCTCCTTCCCCAAGCGCGCGGACTCGGCCCCACTCTTCGGGCATGCGCTCCTCCTATCCGCCCGGCCCCGCTCCTCTTCGTCTGCACCCCGAAAACCCGCGCTGGTTCCAATGGCGGGATCGTCCCCGCGCCCTTGTGACCAGCGCCGAACATTACGGCGCCGTCATCAACCTCGACTTCGACTTTTCCCGCTACCTCGAAACGCTTCAGCGCGACGGAATGAATTCCACACGCATCCTGACCGGCGCCTACGTCGAACCTGCCGGGGCGTTCGGCATCCGCCGCAATACGCTCGCGCCAGCTCGCGGTCGTTTTCTCGCACCGTGGGCCCGTAGTCGGCGGCCGGGTTACGCGGGCGGAGGCAACCAATTCGACATCGAGCGGTTCTCGCCGACCTATCTCGCGCGCCTCCGGGCGTTCCTCGCCGAGGCCGGTCGCCGCGACATCGTCGTGGAACTCACCTTCTTTTCCGCGATCTACGGAGACGCCCAGTGGGCCGTTCACCCGTTCCACTCCGCCAACAACGTCCAGGCCCTCTCCGTGCCCAACTGGCGCGAACTCAATACGCTGCCGACCTCCGGGACGAAGGCTCGCCTCGACGCCACGCCGGCCGGAGCCGCGCAGGAACGCCTCACCCGGTGGCTCGTGCGCGAACTCAACGACTTCGACAACCTCTTCTTCGAGATCTGCAACGAACCGTGGGCGACCCAGGCAACCATGGGTGACCAGATCAACCCGTACCTCCTGGACGTCCGGATCTTCCCGAACGCGGTGGAGGTTCCCAGCCCCCGCTCAGTCGCGTGGCAACGCGCCATCGCCCGCGTGATCGCCGACGAAGAATCCCGCCTGCCCCACCGCCACCTCATCGCGCAGAACGTCGCCAACTTCCGCCTCCCGCTCACCGCCGGGGATCTCGTTCCCGAGGCCGACGTGATTAACTTCCACTACGCGCTGCCCGAAGCCGTGTCGTGGAATCCGGGCCTCGCCCGCGTGATCGGCCACGACGAGACCGGTTTCGCCGGATCGGAGGATGCCACTTACCGCCACCAGGCCTGGGATTTTCTGCTGAGCGGGGGCGGATTGTTCAACCACCTCGATTACTCGTTCTCGGTCGGCCACGAAGACGGCACCGACGACAACTACGAGGCCCCGGGCGGCGGCGGTGCCACCCTGCGCCGTCAACTCCAAGTGCTGAGCGAGTTCCTCCACGGATTCGCCCTCGAGCGCCTGAACCCCGACTTCCAGGTGGTCCAACGCGCCCCCGGCGTCGTCACGCGCGTCCTCGCCGACCCGGGCCGCGCCTACGCCCTCTACCTGCGCGGCCGCAGTCCGACCAGGTTAAGCCTCGACCTGCCCCCGGGCCGCTGGACTGCCGAATGGATTTCCGTCGAAACCGGCCGCGTCCAAAAAACGACCCGTTTCACCTCCAAACCCGGCAAACCGTCCGCGCTGCCGAGCCCGGTGTTCGTTCAGGACATTGCCCTGAAAATCGTGGGTGTGGTTTGAAAGCGTGCAAGGCACCGCGCTTGCCGATATGAACACTGCGGATTTTCGCTTGCCCGGTACTCCAACTTTCTTCCGCCATGATCGACCAACGTCCGTCCCCGAAGAAGACCGCCACCGGCCCGAGCCGGTCGCCCGAGGCGCGCGCGCCCGCAATTCCTCTGCCCTTTGCGCCCGAGCTTTACGAGCAGCGATTGCTGGCCCTTTACGCCACGACGGAAACCCGCGACTTCATCGAGGCCACCTTTGCCCTGCTTGAAGCGACGGTCTCCTGCGACTGGACGCTCACCTTCCTGCACATCGTCGAAGTCGGCGAAATGCGCTACGGATTCGACTCGCGCGGTCGGGAATACGACGCCGATTTTCTGGGCCGTCACCTGTCCTTGATGCCCAAGGGGGTGGAGGCCGTCCGGCGGCAACCGGGGATCAAACTCCTGCCCACCCGCGGCAATCTGGAAGCCGTGACCGAGGAAGGAATCCGCGCCACGCCCTACTACCGGGAGATGATGCGCCCCATGGGGTTTCGTCATTCGGTCGCGTTGTTCTTCTGGGATTCCCCCAAGGGATCCGAGATGCAGGCGCTGTTTTCGGTGCTGCGTGCCGAGGGACGCGAGGATTTCGATGCCGTCGATCTCCAGCGTCTCGAACGCGTGCACGACCACATCGACGTGGCGCTCCGGCGATTGAACAAAAACCTGGCTGATCGCGCAGCGTTGGAGTCGCTGGCCAAGCCGCTTCGCCAGGCGTCCGCGGGCGCGGCCATCCTAAACTGGGCGCTCGAAACGCTGGAGTCCAATCCGGCCGCGAGACGACTTTGCGCCCGCTGGCGCGGGGAACCCGAGACGCGCACCCGGCGCAAAGACCTGCGCCTGCCGGTCAAGATCGAAAACGCCTGTCAGGAATTCCGGCGCGAATACACCGAGCTCTCCCGGACCAACCCGCGCCCCCGATTGTCGCGCCGCGTGACCGTCACCCACCCGGCGCTGCCCGGCCTCTTTGCGGTCGTCACGATGACGCTAAACCATCCGTCCGAGCTGTCGCGCCCGGGGTTTCATCTCCATTTGGAACACCGATCCGATTCGCCGGGTGGCTCCGACCCGAACGAAAACCCCCATCCCGCGCTCGCTCTGCTTACCCCGGCTCAGCGGGAAGTCGCCCTCCTTGCCACGCAGGGCCTGGGGAACAAAGCCATCGCCGCGCGGCTCGGGCGGAGCGTGAGCGCGGTGAAGTTCGCCCTGCACGGGGCCTACAAGCGCCTGCACCTCCAGAATCGAGTGGAACTCGCCCGCCTGCTGCGGACGCCGCCAACGGCGTCGGATCACTGAGCGTGGGGCGGCCCCGCGCCGTCGAGAATCTATCCCCAAGATAGGAGGAACTCCGCGCGTGGCCTGGCTAGGTTTCACTCCCGGCGGAAATCAATCCTGCCGGCGAGAACACGCCGAGCCCGATGTCCACTGCCGCCAAATCCGTTTCGTCCCACCATCCGAGCCTCGCCCGAGTGGGAGACGCCGTCCGCTGGATCGAAATCTTTGCCTTCGCGCTGTTCGGTTCGACGAGCTTGTCCGCGCAGACGTGGACCGTCGTCAATCTGCATCCGGCCGGAGCGTCCCGATCCCAAGCCGACGCCGTCACCGGTGGGCGCCAGGTCGGGAGCGCCACTTATGGCGGAAAGAACCATGCGATCACCTGGACGGGGACCGCCGGGAGCGTCGTGGAGCTTCACCCCGCGACCGCGACGGATTCCTACGCGGTGGCGACCACCGCAAACGTCCAGGCGGGGCGGGCGTTCATCGGCGGCGAGTTTCGCCCCGTGATCTGGCGGGGCACCGCGGAGAGTTTCGTCACTTTGCGGGCCGCAGGCACCGGGGAGTCGGTCGTCACGGGGACGACCGATTCGCAACAGGCTGGCTACGTGGTCGTCGGCGGTAGATATCACGCGGTCATCTGGGCGGGATCGGCGGACAGCCTGGTGGACCTGAATCCACCCGGATACCAGACATCCCTTCTCTATGGTACCAACGGCACCCGGCAGGTCGGCTACGCGAGCAACGGCATCCAGGCCGTTGCCGGACTTTGGACGCGCTCAGCCGCCAGTTTCCAATCTCTCCATCCCGCCGGCGCTTACGCCTCCTTCGCCCTGTCCATCTCGACCAATCCCGAGCAACAAGTCGGCTACGTCCGCTACGCGGAGGTGGGATTCCCCCGCGCCGCCGTCTGGGCCGGCAGTGCGGCCACCTTCGTCGATCTGAACCCCACGGACGCCACGGGATCGGCGGCGTTCGGCACCGATGGCACTCATCAGGTCGGCCAGGCCACGCTCGGCGGCCGCAACTACGCGGCCCTCTGGACGGGAACCGCCGCGAGTTTCGTCGATCTGCATGCGTTTCTCCCCGGGAACTACCTTGATTCTCAGGCTCAGGGCGTTTGGACCGACGGGGTGACGACGCTCGTTGTTGGCAAGGCGACGAACGCGGACCCGAACCGCGAAGAAGCCATCCTCTGGCGGCTCGCCCCGCTGCCGATTCTCCTGCCGACTGTAGAGATACGCGGGCCGCAGAAACGCACAACCCGCTCGACCCGATTCACCCTGCAGGGCCGCGCGACGAACGCCGTCCGCGTCGAGGTCAGTACGAACCGCGCCTACCGTTCCGCCCAGGGCACTGCGAATTGGCAATTCCCGCTGCGACTCCGTCCCGGTCGGAACCGCGTTTTCGTCCGCGCCGTGACCGCCGAAGGGATCGTCTCGCCACTCCGGCGGCTGATTTTCATCCGTCGATCCTAGCGGCTCGGGTCGGCCTCGTGGTGGGCGAAACCTCCCCCACGCTCAAAATTTCCATCACCCGCAAATTTGCCTCACTATGAATCGCCCTTTTTTCATCGCCGTCGCTGCTCTGCTTGTCATGAACGCCCACGCCCAGACGTGGACGGTGACGAACATCCACCCCGTCGGTGCGTCGTCATCCTACGCCGTCGGAACAACCGGCACGCTTCAGGTTGGCTCCGCGTCTTTCGGCAACGAAGTCCATGCCGCGATCTGGGCTGGCTCGGCCGGCAGTTTTCTCGATCTGCATCCAACCGGGGCGACGAATTCCTATCTGACCGCGATCGAAGGTTCCCAGCAGGTCGGGATGGCGGCTTTCGGAACCATCCGGGCCGCGGCCTGGGCGGGTACGGTCACCAGTTATTTGAGCCTCCATCTTCCCGGAGCGCTCTCTTCGGACCTCTACGGCACCAGTGGCTCCCAGCAATGCGGAATCATTGGCACCGGAGCGGGTACGGAAGCGGGTATCTGGGAGGGAGACACCGCCAGCTTCGTCAACCTCCATCCCGCCGGAGCCTCCGTATCCAAGGCCAGAGGAACCAACGGAGCCCGTCAGGTCGGGACGGCGACTTTCGGTGGGGCCGATCACGCGGTTATCTGGACCGGCACGGCTGCCAGCTTCGTCGACCTGCACCCGGCAGGTGCCACGCTTTCCTACCTCGAGGATATCGAACCGGCGCAGAAGCCCGATGCCCAGATGGTGGGCGGCGCGGTTTTTGCGAATGTCCCGCACGCCGGGCTGTGGGCCGGCACGTCCGCCAGTTTCGTCGATCTGCACCCCGCCCAGGCCACGGATTCCCTCGCTCTTGAAACCAACGGCTCCGCGCAAGTCGGCACAGCCCGGATAAGCAACTTCCTCCACGCCGCTTTCTGGCGGGGCACGGCCGCCAGCTTCGTCGACCTTCACGCCTTTCTGCCCGCAGATTTTTCCTCATCCACCGCCGCCGGCATTTGGAGTGACGGCGTGACAACCTTCGTCGCCGGCTACGGCTACAACGACACCACGCAGCGCACCGAAGCGCTGCTGTGGAAACTGGCGCCCTCCTCGCCGCAGGCGCTGCCCACGGTGGCCATCAAAGGGAAGTCGACCCGCACCACCGCCGCGCGGCGACTCACGATTCGCGGCGCTTCAACCGGTGCCGAGCGCGTCGAGGTCAAGATCGCCAAAACGCGCTTCAAATCCGCCCGCGGCACCACCGCCTGGAGCTTCCGTGCGAAGCTCGCTCCCGGCCGCAATCGCATTCTTGTCCGCGCCGTCAATTCCGCCGGGAAGGAATCACCCGCCCTCAAACTCTCGATCACCCGCCGATAAACGCCCCATGAAACGAGCATTCCTCATCGGCCTCGCCGTCCTGGTTTCGATCAACGCACCTGCCCAGACCTGGACGGCTATCAACCTTCACCCGACGGGAGCGACCGACTCGAGACTCCACGACACGACGGAAACACAGCAGGTCGGCTCGGCGGATTTCGCCACTCTCTCCCACGCAGCTCTTTGGACCGGCACCGCTGCCAGTTTCGTGGATTTGCATCCTGCGGGCGCGACCCTATCCTACCTCCACGCGATCCGTGACGATCAGCAGGTGGGGACCGCATTCTTCGGGCGTCCCCGGGCGGGCATCTGGTCTGGCACCGCCGCCAGCTTCCTGAATGTTCATCCGGCCGGCCCAACCGAGTCCGAGATCTTCGGCACCACCGGCTCCCAGCAAAGCGGCTACATCCTGAGCAGCGGGGTGCGGTTTGCGGCGCTGTGGGGCGGAACGATCGCCAGTTTCGTAAATCTAAATCCGGCCGGAGCCACCGCTTCCCGCGCCTACACGACCAATGGCTCCCGTCAGGTCGGCTACGCCATTTTTGCCGGCATCACTCGCGCGACGATGTGGTCCGGATCGGCCGCCGGAGTCACCGATCTTCATCCCGCGGGAGCCGTCTACTCGACAGCGGAAGGCATCGAGGATTCCCCAAAATTCGACGCCCAGGTGGTCGGCTACGCAATCATCGCGGATCGATTCCACGCGGCCTTGTGGTCGGGCACGGCCGCCAGCTTCATCGACTTGCATCCCGCCGGTGCGGTGAATTCCAGCGCCGAGGGGACGAATGGCACCCTGCAGGTCGGATACACCAGTGATGGAGGAACGAGCCACGCCGCGCTTTGGCGTGGTTCCGCGGCGAGCTACGTCGACCTCCACGCCTTCCTTGCCCCAAATTTCTCCGATTCCATCGCCCGCGCCGTCTGGAGCAATGGCACCACCACGCTTGTCGCCGGTTACGCCTTCAATATTACGGCGAAGCGCTTCGAAGCGATGCTGTGGAAGCAGGCGTCCGAGGAAACATCTCGAGGCAAGCCCGGAATCGCCGTGAAAGGAAAGCGCACCCGCATCACGACGGCGCGAAAAATCACGATACGAGGCACCTCAGTCAGCGCCGAGCGCGTCGAGGCAAAGCTCGCCAAAGCCCGTTACAAGCCCGCGCGCGGCACCGCGACCTGGAGCTATCGCGCGAAGCTACAGCCGGGTCGCAATCGCGTCCTCGTCCGCGCCGTGAACGCCCTCGGCGAGACCTCTCCTGCTCTCAAAATTTCCATCATCCGCAACTAAACTTACTATGAAATCCAGTCTCCTTATCGGCACCGCCGCCCTACTCGCCATCAACGCCCACGCTCAAACCTGGACGGTCACCAATCTCCATCCCGCCGGGGCGACCGGCTCTCGACTGAGCGATACGAACGGCGCCCAGCAGGTCGGGAGCATCACGACGGGCGGGAAGACTCACGCGGGTTTGTGGAGCAGCACGGCCGCCAGCTTTGTCGATTTGCATCCCGCTCTGGCCACGGATTCCTTCGCGCAGGGCATCGGCAGTTCCCAGCAAGTGGGTGATGCGACGGTGGATGGAAAACAAATCCCGGTCGCGTGGACCGGCACGGCCAACAGCCTGCAAAGCTTTCTCCCAAATGGCATTTCGAGCGGAAGTTTGACCAGCACCGCCGAGGGGCAGCAGGGCGGCCTGATTCTTTTTCCCGAGGAAACGGCCATCATCTGGATGGGCTCCGCGGAGAACCTCGTCAACCTCCACCCCAATTTGGTCGCCACGCGATCCGCCGTTCGCTCCACCAATGGATCCCGGCAGGTCGGTTACGCGGTCGTCGGCGGGGCCTTTCACGCCGCGGCCTGGAGCGGAACCAAAGCGAGTTTTGTCGATCTCCATCCCGTGGGGGCTGGCGTCTCGATCATCCATAACGTTGAACGGACGCAAAAACCCGACGCGCAGATGGTGGGAGTTGCCGCTTTCGGGGGCGCGACGCACGCGGCCCTCTGGACCGGCACGGCGGCGAGTTTTGTCGATCTGAATCCTCCCGGTTCCGAGTATTCTTATGCGTACGGCACCGATGGCGTTCACCAGGTCGGCGCGGTCAAGTATGTCACTGGGCTGCGCGCGGCGTTGTGGACCAGCACGGTGGCGAGTTTCGTGAACCTTCACGCTTTGCTTCCGGGAGAATTCTCGGAGTCCGAAGCCACGGCCGTTTGGACCGACGGTACGACGACGCTCGTCGCTGGCTGGGCCACCAACACAACGACAAATCGCGGCGAAGCGATGCTCTGGAAGCTCGCGCCAGAGGACGACGATACTCCCGGAAGCCCCGAACTTATTCTGCGGGGAAACCGGGTCCGCGAGACCTCCGCCCGGCAGCTTGTCATCCGGGGCACCGCCACCAACGCGGATCGCGTGGAGGTCAAAGTCGGTCGAGCCGGTTACCGCACCGTCGGCGGCACGGTGACGTGGTCCCATCGCGTGAAGCTCGAGTCCGGAAAAAACCGCGCCCGCTTCCGCGCCGTCAATTCCGTTGGCGAGGCTTCCCGTGTCCTCACGGTGATCGTCAACCGGAAGTAATTTTCATGAACAACAGGATCAACGGCATCCCTTTTCCCTCGCGCCGTTTTCAGACGGCGAGCCTCCTAGCCCTCGCCACCTTCGCGACTCACGCCCGTGCCCAGGACGCCCCGACCTGGACGGTGATCAATCTCCATCCCGCCGGCGCCGGAGAATCGCGACTCTACGACACGACCGGCACCGAGCAGGTCGGCACGGCCACGTTTGCCACCCTCGAGCACGGCGCGCGCTGGTCGGGATCGGCGGCCAGTTTCGTCGATCTCAATCCCCCCGGCGCAACCAGGTCGGTCATCCACCGCACCCGGAACTCTCAGCAAGCCGGTCTGGCGACCCTCAATGGGCAGGAGATTGCCGTGATTTGGACCGGGACCCCGGTGAGCGCCATCAGCCTTCATCCGTCCGGCCCGCCTCCCGCCAACACCTCCGCGGCCCGGGGAACGACCGGCACGCAACAATGCGGCTCGGTCCGCCGCGATCAAATCCGCGCCAGCCTTTGGAGCGGGAGCGCTACAAGCCTGGTTGACCTTCACCCCGCCGCGGGTGTCAGCGCCTCCGTGGCGCTGGCGACCAATGGCTCGCGCCAGGTCGGCGCGGCCGCCATCGTGGGCGGGGATTCGCACGCGGCGGTCTGGGCCGGATCGGCGGACAGCTTTCGTGACCTGAACCCCACCGGCGCGGTCTCCTCGTCGATCTCGGCGATCGAAGAATCCCAGAAATCCGACGCGCAGATGGTTGGTTACGCCCAATTTGGCAATCAACTCCGAGCCGGGTTGTGGACCGGTACGCGGGACAGCTTTGTGAATCTGAATCCGATCGTGGCTTCGGAGTCCTTCGCGGAAGGGACCGACGGCGTCCACCAGGTCGGCCGGGTTCGCGTGGATGGCCTGCTTCGCGCCGCGCTCTGGCGGGGCACGGCGGACAGCTTCGTCGATCTGCACGCCCTTCTGCCGGCGGGATACATCGACTCCTTTGCGCTCGCAGTCTGGAGTGACGGCGTCACCACCCTCGTCGCGGGATCGGCCAAAAGCGCGGCCACCAATCGTTACGAGGCCATGCTTTGGAAACTGGCGCCCGAGCCTGAACCAAGCCAGCGTAACCCCGAGATTTTCCTCCAGGGCAAAACGGTCCGCACGACCTCCGCAGCGCGGCTCACGGTCCGCGGCACCGCACGCGACGCGGATCGCGTGGAGGTTCGGATGGGCCAATCCCGTTACCGCGCCGTCCGCGGCACGGCGGCGTGGACCCATCGCGCAAGACTCGAGCCCGGCCGCAATCGCTTCGTCTTCCGCGCCGTCGACTCGGCCGGGGTCCCCTCCCGGACTCTCCGCGTCAACGTCATCCGCCAATAATTACCGCCCTCAACGCTCCACGATCATGTCTCATCCCTTCGCCACGTTCGCCCTTCTCACGGGCGCGACCGTGCTTCTCGCCGATTCCGCCCACGCCGCCTCCGCCTGGTCGGCGATCAATCTCCACCCGCCCGGCGCGGAATTTTCGCAGCTCTACGACACCACGGAAACGGAGCAGGTCGGGGTTGCCGCCTTCGAAGGCTACTCCCACGCGGCCTATTGGTCGGGCTCGCGGGAGAGTTTTGTGAACCTGCAACCGCCCGGGGCGAGGGATTCGTTTGCCTACAGCGTCCGATTTGGCCAGCAAGCCGGGGCGGCCACCTTCAACGGCCGCGTCCACGCGGTCATCTGGCGCGGAACGGCGGTCAGCGCCACGGGCCTCCATCCCCTCAATAACGCCGAATCGAGTTCCTCCCTTTTTGCCACCACCGGCTCGCAGCAGGCAGGTTACGTGGCCCCGGCCGGTTTTGCCCGGGCGGCGATTTGGGCCGGTTCGTTTGCGCAATGGCTGGACCTGCACCCCGCCGGCGCGATCTCGTCGCAGATCCGGTCCACGAATGGCTCGCGCCAGGTCGGTGCGGTTTTTTCGGGTGGCGCTGAACACGCCGCGACCTGGACCGGCACCGCGGCGAGTTTTCGCGACCTGCATCCCCCCGGCGCGACCAGTTCCCAGGTGTTCGGCATCGAGGAAAACCAGGGGATCGAGACCCGCCTGGTCGGGGAAGCGCTTTTTACCGGCATCACCCACGCCGGGTTGTGGGCCACGCCCAACCCGGCCGCCTTCGTGAATCTGCACCCCGCCGGGGCGTCCTACTCCGTCGCGTATGGAACCAACGGGGCGCAGCAGGTCGGCACCGCGAAGTTCAATGATCTTTACCACGCGGTAATCTGGTCGGGCACGGCGGCCAGTCTCGTCGATCTGCACCAATTCCTTCCCGCCGCCTACTCCGAGTCCATCGCCCGCGCCGTCTGGAGCGACGGCACCACCACGCACTTCG
>JBGTDR010000071.1:0-12687 GCA_041748215.1 Chthoniobacterales bacterium
GCGCGCGCGCGAGCCAGACTGGGAACCTCGGCACCCGGAGCGTTCAGGATGTCTTCAAAATACGCGCGCGTTTCCTCGAGGTTACCGCGAATCTCGGAATACCGGGTGAGATCTGCGGCGATGCTGAGACCTTTCGAAGCATTGTCGGGCGTGCGGGCCGCCCATTGCAAAGCCAGGCGGAAATTGATGCGTTCGGTGTCGACGCGCTCGAGCCATTCGGCGATCTCGGGACCCTCGAGGCCATCCCGCGCGGCGCTGGCCACTCCGACGAAATAATCGAGGTGACGGTTGCGAAGTGCGTCGTATTCGCCGGACGCTTCGAGGCGATCCCGGGCGTACTGCCAGACCGATTCGATCATGGTGTAGCGCGACGTGCCGTCGGGTCCGGTTTCCACGGTGAGCAGTGACTTGTCGACGAGTTGCTGGAGCAAATCGAGGGCGTCGTAAGCATCAACACCGTCTCCGGTGCAGACGGTCTCGATGGCCTCGATCGTGCGGCCACCGCCGAAGGCTCCAAGTCGGCGGAACAGCACCCGTTCGCTCTCGGAAAGGAGGTCGTAACTCCAGTCGATGAGCGTGCGCAACGTCTGCTGGTGCGGCAGCACGGATCGGTTGCCGCCGGTCAGCAGGCGAAACCGGTCGTCGAGCCGGGTTGCGATTTGTTCGGGAGAAAGCACTTTCGCCCGGGCGGCGGCGAGCTCGATCGCGAGCGGGATGCCGTCGAGGCGCCAGCAAATTTGCGCAATGGCCGGAGCGTTTTGTTTTGTGACGGTGAACCCGGGATTAACCGTCGTGGCTCGATCGATGAAAAGCCGCACGGCCTCAAACTGCGAGATCCGCGCGACGACGTCCGGCACTTGGAAAAGATCCTTCCACGGATTGATGACGGTGAGTGGCGGTACGGGCCAGTTGCGTTCCCCGCTGATGCCGAGCGAATGGCGGCTGGTTGCCAGAATGCGCAAATGCGGGCAGGAGCGCAGGAGTTCCGCGGAAAGCTGCGCACAGGCAGCGAGGACGTGCTCGCAATTGTCGATCACGAGGAGAAGTTTCCGGTCCCGCAGGTAACGCAGAAGGGTCGTGCGGACCGGGACATCGGGGTCTTCGCGCAGTCCTAGGGTTGTCGCAACCGTCTCAACGACGCGGTCCGGGTCGCTGATCACCGCAAGTTCGACGAACCAGACGCCATCGGGAAAATCTTCGAGGCTTTCGGCCGCGACCTGCACCGAAAGGCGCGTTTTTCCGGTGCCGCCGGTGCCGGTAAGCGTGAGCAGACGCGTATCGCCGAGCAGGCGGCGCACTTCCGCGAGGTCGTGTTCTCTCCCGACGAACGTGCTGAGATTCGACGGCAGGTTGTTCGGCACCGCTTCGAGCGATCGCAAAGGTGGGAAATCGGCGGGCACCCCGGTCACCGCGACCTGGAAGAGCCGTTCGGGACGGTTGAGGTCGCGGAGGCGGCGTTCGCCGAGATCGATCAAACGCGCTTCGGCCGGCAGGTGGTCGCGGACGAGTTCTTCCATCGGGAAGGAAATGAGCACCTGACCACCGTGCGCTGCCGAAAGGATGCGGGCGACACGATTGAGTGTGGTGCCGAAATAATCGTTGCCGCGAAGTTCGGCCGCTCCGATGTGAATTGCCATGCGCACGCGGAGCGGACCCGTAACTCCCCACGGTTCCGCGTGAAGGCCGATCTGCGCGCGGGTCGCGGCGTTCAACGCGTCCGCTGCCGTGTCGAATGCCACGCAGAACGCGTCGCCAACGGTTTTGAAAACGAATCCGCCGTTGGACTCCATCGCTTCCCGCATGATGGCGTCATGCCGCGCCAGAGCGGCGCCCATTTCCCCGGGAAGACGCTCCCAGAGCTTCGAGCTGCCCTCGATGTCGCTGAACAAAAATGTGATGGTTCCGGTTGGGACGGCCATGGCGCCTCGAACGTTACGCGGCAGACGGGTGAACTCAATCGGTTTCCCGTGGCATACCCGGCAACAAATCCGTCACTCGACTGACCGGGTCACGCATTCGAGCACACGGAGTTTGCGCGCATCGAAGAGGCGGCCGAGCGGTCCAAGGAGCAAAATGTAGATTACCACTAGCACCGTGAGCAGCGTCGCAGACGTGAGCAGGTGGACCGGCAGACCCGGCCGCCACTGCAAAAGGACATTCAGCGTCTCCAGTGCGGGCGGGACCGCGACGGGAACCAGAATTACGGGCAACATCAGTCCGGAAAGCACGAGCAATATCATGGAACCCGGTTTCATTTTTGTGGGCGACATGGTACCCGGCGCAATGCGGTAAGGGAGCAGGGTCGAAGCGAGATTGCCGGCGAGACAGAGCAGCAGGAACGCCGAAAGCAATTGGCAGCACCCGGCCAGAAACGTCACCGCGGGCAGGCCGACCACGAACGTGAGGAGAATCAGGATGCCGAGGAAAAATCCTCCGAGGATCGGCAGGCCGCCGAGGTTGCGTCCGAGCAGCAGATCGCGGCCCGGGATCGGCGCGAGCACGAAGCTTCGGAATCCCTGCCGGTCGAATCCAAACTGGTTCAGGAACAACTGGCTCATGCCAAGCACGCCGGCAAAAAATGCGCCGGTTGCGAGCCACGGCTGGCTTAGCGCCGTCACTTCCAGCCTCCCGCGGGAGAACATCAACGAGCCGAAGATGAGAATCATCAGCACGCTGCCGCCGAGGGCCATCTTGACTTCGGGAGCGCGTGTCATGGAGCGGAACGTCGCGAACGCGACGGCGGAAACTTCACCGGAGACGCCCGGCAGATCGCGTTCGACGAGCAGTCGACGCAGGGTTCCCGTGGCCGCGGTGATTCGTGGTTTCGGTGGCAGGCGGGACGTCCGGCCCTGGATGCTGCGCAGCGTGGACTGGTAGGCAGTCCGCAATCCGATCCCGCCGGCGAGGATGGCTGCCAGTCCGGTGAGGATGGCGGGAATGGAATCCCCGCTGGCAAGTCCCGCGGCGGCGCGCCCCGGCCACAGTGGCGGCAGGAGCGTGTGGGCAATCCGGACGCCGGGCCGGTCGAGTGGACTCGTGCGAGTGACGGTGTCGGCGCTCGTCGGCGAATCCTTGATCGAGTCGATGATTTCCCCCCGGGAGAGGTTGAAATAAAGGGCGGGTGCTTGCGCGAGAAGCATGATGCCAAACGTGACAATCACGAGGACGGTGCGTTTGCCGCGGGCATTGGCCATCCACCCCGCAAGCCAGCCGCGGAGGGCGTAAGTCCACGCCGTGACGAAAAACAGCGTGCCCGCGACGGGCAGTGCCAGTAGTGCAAACTCAGGCCCGCGGGTGAACGCAAGTCCAACGATCAAGCCAGTCATGGCCGGCACCGCGAGCACCAATGCGGTCGTGAAATGGGACGCCGCGAAGTTGATGACAAACGCACCACGGAGGGAAATCGGCAGGTGCAGCAAACGCTGGAGGTCGATCGTTTCGGATCGCTGGAGCTCGATGGCGATTCCCATGATCCAAAAGAATAAAAACAGGCCAATCACACCGTCCCAGACCAGGAGCAGCGTTCCGGCGTCGGCGCGGGCAAGGCCGACCGCCCCGGCCAGCACGCCTGCGAGGAGGGAGGCAATGGCGGCGAGCACCGCGAGGGTGGCAATAAAAACCGCGGCGATGGCGTGAATGCCTGAGCCGCGGGTCCACTGGTTGATCGCAAGCCGCTGGCGCAGCCAGAGCAGGGTGCGGAATTGGTGCCAGTCCACGCGTCAACTTTCCAGCCAGCTCAGGTGGGGTGCCGCCGCCGAGTCTCCGCTCACCGCCGTGAGAAACCGCTCCTCGAGAGAACCCGCTGCACGAATTTCGGCCATCGATTCCTGACAAACCAGCCGGCCGCGAGAAATGATGCCGACGTGCGTGCAGAGGCGTTCAACGATTTCGAGCACGTGCGACGTCAGGAAAATCGTCGCGCCGCGCTGGCAGCAGCGCTGGAGTGTATCGCGGAGCGTGCGCGCCGCCACGGCATCAACGCCCTCGAACGGTTCATCGAGGAAAAGCACCGCCGGATCCGGGATCAGCGCCGCGGCAAGCGCGAGTTTTTTCCTCATACCGTGCGAAAACTCGATGGTGAGTTTTTTTTCCTCCGCCTCGAGATCCATCATGGCGAGCAGTTCCTTGCAGCGGATTCGCACGGTGTCGATGGGCAGGCCGTACATGCGGCCGACAAACGTGAGATTTTCCCGAGCGGTGAGATTGTCGAAGAGGGCGAGATTCTCCGGGACGACGCCGATGCGGCGTTTGATCGCGGTTGGGTCAGCCGCGCCGACCACATCCGTGCCGAGGATCCGGATCGATCCGCTCGTCGGTGCCAGCAGGCCGGTGAGCATTTTGATCGTGGTGGATTTGCCCGCGCCGTTGGGTCCAAGAAATCCATAAAACGTGCCGCGCGGCACCTCGAGATCGAGCGAATCGACGGCGCGAAAATCCCCGAACGTGCGTGTGAGTCCGCGGGTCGCGATCGACGGCTCACTGGCGGCATCGGGCATGGTTGGAGTGTACGAGGCCACGGTGCGGATCGGCGAGCGAATCCGATTCGGTTGCAGCCACCCGGTCGGAATCGTAAGCAAGGGGCGTGAGATCCCGGAATTCCCGTCCCGCCCGCCCGTTGCTCGTTGCAACACTCACCATGGTCGCGGTCCTGCTCGGAGGCTGCACCGATGCGCGCCGACAGCAAATTCCCGAATACCTCGCGGCGAATCCTCCCCAATTTTTTGAATTCGTTTCGGCGGGGACGGCGTACGAAATCACGTCGATCGATCCGGGCAAAGCGACGGCCGAAGTCCCCGTCGTGCTGCGGACGACGGTGGCCGGAATCGAACCGCTCGATGGTTTTGTCGCGACCGCGGAGGGGGCCGTGCTGGCTGAACGCCTCGACGGAGTGCTCGCGTGGGCGGCGGCAGACGTTCCGGACGACGATCCGCTCCGCGAAACGATCCAGGACCTCTGGACGCAGACCCGGCGGGAATTTCCGCTCAAACGCTTGATCACGCGTCCGGGCACCGAGGTCGAGGCCGTGGCCACCCTTGAAATGATCAAGGAGGAAGCCGGCTGGAGAATCACTTCGGCAAATTACGACGCCGTGCTCGGAGGTGTGCCCGACGTGCAGCCGGCCGTCCCGGTCGAGGCATCGCCGGAAGCGCGGGCAACCTTCGACGAAATCGGGATTGTCGCGACCAACTTTGAAAACTTACGTCGTGACTGGCTGGCGGCACGGGATCGCCGCGCCGAACAATCGCTGCGCGCGATGCGCGAACGCCTGCGCACCGGCAATCTTTATCGCGGATCCGCGGGCGAGCTGGCCCCCGGGGGTCTGCGTCTCGTGATTTCGCGTGGCGTGGATCGCGGCGATTCCGTGATTGGCGTATTCAAGGATTCGCGGCGGGATCAGTCGTCCGTCCGATACGAAGGGCGCCTGCGCCAGACGAAGGCAGGGGATTACGTCTGGGATGCCATGCGGATCGATACCATCGCGATCGCCGATGGGGCGGATGAATTTTTTCGCAGCGTCGGCGGGGAGGCAACCGTCACTTTGGAGGCCAGCGAGAAAGGACTTTCGGCGGTTACGCCGACCATCGCGCTGGAGTTCACCGGACGATTCGACGTCATCCCGGAACCGTAGCCGGGCATGCCATCGCGAGGATTGTCTGGATTCCTCGGGGCGATTCCCGGAATTCTAACCGTTTCACCATGACCAGCGCCGCGATCCGCACCTCCTTCCTCGAGTTTTTCCAATCGAAGGGCCACACCCTCGTGCCGTCGTCGAGCCTGCTGCCCGACAGCCCAAATCTCCTCTTCACCAACGCCGGCATGAATCAATTTGTGCCCATCTTTCTCGGCCAGCAGACGGCTGGCGTTTCGAGGTGGGCGGGGGCCGTCCCGGGCAGCGACACACGCGCCGCCGATACCCAGAAATGCATCCGCGCCGGCGGCAAACACAACGACCTCGATGACGTCGGGCTCGACACGTACCACCACACGTTTTTCGAGATGCTCGGGAATTGGAGCTTCGGGGATTATTTTAAATCCGAGGCTATCGCGTGGGCGTGGGAGCTGATCGTCGAGCATTGGAAATTTCCCGCCGAACGGCTCTACGCGACGGTTTACGCTCCGGCGGATGGCGACCCGAGCGAGTTCGATCAGGAGGCATGGGATCTTTGGGCGGCGTTGTTTCGCGGCGCCGGACTCGACCCCGCGATCCACATCGTCAACGGCAACAAAAAGGACAACTTCTGGATGATGGGCGAGACCGGTCCGTGCGGCCCGTGCTCGGAGCTGCACGTCGATCTCACGCCCAACGGCGATACCGAAGGCGCGCTCGTCAACGTCGGCGACGCCCGCTGCATCGAGATCTGGAATCTGGTTTTCATCCAGTTCAACGCGAACGCGGACGGCACGTTTTCGCCACTGCCGGCGCAGCACGTCGACACCGGAATGGGATTCGAGCGCGTGACGTCGATCATCCAGGGGACGAAAAATTTCAGCGACTTCGCGACGGCCAAAATTTCAAATTACGAGACCGATATTTTTCGCCCGATTTTTGACGAAATCGAATCTCTCAGCGGAAAAACGTACGCCAGCACGCTGCCCGCGGCCGGGTCGACGGGTGACACCGAGCAGGAAAAAATCGACGTGGCCTTCCGCGTGATCGCGGACCACATCCGCACGCTGAGTTTCGCCATCGCGGACGGCATTTCTCCCGGAAATACCGACCGCAACTACGTGCTGCGCCGCATCCTGCGCCGCGCCGTCCGCTACGGTCGCACGCTCGGTTTCACCAAGCCGTTTTTCTACAAACTTGTGGACGTCCTCGCCCGCACGATGGGCGATGTCTTCCCGGAAATCCGTGCGAAGCAAAAACACGTCGAGGAAGTCCTCGAGCGCGAAGAAGTCGCGTTCAACCGGACACTGGATCGGGGGATCGAGCTCTTCGACGCGGAGACGCGGGAAATGCGCGATGCGCGGAAAATTCCGGGCGCATTTGTTTTTCGACTTTATGACGAGCAAGGTTTTCCGCTCGACCTCACGGAGCTGATGGCGAGGGAGCGAGGGCTCACGGTGGATACGGCGGGATTCGAGGCGCTTATGGACGAACAGCGCGCCCGGGCGCGGGCGGCGCAAAAGAAGGAAGTGATCGAGCTGTCGCAGATCGATAGCAATGAGCCGACCACGTTCCTTGGTTACGAGATGGAAGACACCATCAGCGAGGTAAGAGAGGTCATCGTCGTAAAAGACCGCCCCGCCGTCGTCGTAGCTATCACCCCGTGCTACGCGGAAATGGGGGGGCAGGTAGGCGACACAGGTGTATTGGACGCGGGCGGGCGGAAGTATAAAATCACCAATACGATCAAGGTAGGTAGTATTTGGCTTCATTACATCGAAGCCCGCAAAGAAGAAACCCTCCCTCAGATTGGATCATTCGCTTACATTGGGTTCGATGTGCCCCGGCGCGCGGCGATCCAGCGTCACCATAGCGTAACACACCTGCTGCACTGGGCGTTGCACGAAGTGGTGAGCAATGAGGCGACGCAGAAAGGCTCGAGCGTTGCGCCGGACAAACTCACGTTCGATTTCAACAGCGCCGCGCTTTCGCCCTCGCAGGTTCGCGATGTCGAGCGGCTCGTGAACGAACGCATTTTGGAAAATGCCGGTGTTTCGTGGACGGAGGTGCCGTACGCCGACGTGAAGGGCCGGGCGGACATCATGCAATTTTTCGGCGACAAATACGGCGACGTCGTGCGGGTCGTGCAGATCGGCGGAACGGCGGGCGCATTGGACGGATATTCGATGGAACTTTGCGCCGGCACGCACGTGCGCAGCACGGGAGAGGTCGGGTTGTTTCGGATCGTGAGCGAGTCCGCCATCGCGGCGGGTGTGCGCCGGATCGAGGCCGTTGCCGGGCTGCCCGCATTCGACGCGGCCCGTTCCGAGAACGATCGCCTCGCCGCCATCGCGGGCAAACTCAACGCTCCCGTCGCCGAACTGGAGAAAAAACTCGACGCCCTGCTGACCCACCAGAAGGCGCTCGAAAAACAAATGACGGCTCTGCGCCAGAAACAGGCCTCGGCCACGGCGGTCGAGCTTTTGGAACGGATGCGCAACGCCGGATTGGTGGCTCCCGCCATTCTCGAAAATCTGGGCGACACCACCGGCGACGAATTGCAGGCCATTGCCGACGCGCTCAAAGGTCGGTTCAACGGCGTTGTCGTGCTGGCCGGAGCCGCTGAAGGTAACGTCGCACTGGTCGCCACCGTCGCGCCGGAATTCACGAAGGCTGTTCAAGCCGGCAAGATCATTCAGGCAATCGCTCCACTCGTCGGCGGCAAGGGCGGTGGCCGTCCCGAGGCCGCCCGCGGTGCAGGCAAGGACGCCACCGGCATCGACGCCGCCCTGGCCGAGGCCGAGCGGTTGCTGGGAATTCGCTGATTTACCGACCGGAGATCGCGGCGTCAGGCCACGATGATCGGGATGCCGTAGATGGCCAAAAACGTATCGCGCGTAACCAGCTTGAGTCCGTGGCTGTGAGCGTGAGTGACGATCATTCGATCGAACGGATCACTGTGGTGATGAGGTAGCCGGGCGCTCGAGACGCAGTCCGCAGAGGTGATTTTCAGTTCCTTCAGCCCGAGGTCCTGCACGGTCCCCAGCCACGTCGGAGGCAGGTCGAGTTTGCCTTTTGAGCGTTTGATTTCCAGCTCCCACACAGAGGCCGCGCTGAAAAAACGACTCACTCCGCGTTCCATGAGCGTGTCCTGTGCGCGGCGGGTGAGCTTCCCTGGATCTCGCAGGAGCCAGAGAAGTGCGTTGGAATCCACGAGCAGACTCACGCCGGATCTTCCGTGACTCGTTCGGTCGTCGGCATGTTTGGATCACCTTCGTAAAAGAGGCGCTCGAGCTCCGGGTCGGGATCCCAGCAGTCGGGAGCTTCCCAGCCCTGTCCGGCCAGCGCCCCAAGGCGAAAACGATCTTCCTTCTCCGCGAACGGCACGAGTTTCACAAGTGGTTTGCCCGCTTTGGCGATGACCAATTCTTCGCCCGCCAGCGCCTCCTCCACGAGGCGGGACAGGTGCGTCTTGGCCTCCTGAATATTGACGATTTTCACGGTAAACCAAGTCTGGTCTGGTTTAGTGAATGCTCAAGCCGAAATTCCTCAGGTCGTCGCGGGAGCCACGGACGGCTTGTGTTTTTTCGGAAGCAGTCGCAGCCCCGAAGCCGCCAGGACGAGCAATCCCACACCCAGGAGCAAAATGTAAAAGGGCCGCAAGGTGTTCCCGAGCCAGCTCCCCTGGTGAATCGTCATGAGGAGGTCACCGGTTTCCTTCGAGATCCCGAACCAACTCTCGCCCACTTTAAAGGTCGCTCCGGTGATTGCCGACGCGACCAGCGGGAGGCAAAGGACGGTTCCGATCACGCGGTGAACGCGACGCAATCGCTGTCGCGATCCACGCTGAAAGAGCATCGCCACACCCGCGCCGATCAACGCGAGCAGGCCGACAGCAACCGCCAGCAAATAGATCACGGATAGGGGGCCGCCCAGGAATTCCGCGGAATGCAGATCGAGGATCTTTCCACCGGTTTCCCGGTCCATGCCAAACCACGATCGCCCCAGGCGGTAGCTGAGTCCGGTGATGGCGAGCAGAATGAGAGGCATTGCAAGCCATGGACTGATCCGGCGGTGAAAGGATCGGGCTGATTTCATAGCTGCGAGGCGTTGACTACCGAATCGCGGCCCAGACGCGGTGGACGTCGTCGTGGTCGTCGAGAATTTGAAGAAATTCGCCGACTTCGGCGGCATCGGTGTCGCTGAGGGTCGGGAATTGTTTGGCGGTGTAGCCGAGTTCGCTGGTGACGACGGTCCAGCCGTGGGCTGTGAGCCATTGCGTGACGGCGGCCGTGGCGGTGCGTTCCGTGATAAAGCGCGCGCCGATGGCATCGGCGGGCACGTCGTCATTTTGAGCGTGGGTGAGCGGTTCGACTTCGTTGGCACTGGCTTCGATGGCGGCCTCCTCGAGGTCGGGAGCGGGAGCCTGATGATGCGCTTCGACAAGTCCCACGTGGTCGAAGAGAAATTTATTGCTGCCGGGCGTGCCGAGCTGGCCGCGTTTAAAGAGGACGCGGATTTCGGGTGCGGTGCGGTTGTTATTGTCCGTGAGGCACTCGACGATCACGGGCACTTTGTGCGGCGCGTATCCCTCGAAAACGATGAGGTCGAGCACGAGCTTTTCGTCGCCGATTCCCGCGCCCTTTTTGATCGCCCGCTCGATCACGTCGCGGCTCACGCTCTGGCGGCGCGCCTTTTCGACCGCGGCGAAAAGCCGGGCGTTGCCGTCCGGGTCGGGGCCGCCCTGCTTGGCGGCGACCATGATTTCTTTGACAAGTTTACCGGTGGCCTGGCCCTTTTTGAGCCCGGCAACCTCGCGTTTGGCGTGGAGCCACTGACGTCCCATAGACGGACGGTTGTACCTCGCGGGCTCTTCCGGTGCAACCGCCAGCACGCGCTCGACAATCCGGCCCGACAGGACTATCGACGGATCGTCGTCCCGTTCGGCAACCAACCCACTCCCACATCCCATGATCGACACGATTACCTCCTATCTCGGCGACCACGCCGACTCGCTGCTCAATCACCATTGCCAGACGATTTCGAAGGACCTGCTCCACGTGCCGGGAGGCGATTGGGTGGACCGGATTTTCGCGCCAACCGACCGGAATCAGCGTGTGCTCAACAACCTCCAGCGATTACTGAACGCAGGCCGACTCGCCGGTACGGGATACCTCTCGATCCTGCCCGTGGACCAGGGCGTCGAACATTCAGCCGGCGCGAGTTTTGCGAAAAACCCGATTTATTTCGACCCTGAGAACATCGTGAAACTCGCCATCGAGGGCGGCTGCAACGCGGTGGCTTCGACGTACGGTGTGCTCGGCTCAGTCGCCCGCAAATACGCGCACAAAATTCCGTTTCTCGTCAAAATCAACCACAACGAGCTCCTCACGTATCCGAACCAGTTCAAGGAGATCATGTTTGGCACCATCGATCAGGCGCACAACATGGGGGCCGCCGCGGTCGGGGCGACGATTTATTTTGGGTCCGAGGATGCGGGCCACGAAATCGTCGAGGTGAGCGAGGCGTTTGCCTACGCGCACGAACTGGGCATGGCCACGGTGTTGTGGTGTTACCTGCGCAACCCGGCCTTCAAAAAAGACAAGGACTACCATGTGTCCGCGGATCTGACCGGGCAGGCGAACCACCTCGGTGCCACCATCCAGGCCGACATCGTGAAGCAGAAGCTCCCGGAAAATAACGGGGGCTACAAGGCGCTCAACACGGGGGACTCGAGCTACGGCAAACTCGACGAACGCATCTACACCGAGCTCACCAGCGACCACCCGATCGACCTCTGCCGTTACCAGGTCGCGAACGGATACATGGGCCGCGCGGGATTGATCAACAGCGGCGGCGCGTCCGGGAAAAACGATTTCGGCGACGCGGTCTTCACGGCTGTCGTTAACAAACGCGCCGGTGGCATGGGTCTGATTTCCGGTCGCAAATCGTTTCAGCGTCCGATGGACGAGGGCGTCAAATTGCTGCACGCCATTCAGGACGTGTATCTCTGTCCGGAAGTCACCGTCGCGTGAGGACATTCCTGGGCAGAGCGGGAGGGCGGCCCGTAATCAGATGGTGCGGCATTTTCGCGGTCGCGATGGTTCTGGCCGGGTGCGGCACGTTGCTCGATCCGGCGCTCACACCGGAGGAGCGGGAAGTGCTCGAGTTCAGCCTCGACGGTGTCAAAATTGGCGACCGCCCCGGAGTGCTTGCGAAATTTCCGCAGGTCCAGCGGGTGCCGGTCAAACTCGACGGGCTCGACGTTTACGAGGTCTTTAATCCCAGTCCGCAGATTTCGGCGGTGATCGCGTCGTTCCACCAGGACGGTCTGCGCAAACTGGAGATTCGCTATTTTAACGGACCGGGAACGCGAACGCTCAGCCGGGCGGGCGGCTGGGAAGGCATTCGGGATTACCTGATCGAGAAATTCGGCCCGCCGTCGCGTTTCGGAGCGGACGCCCCGATCGTGGCGTCCCAGCCCGGACTGAAAGTTGAATACGCAAAATTCAACGGCGAATGGATCTTTTCGCGGGTGCGGCGCCAGGTGAATTTTATCGCGATGGCGGATGCCGCGGGCGGGGTGGGGGTTGTCACCGTGATGGACACGACGCCGATTCCTCCGCCCCCGCCCCTGATTGGGAGCGGCCCGGCCGCACCGGTGACGCGGGTGCCCATGGCAGCGGAACCGTCAGGTCCCAACCCGGGATTTTAACCAGTAGGCTGTAATTTTCACGGTGATCTCGCGCCGGAACATCCCGCTCTTCATCGCGTTTCGCGTGTTGTTCAACGCGCGATTCTATTACCCGATCCTCGGCGTCCTGTTCCTCGATCTCGGGCTGACGCTCGAGCAATACGCGTTGCTGAACGTCGTGTGGGCCGTCGCCATCGTGACGCTGGAAATTCCGTCGGGTGCGCTCGCCGACCTGATCGGGCGGAAACGCATGGTCGTGCTGGCGGCTGTCTTCATGGTCGTCGAGCTGGGAATTTTCAGTTTCGCGCCAGCGGGCAATGCGTCTTTGTTTTTTGCCTTGCTCGTTGTCAATCGCCTCCTGAGCGGCGCGGCGGAAGCGGCCGCG
>JBGTDR010000072.1:0-24190 GCA_041748215.1 Chthoniobacterales bacterium
CCGCGCTCGCCCGCCGCGGCGACCGGATCCTGCGCATCGAAGACGGCCTGATCGCCACGTGACGCCGCCATGACCGCCGGCAGCCTCAGCCCCGGCGATTTTGTCTTTCCGCCGGATTCCCTCATCTGGCGGGTCAGCCGGGAGCGTGCCTTGCTCCTCGGCGGTCCCGCGGCCGCCATTCTCCAGGTCGCCCACCCCGGGATCGCCTCGGGCGTTGCCGCCCACAGCAATTTCCGACGCGACACCCTCGGTCGGCTCCACCGCACGCTCGACGCCGTTTACACCATCACGTTCGCCACCCGCGACGAGGCCAGCGCCATGGCCGCACACGTCGCCGCCGTGCATCGACCGATCCGTGGCAACGATCCCGTTCCCTATGACGCCGCGTCGCCGGACGCCCAGCTCTGGGTATTGGCCACCCTCATCGCCTGCGGCCTCGACGTTTACGAATCCCTCGTCACCCCGCTCACTCCCGCCGAACGCGAAGCCCACTACCGCGACATGCGCACGTTCGGTCAATTTTTCGGCCTCGATCCCGCCTTCGGTCCCCCGAACGCCACGGCCTTCCGCGAATATTACGACTCCATGCTCCGCGGCGACCTGCTCGCGTCGATCCCAATCTGCCGCGACGTCGCGACCGCCGTCCTCCGGCCGAGCCAGCCGCGCTGGCTCGCTCTCGCCGCCGGACCGCTCTCGGGAATCGTCATCGAAACCCTGCCCGAACCCGTCCGCAGCCGCCTCGGATTTCGATCCACTCCCGCATCCCGCTCCGCCCACCGAATCGCCGTCACCACCCTGCGATTCCTGCTGCCCCATCTGTCCGATCGCCTGCGCTACACCCCGCGCTACCTCACAGCCCGCCGCCGCCTGCGATAACTCGGCCCACCCCACCCAAATTTCCCCCTTGCCCCGCCCCCCTGATCGGACAATAGTTCCCGCCTCCTCACCCTGACCCTATCGTCCAGTGGCCTAGGACACCGCCCTTTCACGGCGGTAACACGGGTTCGAATCCCGTTAGGGTCGCCACTACTTTTGGTGGCGAATTCGGCCGCGGAAGCCGATGAATACAGGCTCTGCTGCCGATTGGTGCTGTTTTCGAATTGTTGCGGTAATCACGCGTTTTTGCGGAAAATTTGTCACGCATTGTCACGCACTTCGCTCGATGATGATGCGTCGTTCGACCCCTTGCTCGGGCTCTGGCCGTCGTGGCAACGAGTGAATGGCGTTTGGAGCTGTCACTGAACGCGTTCCCCGCAAAATCGACTGACCCTTCGTGGCTTGAATTTTTGCATCATCCAAGATGAGCAACGTGAACGGTAAGAGTTCTCGCTTCTGATTGATGCCATGGCGGGCATCGATGGCTTGAAAAGTTAGTTTCCGATCAGCATCATGCGGGTCCAATTTAGTTGGTTGCATGAAACCGAAAACATCGGGCGCGCGAAGACGTCTCGAACCTTCGTCCTCCTTGATCGAGCGACAGTTCGTCCAAAGGTTTCGTGTCTTGTTGGTGGATGACCACCCAGTGGTTCGATTCGGCTTTCGGATGGTCATTCAAGCCCATGCCGATTTGGAGGTTTGCGCCGGAGCAGGATCGGTGAAGGAGGCGCTCGCAGCGATCGAACTCGAGAAGCCGGATGTTGTGATTACGGATTTGACGATGCCCGGCCGCGGGGGATTGGAATTGATTAACGACCTTGCGGCGATTCGACCCGAAACTAGGGTGCTCGTTTGTTCAATGCACGATGAAGTTTTCTACGCGGAGCGGTGTCTGCGCGCCGGTGCGAAAGGATACATCATGAAGGAAGCGCCCAGCGAGCAGCTGCTCGCGGCAATTCGGACCATTGCGATTGGAAATATCTGGGTTAGCCCACGTTTGAACACCCAGATCATTGGTCTTTTCGCTGAAGTCGCCCCACGGGGAAGCACATCGATCGTCGGAAAGTTGACCGATCGTGAGTTCGACGTGTTTCGATTGTTCGGCGATGGGAAAACCACCAAAGAGGCAGCAAGTGCCCTAAATTTGAGTCCGAAAACGGTGGCGGTGCATCGGGACAACATAAAGTCCAAACTCGGCCTGCCCACCACCGCTGAACTCCTTCGTCACGCCATTCGCTGGGTGGAAAGCCAAGGAATCTCCGCGGTGCCGTCGGACCCTCAGCCGAGAGCCTGATTATCCACGTCCCTTCGAACAGCTTCTGATTTTTGCAGAAAGAGGACTCGATGAGACAAAGCCGAAAAGCGGCAACCTCGCGACACACCGCCGATCCGCGAGATTTCGTCCTCAATGTGCTCGGGGCGGACGGAGAGTTTGTTTTGGCGCGCACGACGCGGGAGGGAAACCGTTGTCTGTTGGTAGCCCCCGCCGACCCCCACGCCCCACCGGCGGGCCTCCGTCGCCTTGAAAACGCATACCGGCTTCGTGAGAAGCTGCCGGATGGAGCGACCACGAGGCCCTTGGAACTTATCCACTTTCAAAACCAGCCGGCCCTTCTCCTGGAGGACGTCGGCGGCGAAGTGCTGGAAACCCTTCTGGGCGAACGGTGGGAAACATCCGCCTATCTGCGGATTGCTCAGGGTCTAGCAAGCGCGATCGCCGAATTTCATCTCTGCGGCCTGCTCCATCAGGACATCCGCCCGGTCAATATCCTTGCCGACCTTCCGACGGGGCGTGTTTGGCTGACGGGTCTTGGAGCCACATCGGAGATTAACGAGAATCACGCGCCGCAACCCGTGGAACCGATCCGAGGCGCGCTTCCCTACATTGCTCCGGAGCGAACCGGCCGGATGAATCGACCCGTCAGCGCAAGGAGCGATCTTTATTCGGTCGGGATTGTCTTCTATCGGATGCTCACTGGAGAGCTGCCGCTCCGGGCATCCGATCCGGCAGGATGGATTCACGCTCATCTCGCCCGGGCACCGGCGCCGCCGACTCACCTTGTTCCCGACCTGCCGGAAATGTTGGCGGAGATTGTCATGAAGCTCGTCACCAAGCGGGCCGAGGATCGTTACCAGTCGGCTGCGGGTCTCGCGAGGGATCTCCAGCGGTGCCGCGACGAATGGGAAGCAACGGGCACCATCACACCTTTCCCGCTAGGGGAGCGGGACGCACCTGGGCGACTGGTCACTCCCGGGAGGCTTTATGGACGCAGCGAGGAGCTGCGCACGCTGATGGACGCAGCAGGCCGCGTTGCCGCCAGCGGAACCTTGGAGTTTCTCTTGGTCTCTGGCTATTCGGGCGTCGGAAAGTCCTCGTTGGTCTACGAAATGCAGCGAAATCCGGCGTTTCATGGCCTCTTCGCCGACGGGAAGTTTGAGCAATCCCAGCGCGATGTTCCTTACGCCACCCTCACGCAGTCTTTTGCTTCGCTTCTTCGCCAGATCCTCGCTGGGGCCGACGCGGAAATCGACCAATGGAAAACCATCCTGCATGAGGCCTTGGAGTCCAGCGGGAAACTGATCGCAGACCTGATCCCGGAACTCGAGGTCCTGCTCGGGACTCAGCCGCCGGTCCCAGACCTGCCACCGCAAGAGGCCCGGAACCGCTTTCATCGCATTTTCCGCCGATTCCTCGCCGCCTTCGCGCGCCCGGAGAATCCTCTCACCCTGTTCCTTGACGATTTGCAGTGGGCGGACCCGGCCACCCTTGAGCTGCTTCAACACCTGGTCGTCAACCGCGACGTTCCGCATCTGCTCTTGATCGGCGCTTATCGGGATAACGAGGTCGACTCATCCCACCCGCTGGCTCAGGCCGTGGGCGCCATTGAAAAGGAAGGCATCGCCTTGCGAACCGTGGCGCTCCCTCCGCTCGCCTTCGGTGAACTCGCGCAGCTGATTGGTGACTCGTTACAGGTAGATCCCGCGGACGCTCACCCACTGATCGAACTGCTCCACGAGAAGACTCGGGGCAATCCATTCTTCGCGATTCAATTCCTGGCGGAACTCGAGGCAGACGGCCTGCTCGCCTTCGACTTTGCGCGGCATTCGTGGCAATGGGACGCCGACCGTGTCGCGGCGAAGAATTTTACCGATAACGTGGTGACCTTCATGGAAGGCCGACTCGGTCGACTGCCTACTTTGGGGCGGGAGACGGTCACGATTTTCGCATGCCTGGGCAACCACGCATCCACCCGGGCGCTAGCCGTTGCTCAAGCAGTGACGGAGGAAGAGACCCACGCGGCTCTCTCGGTCGCCGTTCGCGAGGGGCTCATCGTGCGTCGCGACGACGGCTACGACTTTCTTCACGACCGCGTTCAGGAAGCGGCTTACGAACGCCTTCCAGTAGCCGAGCGAGCTGGAGCGCATTTACAAATCGGCCGAAGGCTCGCCCGGCACCTCGCGGAGGAGAATGTCTTCGAGGTTGTCAACCAGTTCAATCATGGCGTCGCTCTCATCTCAGATCCCGCGGAGCGCGAAAAGCTGGCCGGCCTCAATCTCGCCGCCGGTCGGCGTTCGATTGCATCGACGGCTTACACCTCGGCTCGCCGCTATCTTGGCACTGCCGCCACGCTTCTTGATGAGGCGAGCTGGGAGCACGCCTATTCGTTGATTTTCGACGTCGAGCGGCATCTCGCACAGTGCGAGTTTTTGACCGGAGACCTCGAGGAGGCCGATCGGCGATTGTCGGCGCTCTCGCTCCGTGCGCGGGACACGGTCGATCATTCCCTCGTCGCGTGCCTGCACATCGAAGTCTGCACGGCCAAGAACGGCAGCGATCGAGCGGTCGAAATTTGTCTTCGATATCTGCGTCAGGTTGGGATCGACTGGACACCGCATCCCTCGAAAGAGCGGTTTCGCGAGGAATACGACTCGTTTCAGCAGAATCTCGCTGATCGGCCGATCGAGTCCCTTGTCGATTTGCAGTCCATGAGCGATCCGGTCCAGCGCGCCACGCTCAACGTGCTTTCCGCGGTCGGGCCGGCCGCGTTTTTCACGGATGAAAACCTGCTCAACCTGACGCTGGGTCGCACGGCGAACATCAGTTTGATCTTCGGCAACGACGACTCTTCCCCCTTGGCTTACACTTATCTTGGCTCGATTCTCGGTCCGCAGTTCGCCGACTACGAGACGGGATTCCGGCTCGGAAAGCTCGGGATCGATCTGGTCGAGCGGGGACTCGATCGCTGGAAATGCCGGGTGTATGTCTGTTTTGGCACTCTCATCAGTCCGTGGTCGAAACCCGTGCGCGCCAGCTTTGATTTGATCAGGAAAGCATTCGAGGCGGCGCTGGAAGTCGGGGACCTGGGCTATGCCGGATACTGCTGCCAGAACCTCATTCCGCTTCTCCTCGCCAACGGAACTTCTTTGGCAGAGGTGCACCGGGAAGCCTCGGAACGTTTGGAGTTCGCTCGGAAGATCAAGTTTGACCTGGTTATTGACTCTCTGACGGGGCAACTCGCCTTGATCCGGCAGCTCCGCGGGTTCACGCGGGACTTTTCGTCCTTCGATGATGGCGAGTTCAACGAAGCCGTGTTCGAGCGGCATCTGACGGCCGACCCGCTTCTTGCCTTTCCGGCGTGCTGGTATTGGATCCGCAAGCTGCAGGGCCGGTTTTTCGCAGGCGATTATTCAGCCGCAATTGATGCGGCGGAGAAAGCCGCGCCCCTTCTCTGGACTTCGCCCTCATTTATCGAGATAGCGGAGTATCATTTTTTTAGCGCCTTGGCGCTTGCCGCGATTTGGGATCACGCCGGAGAGAAGGAACAGCGGCGGCAGGCGCTAGCCGTGCATCACGCAAAGCTGGACTCGTGGGCGAAGAATTGCCCCAAAAATTTCGCCAACCGCGTGGAGCTGGTCGCCGCGGAGATTGCCCGGATCGAATACCGGGAACTTGACGCGGAGCGCTCATACGAGAACGCCATCCGCCTGGCGCACGAAGCCGGCTTCGCCCACCACGAGGCTCTCGCCTGCGAACTGGCGGCCGGGTTTCATGAGCAACGCGGGTTTGAAATCATCAGCCAAGCGTATCGCGAACGGGCGCGGATGGGATACTTGGCCTGGGGTGCGGATGGCAAAGTTCGTGATTTGGAGCGCACCGGTGCACCTCGCCCCACGATCCTGGAGAGTGGGGCCAACCCAACGACCACGGGCGGATTTGTCAATCAGCTCGACTTGGCCACGGTCTTTAAAATGTCGCATGCTGCTTCCGAGGAGATCGTCCTCCAGCGACTGATTGAACGCCTCCTCGTAACCACAATCGAGCACGCCGCCGCGGAGCGAGGGCTCCTGCTGATGAAGAATGATGAGCGGCTCCGGATCGTTGCGGAGGGGACGAGCGGTGGCGACGAAGTCCGTGTCGCTTTGCGAGACGACCCTCCGACCTCTCATGACCTGCCGGTTTCCGTCGCGAGCTACGTCGCCCGCACGCAGGAGACGCTCGTCTTGGGCGACGCCTCCCGAGCTCATCCTTTTCTGGCGGATGAGTATTTCGCGCGGACCGTATCCCGTTCCGTCCTGTGCCTCCCCTTGGTAAAGCAAGGGCGCATGGTCGGAATCGTCTACTTGGAGAACCGCCTGGTGGCCCACGCGTTCTCGCAGGCGCAGGTCGATGTGCTGCGACTCGTCTCGTCCCAGGCCGCGATCTCGTTGGAGAATGCGGGTCTCTACTCTGATCTCCGCCGGAGCGAAGCCTATCTCGCCCGAGCGCAGAACCTCAGTAACACAGGCAGCTTCGGATGGAAGCCCGGCACCTCGGAGGTGGTGTGGTCCGAGCAAACCTTTCGGATTCTTGGCTTCGACCTCACGACTCAGCCGGATTTCAGTCTCGCCCTGGCAAGGGTTCATCCCGAGGACGTCAATTATGTTACTGAGGCTCTCGACGACGCAGTTCGTGACAAAGCGCAGTTCGATTTCCAAGCGCGCCTGCGAATGCCAAATGGCGAAATCAAGGAAGTCCGGTGTATTGGGAAGCCCGTGCCCGACGAAGCCGGAAAAGTCAGGGAATTCATCGGAGCGCTACAGGACATCAGTGCCGAAAAACAAGCGGAGAAAACGATTCGCAGCGTTCAGGCCGAACTCGTCGAGGCAAGTGACCGCGAGCGGCGCAACGTCGGCCGCGATCTGCACGACGGCCTTGGCCAGCAATTGACGGCCTTGGCCTTAATGTCCGATGCGCTTTGCGAAAAGGCTTCACGCCAGCGCAACGGAGGGGCCTTAGCTGACGACGCCCGTCAAATAGGCGTCTATCTGCGCGAAGCGATCGGCGAGACACGTCGGCTCGCTCATGGCCTCGCGCCGGTGCCATTTGCCGGCGACGGGCTCACGAGCGCGTTGGAGGCCCTGGTCAAATCAATCGACGCAACGGGAAGTGTGCGGGCGGAGTTTCAATGCGACGGGCTCATCGCTTTCGACGAATCAGCCGTGACCGAGCACCTCTACCGAATCGTTCAGGAAGCCGTGAACAATGCCTTGAAGCATTCCGCCGCCACCTTCATCCGCGTGACCTTGGGTACGCGGGAAAACTCAGTGGAGATTTCCATCGCTGACAACGGCTCCGGCTTTTCCAGGACACCTCCGGAAGAACTAGGTATGGGCCTGCGCGCAATGAGCTACCGGGCAAATCTCGTCGGAGGAAAACTCGTCGCCACCAATGGTGCAAACGGCGGCGCGTTGATTACGTGCACGCTTCCCCTGCCTCTCTCGTCAGCGGGAGATGCGTAGGCCGCACGAGCTCGGGTAGGCAAATCACCTAGAAGGTTTAGGCAACGCATCCAACAGACGGCGGGCGACGAATGCGCCATCGTCCTGGCCAATGCGAAGCGACACGGCAACCGCCGATCGCAACCAGCCACCATCAATATCCAAGCCCAATGAATACCTCCGGCACCGTCGAAAAAGTCCTCTACACCGCCCACGTTCACACCACCGGAGGTCGGGACGGCGGAGCCTCGCGCAGCAACGATGGGCGACTCGACATTCAGCATTCGGTCCCGGGCAGCAAAAACCCCGGCACCAACCCCGAGCAGCTTTTCGCCGCCGGTTGGTCCGCGTGCTTCGAAGGTGCGATGGGCATCGCCGCCCGCAAGATGAAGATTACCCTGCCACCCGACCTCGCCATCGATGCCGAGGTGGATCTGCGCCAGGGCGACGACGGTTACTCGCTCGCCGCCCGCCTCAACATCAGTCTGCCCGGCGTGGACCGAGAAGTCGCCCAAGCATTGGCCGACACCGCGCATCAGACCTGTCCGTATTCCAAGGCCATCCGCGGTAACGTTGACGTTGCCATCAATCTCGTTTGAGCCTGGCCATGGAATCCTCTCTCGTGACCGGTCTTCCCGGGACGGCGATTGTTACCGGCGCGTCGAGTGGCATCGGCTTGGGCATCGCCCAAGCCCTGCTGGAGCGGGGCTACCAGGTGGTAGCGAATTCGCGGAGCATCAGTAAATCCAGTGCGCTGGTGGGTTCGGCGAACCTCATCCTCGTAGATGGCGACATCGGCGAGAAAACCGTCGCGGCCCAGGTGGTTGACGCGGCCGTTCAGAAATTTGGGCGCGTCGATCTCCTGGTCAACAACGCCGGCATTTTCGTTCCGAAACCCTTCACCGACTACACCGAAGAAGATTTCAATCGCGTGGTGGCGACGAATCTGGCCGGGTTTTTTTACGTTTCGCAATTCGCGATTGCCCAGATGATCCGGCAAAAATCCGGCCACGTTGTCAATCTCACCACCACGTTGGTGGATCAGCCGATCGCGGGCGTCACGGCGGGTTTGGCGAACCTGACCAAGGGAGGGCTGCAATCCATTGCGAAAGCGCTCGCGATTGAATACGCCGCCGATGGAATCCGGGTTAACGCGATCGCTCCCGGCATCGTGAACACACCGATGCACACCCCGGAAATGCACGAGTCACTCAAAAAACTTCACCCGATCCAACGACTCGGCGAAGTCTCCGAGATCGTCGAAGCTTTACTCTATCTCACGACGGCCACGTTCGTCACCGGCCAGACCATTTACGTCGATGGAGGCGCCCATGCCGGCAAGTGGTGATCGCTCATCGGGTAGTCTCCCAAGTGCGCGGTTGCGCGAACTTGGGATCGAGCTGCCGGACGCTCCGGCTCCACTGGGAGCTTACGTCCCCGCGGTGGAGGCGGGACCATTTCTGTTCCTCAGCGGGATGCTTCCGTTAGCCCACGGCAAGCTCGCGTTCACCGGACGGTTCGGCGCAGACATCAACGTCGCGCTGGGACGCGATGCGGCGAGGCTCGCCGCCCTGAACGCCCTGTCCGTTGTAAGCCACTCGCGGCCTGGCCTCGATCGCGTGGCGGGGGTCGTTCGATTGGGCATTGCCATGGCCACCACCGTTGACTTTGTCCATCACGCCGCCGTGGCGGACGGCGCATCGGAATTATTCGCCCAGATTTTCGGAAAGGATCCGGGTCACACCCGTCTGATCGCCGGCGTGCAAAGTCTCAACCTTGGCTCACCGCTCGCGATCGAAGCGATCTTTCGAATCGAGGAATCGGTTCGGGAAGCACCGCTACAAATGAACCCGTAATTCCCTGACTCTCCGTTGATTCACCCATCCAGCCTCCACCTCGATAAAACTATGCCCACATTCCACGCCTACGCTGCAGCCGCCCCGAAGTCCGCACTCGAGCCCTTCAGTTTCGAAGCGGGAGAACTCGGACCCGAGGAGGTCGAAATCAAAGTGACCCATTGCGGTATTTGTCACTCCGACCTCTCGATGCTCGATAACGACTGGGGGTTGTCCCATTACCCCTTTGTCCCGGGCCACGAAATTGTTGGCACGGTGGCCGCTCTCGGCTCGGAAGCCAAAGGCCTGACGGTGGGGCAAAAGGTCGGCCTCGGGTGGTTGGCCCATAGCTGCCTATCCTGCCACGAGTGCCTAGCCGGCGATCATCACCTTTGCGCGACAGCCCAGGGGACGATCTGGGGACGTCACGGTGGATTCGCCGATCGGATCCGCGCTCAATGGACTTGGGTGCGTCCGCTTCCCGAGGCGCTCGACCCGGCTTCGACCGGTCCGCTGCTTTGCGGCGGTGTCACGGTCTTCGCCCCGTTCCTCATCAACAAAGTGCCATCCACCGCCCGCGTTGGCGTTATCGGCATCGGGGGCCTTGGGCACATGGCGCTTCAGTTCGCCAACAAATGGGGCTGCGAAGTTCACGCGTTCACCACCAGCGACAACAAGGAGGCCGAGGCAAAACAGCTTGGTGCTCACTTCGTCCACAACACAAAAAACCCTGATGCGCTGAAGTCACTTGCCCGTCGCCTGGATCTCATGATCTCCACGGTAAACGTCCCCCTAGACGTCTCCGGCCTGCTTGACACCCTGCGCCCCAAGGGTCATCTCCACAACGTAGGCGCAGTGCTCAAGCCGCTTGAAGTGCCCGCCTTCAGCCTCATCCTGGGCCAGAAATCAGTCGGCGGTTCGCCGACCGGAAGCCCGGGGGCGATCGACGAGATGTTGGAATTCAGCGCAAGACACGCCATAACCCCGATCACCGAGACGTTCCCGATGTCCAAGGTCAATGACGCCTTTGAACACCTGCGATCGGGCAAGGCGCGCTATCGGATCGTGCTTGTCAACGACAGGGAATGAAATGCTCGGAAGGCGCACTGCCCCCTGTGATTGGGTTGGTGCTCACGAGGCATTTTCCATCTTTCGG
Organism: Chthoniobacterales bacterium; assembly: GCA_041748215.1. Lineage (GTDB taxonomy): Bacteria > Verrucomicrobiota > Verrucomicrobiia > Chthoniobacterales > JAATET01 > JBGTDR01. Next base: position 10,627 of record JBGTDR010000072.1, read on the forward strand.
CTCCCGCTGAAGAGAAATCGCGCGTGTTTGCCGGCCAATATCCCGACATGACACGAATACAACATCCGCACAGGAAACGACGCTGCCTCCCCACGATCCCGCGTTGCGGGTCAGCGCAATCGACGCTGCCCGCGCCATCTTTCGTCGGGAAATTTTGACGGAACCCGCACCTGCGGACGCGTTGCGCTCATTCGGCCGGACTCCTCGTGCGACCAAATCAGCGCCACCTTCCCGGCGACGAACGCCCAAGCGGCCCGATTGAAGGAGTTGCCCGCTTCGCTCGGCGACCTCCTCCAAACCGGCGGCCACACCCCGGCGAGCCCGCGTCCTAACCGACACCAAGCAATCGAAAACCGTGCCCCCGTTCACATCGCATCGGACCACCTTGGCCGATTTCGCGCTCATTTGCCGGAGCCGCTGACGGCCCCAGGGGCGGCGCACGCTTGCCCCGCGGGCCTACCGTCTCCGTCAAATCAGCGCACCCTTCCCGAACGACTTGTGGGGTCGCCCATTCAATCCGTTCTCGCGCCTCCCTCTGGTCGGGCTCCGAGCGGCTCGAATCGGCGACTTCGATCCCTCCTCATTCCGCGGAAACCAGGACGGGTCCGATTCCTCGGACCCCTTCAAGCCTTGCGTTCCCTCCGCCGGGCTGAACCGTCTGCCCGTCTCCGAAAGCCCCGCATTTTCGGCTCCCTTGGGCATTCCGCCCCTTCCAAGTGCAATAGAGCATAGTGATTTCCCTTGGAAATCACGGCTCCGCATTTTCGCCGCGCGAAAATGCTCCGTTCATCGCGGGTCAGGCCCGCTCCGAAGCGCAGTCGCTTTTGAAATACTTAATGTCATTAAATAAATGCCCCGACGCTCCACCCCGGCACGACCGTCTTTTCGGTCGACATCACCGAACGGTCGAAAACCCGCTTTGCGCTTCTTCACGAAGAATACGGATTCAAGACCAAAACCGAAACGTTCGAGGCCATTGTTTATTCGGTCTCGACCGAGGGAAAAATCGATCCCCACGCGCTCGAACGCATCGAGCGTAAACTCGATCACCTCGCCGAACATCTGGAGGGTTCCGAGTGAATAACGGAACAATCTTTCCGTTCAACTAGACGTGCCGATCCAACTTTGAAGGCGGCAAGTTCCTGGAGGGTTGGTTCCGGACTACTATCAGCTATTCCAAAACGACTCCCGATGAACAACTCGTAGTCGTTAAGGACGTTCTTTGAATTACATCGGGAGAATGATTGGCTCCGCGTTTGTAATTTGAGAAGGGAACGCGCTCCTTCAAGACCTGTTTACGGCTCAATGGCGTGAGTGAATCCAAGCGCACTTCTACTGTCCCCGCCTATTCTCACGATTCCAGCCATCCGGGACGCGTGTGCGCTCCCGTTCAAAAAATGTCCAAGGTCGCGGCAAGTTAGCTCGAAGCTTCTCCGGCTATTGAGATCCAGTTCGGGTCAGATTTAATTAATAAATTGAAGAGGGCTATAAACGGTACCACCCCATCCCAAGAGCGCTATTACTGCAAAGATGGCTGATCATGACTGACGCAAAAAAGCATCATTTCGTTCCGCAGTTTCTTCTGAAGAAGTTTTCCTTCGGTAAAAAGAATCGAGAAAGAATTTGGGTTTTCAAAAAGGCGTCGGGGAAGTCATTCGCCGCTTCGGTGTCCGACGTGGGTCACGAGAATCATTTTTACAATGCCCGTAATCTTGACGGGGCGAGACTCGAGTTGGAACCCCTGACGATGAAGGTGGACGGCTTTTGCGCGGACATCCTCCACCAAATCGTCGAAACCCGCGCAATCCCTGTGGCTCAAGAGAGCATTGAGAAATTAGCCATATTCATTGCGGCCCAGATGCTGCGGGTTCCTTCGTCCCGCAATCAGATGGAAGAATTTCGGAAAGCGGTAATTGGAAAATGGGGACCGGATATTCGAGCGGGTGAAGACTCCAGACCGGTGAGCGATTACTCTGCGGAGGATTCGAAGTTTTCATCACTACTGGCATTGCGCGACATCCCCGTGTTTGCCGACATTCTACGGCGCAAAATCTGGTTTTTGTTGGAAGCTCCGCTCGGTCATAATTTCATCATTTCCGACGGGTCGGTCGTCCTACACAACCATCTCGATTACGGCTCAAGAGGCAGCCTTGGAATCGCGCAGAAAGGCATTGAGGTTTTTATGCCTTTGAGCCCGAAGCTTGCGGTCCAGCTAACGTGTCCGGAGATCGCCAACGAAATGCTCAAAACGGAGGCAGGGCGAGTTTTTCAGTATTATCAAAACCGTGGACTGCCAGTCCCCCTGCATGCGGCGAACGTCGAGTTCATCAACTCGCTGCAGGTAATTCAGTCCGAGCGATTTCTCTACGCGGCAGACGGCGGCGAATTTGAACTGGCGAGGGAGATGATGCGCGATCACCCCGAGCTTGCCCAGCCCTCGACCGCAAGAATGGAGCATAACTGAAGTTTTAAACGCTTGCGCAACGCTGACTTTCGACTGGTCGGGCAAAATCCTAAAGGCGCTGGCCAGGAAATGATTCAGGAGGCGGGAGCGGTCCGCGGATATCCGGCGTTTTTTCCGGGCAGAGTGAGGAGGCGCGCGGCGGCGTCTTGCTCCAAAGTTTCGTCGCCATTCGTCGCCGAGGAGAAGATAAGATAGTTCTGGTCGTGGTCGAGAGACTCGACGGTGAGGAGCAAGAGCGAGCCGAAATGGCAGCGGAACGGTTTCAGTAGGTGACTGTTCCCCCGTGCTCCTCGCAGTGGAAATGCAGCTCGGCCACGGGCAGCTTGAATTGCTCCCAGGCGAGAGCAGGCCAGGCCGATGACTGTGCCACGTTCGCCGCGTGAGATTTTCCGCCCCACCAGCGTTTTTCCAACTCCCCGTGTCGCTCTACGCCGGAGCGACCATTCAGCGGCCTCTTCCTGGGTCTGTTTTCTCCCACGTCTCGGTTGCATCAAAGGTGGGCTCGATGCCAATCATTCTCCCCGAAAAAACTTCACCGCTTTACGCGAAGGCAAAGGCCGGGGCGAATCCCTACTGCCTCGCAATCAATCTCGGCTGATCACGGGTCTCCTTCCGTCATCAAACTCATGCGCGCCCGACTCCACAAATGGCGGTTCAGCGACAACCCCGCCGCCTTCCTCACCGCCGGCCGTAAAGTTCCGTCGAGCCCGCCCGGCCCGACATCTCCCGGTCCGAGTTCCGAGGAGGACACGAAATTCATCAGCGCTAAAGACGCCGCGGCATGGCTCGGCATCCCCCTCCGTTCTCTCCACCAATATGTTCAGCAGGGCCTCCTGCCCTGCTACAAAATCGGGCGGCACCGGTTGTTCCGGAAACCCGAATTGGTGCGCGCAATGGAGGGAACCATCATTGCCGACCGCCGGCGCATCCTCCGGTAGATCTCGTCCAGCGGCTACCCGGGTTTCTGTTGAAAAAACTTATGGGGTCGATGTTGACGCGGTCACGTTGAATGCCCGTTCGAACTCCGCGACCGCATCCATCATCTCCGCAAAGCTCGGCGTTTCTCCGAAGAACATTGGACCGAGCATCTCCTCGTTGTCGGCCCGCCATTTTTCCGCGTGGTCCGCTGACGGGACGAGACAAACGATAGTGAGCCGGGAGGAGACTCGTGGTGATCTCGATGGTTATTTGGTGTGCGACCAGCCGATTGCCGGCACCCAATGAGCGTCCAAGGATTTTCTTTCGCGGGCATTCTGGAGCGCGGGTTCAACGAAATCCCGGATCGCCCGAAGAACCTCCATCATGGCTCGATCTCCAAGGTGATTTTTACGCTGAAAGGCGGTCCATTGGACCTCCTTGGTGAGGGCGAATTCATCGCGGAGTCCGGTCGGCAGTTCGACGGGAAGCGGGGTATCTCTCCGCGCAAAGGTTGCCTCGATGGCGGTGACCAGGGTTTGGCGGTCAAAGTCGAAGTTCCGACTCAGAAACCATAGGTCGAAAAAATCCTTCATCCGGCTGTTCGCTTGTCCCAGCAACACGACCGCTTCGAGTTTCTCCGCCACGACCGTGTAAATGGGATAACTGCGAAGCTTCGGCGTGGGGAAGTCGAGGAGGCTTGGGAATTCGACTTCGAGCGGAGCCGGGGTCACCGCATCCCCGAACCCGATGTCGGTCTGCACGGGAATCCGGACGTTGGCGAGTCGCGCCTCCAAGGTCACCCGAATGCCGCCGTAAACGGCGTCCTCCCGGATTGCGCTGGCTCTGATGGATTCCCCGCGAAATTCCAACCCGTCGGGTTCGACCGGCGTGGCGCAAATCTCACGAAATATCGCCGCCAATCCTTCGGCCTCGGCTGGCCCCATGCCGAGAAGATCCAAATCCCGCGTGGGCCGATGGCTGGCCTGCACCCAAATCCGAAACAACATCGCGCCTTTGAGCAAAAACCGGTCGGCATGGCGCGACTGGCTGAGGCGGTAGAGCAGGCGCTCGATGCCGTAGCGCGTCAGTACTAAGTCGAATGGCTCGCCGCTCCGCTGGCTGGCCATCAACAAGCGCTGCCGCACCGAAGCGGGCAAATCCTTTTTGGCAGACGTGCTCACGTCAGGCTCTCCAGGTAAGGCCGCATCACGTTTTCCATCCGGCAAACGCGGGCGTAGCGCACGAGATCGTCCATCGTGGCGCGTTTTTCCCGCCACGCTTCTCGGAGGGCTTCGAGGGCCACATCGAGGCCGATCTTGTTCCGAAACTTGAAGCAATCGGCCACGGTTTTTGCGGGGCAATAGACACTCACGTTCACTCCTTCGATCACGTGCTCCTCCCGACCGGCAGTCAGCGCCATTCCGCTGGAACGCACGATGTGGATCGAGAGGGAGCTGACCTGGGGTTTGCGCGCTTTGCCGTCGATCGTCACCCACACTTGGTGAGATTGCTGCGTCGTGAGCCCGTGAAAGCGAAGCGCCGAGATGAGGCAGATGATCCCTCTGGGCATTCGCTTGCCGACTTCCGCCAGCGAGTGGTTCTCCGTGATCGACCCGTTCGGTAGCGCATACAGGCCCCGGCTCACGCGATCAAGGCGTCCGCTCGCGACGAGTTGCCCGAGGAAGACGCGGGAGATTCCGCGCGACTCCAGATCGCGGGTGCGCAGCAGGCTCGATCCGTCGAACGCTTGCTGGATTGGCTTGGGAAGCACGACGCTCATTACAAAACGTACAACAATACTCATAAGTTCCGACGTTTCGCAACGCCTTAAACCAACCAAAGTGAGGCGGCAAGGCCTGTCTGGGCACCGGTCTGACACAAAAACCATCCACTTTTTGTGTCAATTCCTTCCAACGTCCGAGCGACGATGCATACCAACCGGAGAACTCGCTTCATGCTCGCCATTTGGGAAGCGGGGCGCTGGGAAGATGGCCTTCCACTTGGCGAGTTTTTTTTCGCTTACGAGTTCGAGGTAGTTGTCGCGCAACTTCCGCTCCGAGGTGTTCATTTCCCATGCGACCTGGGGGAGGGATTTGACCTCCTCGATGCGGTAGCTCGCGTAGCTATGCCGAAATCCGTTGCTGACTTTTTTGACCGTGATGCCGACCTCCGCCCACGCCTTGCCGAACTCCTGCGAGAGCGTGGAGTCGTGGCTGTAATGGGGGCAGACCCAGCCGGATTCTTTCGCGTGCGGAGCGAGGTAGGCGAAAAGGTTGTCGGTGACGGGAACAACGCGGCGTTTGCCGGTCTTGGACTTGGAACTCTCGACGGTGATGTGCCGCTCCTCGAGGTCGATGTCCTTCCAATCCAGCCGGTGAATCTCCGCTCCCCGGCACCCGGCAAACGCGCCGATAGCCGCGAACGGAATCCACTTGTCGGGCAGTGCGTCGAGGATCGCCTGCATCTCGTCGGGTTGGTAGATCGCGACATTAGCGTCGCGGTCGGGCGCTTCGCGGAGGTGGTCCGCTTCGGTCTCGACGTTGCGCGGCAGGTAGCCGAGGCGTTGGGCGAACGAGAAGAGGTTACACAGCACGCCACGATAGTTGTTGCGGTTGCGCCCGGTGGCTTTTCGGTCCGGACCGGTGAGGGTCTTCATGCCCTGCTTCGTGCGCACTCGGCGCTGGATGGAGTTCAGGTGGTTCTCCAAATCGATGGTCCGAATCTCGGAGATCGGCACGGACTTGAAGCGCTCCGCCGCGAGCCCGAGCCGGGCCGAGCAATCCTGCCAGTGCCGATACGAGCGCGACGGAGGTTTCAACTCGTCGAGAAACTCCGTCACGACTTCGCCGAAAGGCTTGATGGGAATCCGCTGCCGCTGCCTTTCCGCGACCAGCAACCGGGCCGCCTCTTCGATGGTCCCAATCCCGCCAAGGATCTCGTTGGCCGCGGCGATCTGGCGTGCCGCCTCAGTAAGTGGAATATCGTGCGGGCGTAGGAGATCCACCGCCGTGTTGACGGCGGCAGCCTCTCTGGCCGTAAGATTCACGACGTGCGCGGTTCCCCGTGAAAGCTCCGCGATCAGCTCCTTGCCCCGTCGCCGAGCGGCCACGAGGGAGGGTACCCGTTCCCGCTGCCGTCGCCCATCCGAGTAGTAGGCGAGAAGGTAGCTCTCAGTGTCCCGGTAGGGACTGGAATAGACCGGGATCTTGACGCCTTTTCCCTCGATAATCTCAACCGGCCCTCTCCTCACTTTTGCGGCAGTGCGTGACATGGGGAGACAATATTTGTCACGCATTTGTCATGCAAGCCCAATTAGGGGCATTTTACTCTGTAAACGGGCTGGTTTCGAATCCCGTTAGGGTCGCTTTCTTGAAGCGAAGGCGTAGCAGATTCGAACTCCGGTTCGACCGCCCGTCGCGTGGCGCCCTATCTTTTCAACCGATGGCAAAATGCGGAGCCTGCCAGAGGCGGGCAATCCCGTTAGGGTCGCCATTATTGCGGGTGTCACTTTTGGCCGCGAAGGTTGATATACTCGATCGGCAGCCGATCAGTGCCGTTTTGAGTCGTTGCGGTTTCCACGCGTTTTCGAGGCAAATTTGTTACCTTCTGTTACCGTGCTGGGTAACGATCAGACGTTGGTGAACGAGTGACGCAGCCGGCGTCGCGGCTTTTCGTTGTCTCGTGCTTTTCGCGAAGCGAGTGTAATCTTGACTGCGAATCGCAATGGAACTTGATCGGCAATTCCGGGCTGAAATAGCTGAGCTAGTCCAGAAGCTAGAAGCAGCGACCGCTTCGGAAGCCCGGTTGCGCACGATTATCGAAAATGTTCCCACCTTCGTCTGGTGTGGAATGCCGGATGGCTCCACCGAATTCTTTAGTCAGCGGTGGCGTGAATACACGGGCTTGCCGACCGAGAACACGCTCGGTTGGGGGTGGCAGGCGGCGATCCATCCCGACGATCTTTCGCGGGTGATTGAAGAGCTAAAAATGCTGGAGGCCGCTGCCCGATCGGGGGAGATCGAGGCGAGGTTGCGCCGCTCGGATGGCGTCTTTCGATGGTTCGTCTTTCGCCTGGAGCCATTGCTGGACGAACACGGAAAGCTGACCAGGTGGTATAGCTCGAGCCTCGACATCGAGGACCAGAAGCAGGCGGAGGAGCGGTTGCAACGCAGTGAGCGAAATCTCGCCGAGGGGCAGCGACTGACCAAGACGGGCAGTTGGGTTCTCGATTTCACGACCGGGAATACCGATTGGTCCGTGGAGACATGCCGCATCTTTGGGTTCCCTGATCCGCCGCCTTCACCTCATTACCAGGAATTTCTGGAACGAGTGCGCCCGGAAGACCGCGACGGGGTGAATCGCGGACTGGAGGAGAGTTTCGAGATGGAACAGCCACGGCCGCTCAAATACGTATTCGTGCTGCCGGACGGCACCGCCAAAAATATCGAAACCATCTCGCAGCCCATTCGGGATGCCACGGGTAAACTCATGCTGATGGGCACGGTCATGGACGTGACGGAGCGGGAGGCGAACGAGGAATCATTGCGGGCTTCGGAAATCGTCGCGCGGGGGCAATTTAATGCTCTCGCCCGCGCATTGGAGGTGCTTGCCCGCGAGTCCGATCCTGAGAGATTGCTCGAACACTTCCTGCGAACGGTCGCCGATGAATTGGGCGCGCACGGCGGCAGTGTGTGGCGTCGGGTCAAGGGAACGGATCGGGTCGAGTGTGAGTTCTCGCTCGAAGATGGGCAGTTTCTGACAAAAGCAGACTCCAGAATTGCCGCCTTGGTTCCGACATTGGCAATCGGTGACGTGTGGCCTTTGCCCGAGGTTTTTCGGGATGGGAAGCCCGGTGTGCTGGACGACATTCGGGAGGGTCCGCTTTTTCCATGGCGCGACCATGTGCTGGCACTGGGGATCGTCACGATCCTCATCGTTCCCATGCGGATCGGCGGCGAGGTCGAGGGTGTCATTGAAATTCGCTTTGGAACAAAGCGCTCCTTCGGCGCGGGCGAAATCGATCTGGCCCAGGCGCTGGCGAATCAAGCGATGCTTGCGATGCAGGTCACGCGGCTTTCGACGCTCAACCGGGAGACGGCCGTGATTGCCGAGCGAAATCGCATGGCAAGGGACGTTCACGATACGGTTGCCCAGACTCTCACCGGAATTGTCGTCCAGCTCGAAGCCGCGGAGGAATCTTCCGCGAGAGGAAACGACTCCAGCCCGAATCTGGGACGTGCACGCGAGCTGGCTCGGATGGGTTTGCGCGAAGCGCGGGAAGCGGTGAGTGCCCTGCGTCCGCACGCCGAGAATTCTTTGGTCGTCGCCCTGCCCGCATTGATTTCTCGGATGACATCGGGGACGGGGGTGGCGGGCAGCTTCTCCGCCAAGGGGAATCCGCGACGTCTGCCCGCAAATTCCGAGGAACATCTGCTTCGGATCGGACAGGAAGCGCTCACGAACTCGCTCCGCCATGCGAAGGCAAAGCGGTTCGATGTCCGCGTCGAATTCACCGCCGATCGCGTGGATCTCGAGCTTTCGGATGATGGATGCGGATTCCGCACGGAAAAGAAGCATGAGGGCTTTGGGCTGATTGGAATGCGTGAACGGATCGACTTTCTGCGCGGTCGATTGGACATCGAGAGTTCACCCGGAGCAGGAACTCGCATTCTGATCTCGGTACCAACGATGCCCGACTGAATGGAGGAAGTGCCAAGCCAAAGCCCCCGGCGGACGCGTTTCCCGAATGTTGGGAGCTTCGAGCGATTGTTCAGCGACTGCGCGATGCTTCGATCAGCAACTTCGCGAACATCTCGGCATGCGGCTTCGGGCGCAAAGCGGGAAGTCCAATCACCACAGTGACACTGGGCAACTTCGGCGTAAACGGACGGGCGACCAATGTTTTCGGCAAAACATCGGCAACCCCCTCGATGAGAATGGCCGCGGCATTCTGCGCGTACAATTCCACAAAAAGGGTGGAAAAATTATCGTTCACTAATGAAACGAAGCGCGGCGAAATCGCGAAGGGCTTAAGCAACGCGCGCGCGCTCGGCACATATTCCGGATAGTTCTCCCTCGCCAGACCAACCAGCGGCAATTCATTCAGTCGCGCAACCGGTATGCGCTTCAGTTTCGCCAACGGATGGCTCGCCGGTAGAACCAGCACAGGCTGCGAGCGGCGTAACTCGGTCCATTGAAATCCTGGAATCCCGTTTGGGATGGTAACTTTAGGACAAATAACGAAGTCGAGGCGTCCCTCGCCAGCCATCTCAATCATCTCCCGGGATGAATGATCAACTAACTCGATCCGAATGCGTGGCGCAGCTGCTTGGAATTTCGCCAGCACGGCGGCGATGATGCCGGTGGCCATCGAAGACGTATAGCCCACCCGCAGAACCTCTTTTCCTGCTCCCCCCCGCATACGGCGGACCGCATCGTCCGCGCGCGCGAGCAATTCGCAGGCTTCTTCATAAAATTGCTCACCCGCATCTGTGAGTTTCACGGAATTCGATCCACGCTCGAGCAGGGTCAATCCCAGTTCTTCTTCCAGGTCTTTCACCTGCCGGCTGAGCGGCGGTTGAGTGACGTGCAAACTCTCCGCCGCACGAGTGAACGATCCGAGGGAGGCGACGGCTACGAAATAACGGAGGTGACGAAGCTCCATGAGGCATCGGTAGCCCAACTCAAAAGGATGAGCGAGCGAATGAACTAGGCATTGGGCGGGTTTTCGCGCCGTCGGTATCCTCAAACCGCGTCGCCCAATGGCTCGGGACCCCGGGAAGCGGTGTTTCGCGCCACAACCGACCCAACCGGCAATCCATCAATCCGCCAGAACCATACCTACCTACAAAATTCCATGAACCAAAACCCTGAACACCATTCCGGAGCAGACATGATCGTGTTCAACGCAGAGATTTTCACCGGGAATCTTGCACAACCCAAAGCATCCGCTCTGGCGGTCAAGAAGGGCCGAATTTACTCGGTCGGCACCGATGCGGACATTCTGGAACTGAAAGATGCCAACACGCAGATCATCGACGCGGGCCGGCGCAGACTAATCCCGGGCATCAACGATGCACACATGCATCTGCTTAATGAAATCAATTACAACTACCACGTAAGGTGGGACGGCGTTCCGACCTTGCAGCGGGCGTTGACCATGCTAAGCGAGCAGGCCGAACGAACGCCCGAAGGTCATTGGGTCAAGGTGATCGGAGGCTGGTCCCCTTACCAGTTCGAAGAGAATCGTTTTCCTACCATGAAAGAACTGCGGGCGGCGGTCCCAAGCCGTCCCCTGATTGTACAATACGCCTACAATCGCGCTTTCATGAATGAATCGGCTATCGCCGCACTCGGCGTGGGCACTAACCGTTTTCCCGACTTTCAGGTCATTGAGTTTGAGAAGGACGACCAGGGAAATTACACGGGTGTTGTCAATGGCGATACATTCGGCTTTGTCGCCCTGGAGACGCTGTTCCCACAACCTTCTTTCGAGGAGCAGTTGAGTTCAATGATCTCCACCATCCACGGCCTGAACCGCTTCGGCGTGACCTCGGTCTTTGATTGTGGCAGCCGGGGCTACCCCGAAGCCCACATCATCCCGGAAGCCCTCATGCGCGAGGATCGCTTCAATTTGCGTCTGTCCTTTGTGGATATGCAGTGGGGTAGCAGCTCCAACATGGTGGATGCAGAAATTCGAGCCGTCACTCAAATCACGCCCATGAGCCCCGGGGAAAACCTGCACCCGACCCGGGCACATGGGCACGTTTACCGTGGGGCCAAAGCGCTCGATACCGAAGTGCATGATCACGAGAATTTTGACCGCCCGGCAGTCATCCTCGATCCCAACAGGATCCGCCGACATGTCGTGGAGGATATTGCCAAGCTGGTCCGCCGGCGGATCCCATTCCGCATGCACATTAGCTACAACGAAAACATCACCCCGTTCCTCGATGCCATGGAGGAAATGAACGAAACGACTCCGCTCGATGGCCTGAAGTGGAGCGTCGAACACGCCGAGACGATCAGTCCGGAAAATATCCTCAGAGTCAAAGCGCTTGGCGGCGGGATCGCCCTCGACCCGAAAATGGCATTGCACGGCGACGCTTTCATCAAGACCTACAGCCGGGAAAAGGCCTTGCAAACACCACGCCTGCGCCAACTCGTCGATAGTGGGATCCCTCTGGCGATGACCACCGACGCTTTCCGGGCCACCACCTTCAATCCGTGGGTCGCCGTCAGCTGGATGGTGTCTGGAAAGTCCGTCTCCGGATCCGAAGTGCTCGCCCCGAATAATCGCCTCGCCCGCGTCGAGGCGCTGAATTTGTTCACCCGCGGTGCAGCGTGGTTCACGAACGCCGAAGCGGAAATCGGCATGATCGCCCCGGGAAATCTGGCAGACTTCGCTCTGCTGGACCGGGATTACTTCAACGTCGCCGAGGATCAGATCAAGTTCATTACCTCGGTCTTGACCGTCATGGATGGCCGGGTGGTGTTCGGCGCGCAAAACTTCAGCACGCTCGCACCGCCCCTGCCCGAAACTCTTCCCGACTGGTCGCCCATCAAATTTTATGGAGGCTACCACGGGGCCATTTGAACGTACGATCGGCCGCGGATTTCAATAGAACGAAGTTGGAGCGGGAACGGCGTTCTACCGGCTTCGCGCTTCTTCAAAAAGCAAACGGGCGAACGTTTCGGCATGGGGCTTGGGGCGCAAAGCCGGAAGGCCAATCACAACTGCAATACTGGCTAATTTCGACGCAAACGGCCGGCCGACCAGGGTCTGCGGCAGGATATCGACGATGCCCTCGGCAAAAATCGCTGCGGCATTCTGGGCTTCCAATTCCACGAAGAGAGTGGAAAAGCCATCATTTACCAGGGAAACAAAACGTGGCGAGATCCCGAAGGGTTTAAGCACCCCACGCACGGTCGTCACGTATTCGGGATAGTTGGGCTTCGCCAGGCCAACCATCGGCAATTGATGCAGTCTCGCGATGGGTATGCGCTTCAGCTTCGCCAGTGGGTGTCTCGCCGGTAAGACCAGCACAGGATGCATGCGACTGATCTCGGTCAACTGAAATCCGGGGATCCCTTGCGGTGCGACAACCCCGGGAATGACCACGAGGTCGAGCCGTCCAGCGCCAGCCAATTCATTGATCTCCCGCGATGAGAGGTCAGCCAATTCGATCCGCACGCTTGGCGAGGTTGCCTGGAATTTTCCCAGCGCGATGGACATGATGCCAGTGGTCATCGATGGGGTGTAGCCCACCCGCAAAATCTCTTTCCCCGCTTCCCCACGCACCCGGCGGACCGCATCGTCCGCGCGCGCGAGCACTTCGCGTGCATCCTCATAGAATGCTTCGCCCACTTCCGTGAGCTTCACCGAGTTGGACCCACGCACGAGGAGCGGAACTCCCAGTTCTTCCTCAAGATCCTTCACCTGTCTGCTCAGAGGTGGCTGGGTGACGTGCAAACTCTCCGCCGCACGATTGAACGAGCCGTGTGCGGCGACCGCGACGAAATATCGGAGGTGGCGAAGCTCCATGGGCGATACTTGGGCCAACTTGAAAGGATGAGCGAGCCAATTAAGAAGGCATTGGGCTGCCCCTCGCTTCGCCAGTATCATCGAAGCGCCGGACAATTCCGAGGAGAGCCGCGCGCTGCGGAATCCGAAATCTATAAAATACGATGAAGAGGTTGAGACAAAAACGGGCATTAGTCACCGGAGCGAGTCGTGGAATTGGCGCGGCGCTTGCGAAAGCATTGGCGGCGGAACGGGGGCGAGCATTGCGATCACCTGCGAGCGCTCGGCTAGAGGCGCGAAACAGCAAAGTCCTATCAGCAAGGATTGAACTTTGACAGCGTCCACAAACAATAAGCCTCTCATTTCGGTCTACGGCGCGACAAGTAAGCAGGGGCGCAGCGTCGCCGTTACGCTCCTGGAAAGCGGTCGATTCCGAGTTCGCGCGATTACACGCATCCGGGACTCGAAAGCGGCGCGCAGCCTGGAGCAGCTCGGAGCCGAGATCGGCACAGCGCCGACAGGACCGATTCGGCGCGAACAGCTTGTCACCGCCTTCAACGGTTCCGATGGCGTGTACCTGATGACGCCGCAAGTGGACCCGCAAGACGGCGTGGAATTTGCTCTCGGCAAGCAGCTGGCCGATGCGGCCGTCAAGGCCG
>JBGTDR010000073.1:0-16763 GCA_041748215.1 Chthoniobacterales bacterium
CACGATTTCGCCTCCGGGAAGCTCGCCAACCGCCATTGATTCCCCGCCGCTGCTGCGTGTGCGCGGACTCTGCAAACATTTCCCGATCCACAGCAAAGGTCTGCTTCGGAAACAGGTTGGCGTCGTCAAGGCCGTGGATGACGTGACGTTTGACGTCCAGCGCGGCGAGACGCTCGGACTCGTGGGCGAAAGCGGGAGCGGCAAAACCACCTGCGCCCGCACCATCCTGCGCGCGCTGCACCCGACCGCCGGGTCCGTCCTCTTCGACGACGGCGAGTCGCGCATTGACCTCGCCACCCTGCCATCACGCGCCCTCAAACCGCTGCGCCAAAAAATGCAGATGGTTTTCCAGGATCCTTTTTCGTCGCTGAATCCCCGCATGACCGTCGGCAATATCGTCGGCGAGCCACTCGTGATTCACGGGCTCGCCAAAGGCCGCGACCTCGAAGACCGCATCGTCGAAATTTTGCTCAAAGTCGGACTCAAACCCGAGCACCGCCAGCGTTATCCCCACGCCTTCAGCGGCGGTCAACGCCAGCGTATCGGCATCGCGCGCGCCCTCATCATGCGACCGGCTCTGGTTGTCGCGGACGAAGCCGTTTCCGCTCTCGACGTCTCCGTGCAAGCCCAGGTCATCAATCTTCTGGCGGATCTGCAGGAGGAATTTCGACTCACCACTCTCTTCGTGGCGCATGATCTGAGCGTGGTCCGCCACATCTGCGATCGGGTCGCCGTGATGTACGCCGGACGCATCGTCGAGCTGGCACCGACCGAGGAGCTATTCGAAAATCCCCGACACCCGTACTCCCGGATGCTTCTTTCCGCGGTTCCCAACGTCGATCCCGACGTGCGCATGAGTTTCGACAGCACCGGCGAGGTGGCTGACGCGGGTCGCCTGCCGCCCGGCTGCAGTTTCCATCCGCGTTGCGCGAGAAGATTTGCTCCGTGCGACCGTGATCAGCCGCGGCTTCTGCCGGTTCCGGATTCGACCTGCTCCGCCGCCTGCCACCTCTACACCACACAAAGCGACTCATGAAGATACTCGTAGTGGGAGGCAGTGGATTCCTGAGCGGCTCACTCGCCCGCCGGGCGGTCGCCGCCGGCCACGCCGTGACCGTTCTCACACGCGGTCGCCGCGCCGTGGCTCCGGGAGTTCAATCGATCGTCGCGGACCGTAAGGATCGCGCTGCCTTCACGACCGCGCTCGCGCGCCAGTCCGAGTGGGATCTGGTCGTTGATTGCATCGGCTACGACGCCGAAGACGCCCACCAGGATGTCGAGACGTTCGCCGGCCGCTGCAGACGATTCATTTTTGTTTCGACCGACTTCGTTTACGACTGGCGCTCCCGCCGCAAACCGCAAACCGAAACCGATGCCATTTACGAAACCACGGGATACGGCGGCAAAAAACGGGCGGCGGAAAGCGTCATGGAATCCGCGGATCCTGCAGCGCTCGCCTGGACGATCCTGCGCCCGAGCCACATCTACGGACCGGGATCGCTGCTCGGCTGTCTCCCGCATCACAGTCGCGATCCCGACCTGCTCGACCGGCTCAAAGTCGGCGAGCCGTTGCGGCTTGTTGGCGGCGGCACCTGGCTGCAGCAGCCGATTTTTGCTGACGATCTCGCCGATTGCATCCTGAGCGCGGATAACGACTCCAGCGCGATTGCCCGCATCCTCAATTGCTGCGGACCCGATATCGTGCCCGCCCGGCAATATTACGAAATCCTCGCAGCGCACCTCGGCGTTCCGCTCACAGTCGAGGAAACCGAGGTCACGAGATTCGTGGCGACTGAACCGGACAAAGCGATGTATTGCGGCGACCGCGTTTACGACCTCAGCGCTCTCCAATCCACGTCCCTCGTAATCCCAGCCACCTCGCTGGAATCCGGATTGAGGCTGCACGCGCAATCGCTCACCCCACCTTGATTCGTCTCAAATGTGTCTTCGCTCCCCCTCCGCTGTAACGACCATCCTTGCCCTCGTCTCAATGGCCATTGCCTGTCCCATCGCTGACGCCGCCGAAAATTCCAATTTCGAGCAAGTTCTTGCGCGGAAGCGCGAGGCCCTGCTCGCGTCGCCACCACCCGAGTCGGCCCGGATCGACGAACTCGCCGGCACCCTGAACGATCGCGGACAATGGCCCGGGATCAACTACTCCGACCAAAGCCGTGGCTCGTGGAAAACTCGGGAGCACATGCTGCGCGTGAACGAACTTGCCCTGGCGCTCGTTCATCCCGACAGCCCACGGCGTGACGATGCCAACCTCGAAAAGGCAACCCTTCTTGCTCTCGACCATTGGCTCGAACACCGCTACCGCAACCCGAATTGGTGGTACAACAGCTTCGGCATTCCCCTGCTGATGAGCGACGTCATCGTCCTGCTCGGTCCCCGTTTGAATGCGGACCGCCGCGAGGCCGCCACTGCGGTGCTGTCCCAGTCGAACGCCGGTCCGATTGCAAAATCGACCGAAACAGGTGCGAACCTGCTCTGGCGTTCCGGACTCGCCGCGATCCGTTCCGCTCTCGAAAAGGACGCCAACGAACTGCGGGACGCTTCCCGCCGCATCGCGGGAGAAATTCGAATTTCCGACGCGGAAGGAATCAAACCAGACTTCAGTTTCCACCAGCACGGCGCCCGCCTTCAATCGCTGCATTATGGCGATGCGTTTCTCGCAAATGCACTGTCCTGGGCCTGGGTGCTTCACGATACGCCTTGGGCTCTCCCTCCCGAATCGAACGAGCTCCTCGCCAACCTCGCCCTCGAAGGCACCCAGTGGATGGCTCGCGGGATTTACACCGTCCCCGGCCCACTCGACCGCAGCGTATCCCGCCCAGGCACCCTGAGCGCTGATCGCCGCCAGCGCGACATTCCGCTTTTACAGGATCTCTTGCCCGATCGCACCGCCGCATTCGCCGCTTATGGCGCGAGCCTTGCGACCGGCAAACCCGCAATCGTTGGCTATCGCCACTTTCCGTTCTCGGACTTTTCCGCGTATCACCAACCGACCTTCAGCTTTTTCGTCAAAACACCCTCGACGCGCACCCGCGACACCGAGTCGATGAACGGAGAAAATCTCAAA
Source organism: Chthoniobacterales bacterium (assembly GCA_041748215.1). Taxonomy (GTDB): domain Bacteria; phylum Verrucomicrobiota; class Verrucomicrobiia; order Chthoniobacterales; family JAATET01; genus JBGTDR01. The sequence goes on from JBGTDR010000073.1 coordinate 3,083, forward strand.
CGTGGATTTCTCGGCTCCGGTGACGCCTACATCATCCGCGACGGCACCGAATACACCGATCTCATGCCCGTGTGGGACTGGCGCATGCTCCCTGGCATGACCGCGTCCGACCGGGCCGAAAAGATTGGCAAGACCCCTTTCAACGGCGGACTTTCCGATGGGACGTCTGGAATCACGGCCACCCACTACGAGCTGCGCCGCGGCGACACCCGCGAAGCTTCGGTTCGCAAGTCCTGGATTTGTCATGGGGGCGTCGTCGTCATTCTTGCGTCTGGAGATCCATCGGCCGACCTCCGCACCGCCCTTGATCAAAACCGGCTCCGCGGCCCGGTCACCATTCTGCGCGACAATGCCACCGACCCCACCGTGATTCCGCCGGGCTCCAGCGATCGCATCGGCGGCGTGAACTGGATTCACCACGCCGGACTGCTCACCGCCTTCCAGACTCCCGCCACCGTCACCCTTCAAACGAAAACCGCGACCGGAAGCTGGCACGAAATCAACGAAGCGCTCTCCGACGAATCGATCACCGAGGCCGTCTACCACCCCATCGTCGAACACGATGATCGCGCACTCGCCCTGATCGTTGTCGATTGCCCCAACCCGGCCGACGCGTCCACCGCCGTCGCCGCTACCGGAGTCCGCGTGATTCACAACGACAACGCCGTGCAGGCCGTCGCATTTGCCGACGGCAGCCTCTTCGCCGCATTTTTTGAACCCGGCGAATTGAAGGACGAAACGTCGCGAACCTTTCTGACGGTCGATCGTCCCTGCCTGGTAATGCGCCGGGCGGACGGCCGGATTCTTGCCGCCGATCCAACCATGGAAGGTGGCTCTTTCACGCTCGGTACGGGAACGAAAAAATCCTCCCACGATCTGCCCGCCCACGGCGCTGCTCTCAGCATTTCCGCTGACAAGCGAGTCCCGTCCGCTGATCATTGATCCGCTGAGAATGTTAAGGTCAGCTGATTGAGGTGTCCACCCAGGTTGGGCGCGTGCACGGTTTTGCGAGTCATCCCCCGACTCGACTCGATCAACCCCCGCATTCCCTCCAACCATGAAGATCCCCCTATTCATCCCCGTCACCATCTGCGCAGGAGCGTTTTTCGCGAGCCTGCCTGCCAACGCTCAAATCCTCTACAGCGAAACCTTCCCGAACACCTCGGGTGATACCGGCAACGGTGAACCGCCCAATCAGGTGAACCAGAACGCAACGATCATTGGCTGGTCTGCTTACTCGGGAGCGACGGCCATCGACCGGAGCTCATCCAGCGTCGCAACCGGAGTGGATCGCGTCGCCATCGCAGCGAATCCCGGAAATCCCGCCGCTCCACGCGGGCTCATGTTTTCAAACAACGGAGCCGACGCCGCTTCGAACTTTTCTTTCGTCGAAACGGGTCTGAGCTTGGATCTGAGCGGCAGCAATCCCATCGACTTTGCCTGGAACCTCGGCAACAGCTCCGACGCGATGACCGTGAGAGTTCTCGTTCAAGCTGGCGGCAATTGGTACGCCACCGACGCAGTGTTTTCTTCGCCGGCGATGACTCTTGCCAATTTTCCGACGCAGTCGGTTTCGCGTTCGTTCACCTTTAGCACGAGCGCTTCGACCTGGCGTTCATTCACGCTCACCCCCGGTGTTGAGATGACGTTGGGAACTGTCCTCGGTTCGGATTTGCCGTCCACAACGTTGACCGGAGTCGGATTTTATATGGACCACGCCTCGACCTTAAACACCGTCGGTCGAGTCGATACCCTGACCATTACCGCCGTGCCCGAACCATCGACGTACGCCCTGCTGGGAGCTGCACTTCTTGTCCTCGTTGCACTGGATCGCCGCCGCCGCCGCGCGGTCTGAGTCCCACAGCGGGTATCAGAACCGATCACCGCTTGCCCCCGGAGCCGCCACGCGACTCCCGGGGGTTTCTGCTGTACGGCCGACTGTGCGTCATAAAGTCTGCGAAATTTCGCGAGCGGTCTCGATCGTGAGCCGAACCATGCGTTTTTTCGAACGCTCCGACGTGGTTTCGGGAAGGTATCCGCCGAGAGCGGCAGTTACGGGACTTTCGGGAACGAAGATCGGCACCGCCACGCGATACATGCCTTCGTCCGGAAAATCAGGCAATGCGTAGCCGCGTCGACGCACGGATTCCAAGAAAGCACGCAGTGTCCGCATGCCCTTCCAATACTTCGCTCCTTGTTTCGAGAAGGGGTGAGCGACAAAAAACTGCCGTTCGAATTCCTCGCCACCGTAGGCAAGAAAAAGAATGGACGAGGCTTTTGCGAACGAATGCAGCCGAAATTCACGCAAACGTTGAAGAACACCGGGCCGACTCGCAAGCACCTGCAACCGGGAGTAGGCGTCCATGCCTTCGAGCTCGACCAGCGAAAAATTGATCGAAGGATCCTGGGCCTGGCGGCGGACCATCACCGGACCCGCCACGCTCAACAAGTGCCGCGAATCGTCGAGCGCTTTGAGTTCGGTGAGAGCGTGGCCGACCATGAAACGCACGGGGTCTCCGCGCCGCACCAGCAAATGCTCCTCCTCGAGGGTTCGGATGAACTTATAGGTCGTGTTCGGCCGGAGTCCGACCGCCGCGGCGATCTGGGCCACGGACCGCCCATCTTCCGCTCCGGCCACAGCGTAGAGCACGCGGACTGCCCGCGTAACCGACTGGATGCGATTGTTCCCCGGCACAACGTGATGATCAATGATCCACCGAATTCCGCAAGCGCGGCATTCAAGGAAAGTGAATTTTCGCTACGGAAGTCACAATATGCGCAAATCCCCCCGGACCATGTTACGTTTCCCCCTCCAAGTTGCTCTCCTATGTCTGGTCACCTCGGCGTCGCTTCCGGCGCAATTGCCCTACAACGAAAATTTCAACAACCCCGGCGGCAACGCCGCTGTCAGCCTCGTCGGATGGAACTCCTACCTCGGGTCGCTGGCTGAGGATTACACCAATACGGCCCCCGGCACGGGTCAGAATCGAATCGGCCTTTCGAACATTCCCGGCAACCCGGCAGTCCCGAACGGTTTTCTTTTTGCCTTCAACCAGCAAACACTCGACCTGACTTTTGCGGCGACGGTCACTGGCTTGACCCTCGACAATCCCGAGCTTTTCACGTGGCGAATGGGAAATGCCGGAGCCCAGGAAATCCGGCTTCTCGTGCAGATTGATTCGAACTGGTACGCGACGGATTCCGTCTTCACCACCACCCCCGGCTTCACGGCAGCCACTTTCACATCTTCAGCCGAGATCAAATCCTTCACGTTCACCACCGAGGCGTCGTCGTGGCGTGATTTCACGATCAATCCCGGCGTCGAAATGACTCTGGGATCCGTCCGAACGATCGGCCTCCCGTCCGCTGCGGTCACGGGTGTTGGATTTTACATGAACCACGTTGGGTTGCCCGACCCGGTCACAACGCGCATTGATACGCTATCGATTGTCCCCGAGCCCACGAGCGTCGCCTTGCTGACTCTCGGCCTCGGCGCGATGGTCTGGCGGATCCGGCGTCGAATCACCCCGGCCTCCGATTCACGACGGAATGCGTCTGCCCGCAATTCGAACTAGCCGACACCGGTTTGCCGCGGCGCTGGCACTCACCCTCGGGTGGCTGCCGACGATCAGCACTGCCGGCAACGCCGACCTCGTCGAGACCATTCCGGATCTCGTGGCGTTCTGGACGTTCGGCGAAAACGGCGGAACCCGGCGCTCGCAATTCGGGGCGTCGGATTTCGCGTTGACGATTGGCGGCGGCACGGTGGCGCGCTCCGTCGGCGGCCCGTTCTCGGGGTATTCCGCAAATTTTAATGGCACGACAGATCACCTCAGGCTGGCAAACGCAGACTTGGGCGACTTGAACATCGCGGGTTCCGGGGCGGACGTCACCGTCGTGGCGTGGATTCGCCGGGACGATGCCAACACCGGATTCATCGGCGGCATCTGGCAGGAGAATAATAATGATCCACGCCGCCAGTATGGGCTCTTCGTTGATTTGCCGACCTACGGTGGGCCGGGGAACGTCGCGGGGCACGTTTCGTTCTCGGGCGGAGCTTCGCCTGACCTGCCGTTCAGTCGCGATTATTCGGCCAATCAAACCCGGGTTTACAACGGCGAATGGACGACGGTCGCGTTCACTTATGATGGCGCTTACGCACGCTCGTTCATCAACGCCAAGTTCGAAGCGCGCCCGACCTACACGGAACCTGGCCCCAACCTCGGTCAGGGTCTCACCTACGCCAAAAATCCTTATTTTTTTCCCCAGGGCCTGGGCGACAACGGCGGAGATTTTACGGTCGGTGCCGTCCGGCTGACCGCTGGCCTGGGAAATTTCTACCGCGGTCAGATTGGCGGCCTGGCAGTTTACGACCGCGCACTCACCGCGCCGGAACTTTTTGTCGTCCACGCGGCATCGTTGGACCCGGGCGCGGCCGCCAGCCGGTTTGATTTCCGCAACGACAACGGAGGCAACCGCAGCCCGGCGACCGTGGCGTGGAGTGCCTTTGGCAGTCCGTCCGAAAACAGCTCGGAAACCACCAGCCCATGGTTGATCGCCAGCGAAAACGGCGCGGGCTCGACCACCGGCTACCTTGCCAGGACCGGCACCGGGCAGCCCGGCATCGCGTGGACTGATTCCGTGCCCGCCATCGCCACCAGCCTGCTCGACCGCATCGAATTCACCCTCAACAATTCCAGCTCGGCCGACGCGTTGCGTTTGGTCATCCAGCTCGACGGGGATTGGTATGCGACCACCGCCACGTTTCAAAATGCCGACAGCGACGGCCGCGCAACCAATTGGGCGGCCGAGAGTGAACTCATGACGTTTGCATGGACCAATGCCGCTGCCTCCTGGCACAACCTGAATTTCAACCAGCTCGACACGCTCGCCCTCGGCACCCCCCTTGCCGCCGACCTACCGGTCGGCACGCTCGAAGCGATCGGATTTTATCAAACCGCGACCGTCGGCACCCTCCGCATCGACAATCTCGACCTTCACGTCAACCTGACCGCGATTCCCGAACCGTCCTCGGTCGCTCTGCTGGGCCTCGCTGGCATTCTCACCGCCCTCATAGCGACCAGGAAACGCCGCCAAACTTGAGGACTCGGTGTTTCCGCCGCAGCGCAAGGTGGGAATTGGATGATGTGCAAAGTGAGGCCTGGCGATTCACCTAACGGTTCAAGGTTGCGCCGCCAGATCGATCACGCAGCGGAAGCCGATGGTCGCGCTGCGATCCAGGCCGGGCCACATCAGAAGAAGCTTGGTTGTGAAGCTCGCCGGGCGCGGGCCGCCGTCGACATACCAGCACGAGCCCTGCGCTGCGAAATGAGAGCCGCCGCGCAACATGGCGTAACGCGTGCGACCCTCCGTTGCCTCGCTCTCGGTCCAGTGCCAGACGTTGCCACAAAGATCATAGAGGCCTGCCGGAGTGCGCCCGGCGGGGAAGGCTTTAACGGGCGTGGTGTCACCGGTCTCGCCAAGGTTGCACACACCGGCACGCAGGCCATTTCCCCAGGGATATTCGCGGCCATCGCCGTTTTGCGCAGCGTGCTGCCACTCATCTTCGGTCGGGAGACGTTTTCCAGCCCAGGCGGCGTAGGCGCGGGCGTCGTCGAGGCTGATCCAGACGACCGGATGATCGGCTTTGGCGGCGGGGAAATTTCCATCCGGCCAGTGATTGAGAAAATTTTCCGACTGCGCGGGATGATAACCGGAGGCGTCCAGAAAAGCGGCGAATTGCGCATTGGTGACGGGCGTTTCATCCATGGCGAAGGGCGATAACTTCACGGGTCGGGTGAAGTCGCGGATCTGAAATTGGTAGGATTCGCGGAAGGGCAGCTCCTCGATGGCAGTGGCGTCGTAGAGACCGCATTCGCGAATGCGAATCTGCGTCGTGAGGTATTTTTTCCAGCAGACGGGCGCGGCGATCATGCCGGGCGGGACGGTGGCGGCTGGGGGCGTGCTTTTGACCGGCACCGTGTGAGTGGCGCGGCGCGGAGTCGTGGTGTCGTAATTGGCCCGGGCGTTGGTGGCGGCCTGCGCGGCAAGGAACACTTCGAAGTCGGGTGTGACCTGATCCGCGGGCAACGCGAGCAAGCCGCCGATGCCGCGCGGGGGAAGCGTGGCGGAAAAGGTGGCGAGGTCGTCGTGGAGATCTGGAGACACTTCGCGACCGGTGATGAGGTTGAAAAAACGTTCACCGGGAGCAGCGGGAACGATGAGTGATTCGCCGGAGATCGCGCGGTCGGTGCGGTTAACGAGCGTCCAGAGGCGCAGGTCGCCATGATTCCAGAGGGAAGCGAAGGTGTCGGGTTGCTCGACGGGGACAAGGGGCGTCCAGCCCTCGCCGGAGAAAAGGGCGGTGAAGCGGCGCTGGATGGGAAGCATGGCGCGAAGCAGGGAACGGTCACGCTCGCTGTAGGGCACCCAGGCACCGAAGACGTTTTCCCAAATCATGATGCCCGAACCGTTCATCCAGGCCGTGTGGATTTCAGCACTGTGATCGGTGTTCCAGCGTTGCGTTTGGTGCTGGAGATGGCGGCGTTCAAACCATTTGTGCCGGAGCACGCCGGGGACTTCGGAGTCGTCAAACCACTGAGCCCAGGAAGCGTGGTGGTCGGCGATCTGGGCCTGAGGAGGAGTGCCTTCGCCTTCGAGAATCACGCCGGGGCGGACGGCGTCGAGCCTGGCGCGAAACTCCGCACCGCCATGCGTCATGCAATCGAGAAAAATACCGTCAGCCTCGATGCCACCAACGATCTCGGCGAGCAGGTCGGCGTCAGGTCGGTTTTCGCGGCGGGTGGCCGTGTCCCACGGATTGTAATTGATGTAAACTTTCACCCCGCGTGCGTGCAGACCGCGCACGAGATCGCGTACGCCGGTCAGGCCACCCGGCATGTCGCGGTAATGGTCAAACTGGTTGCGCTGATCCACGCCGATGCGTGGGTAGGCGTGCCAGAGCACGAGACTATCGTAGCCGCCAAATTCCCGTGCTCCATCAGCGAGAAGCTCATCGATGCGATAACGGCGATTTCTCACGTCGTAGAACGTCTCGTCGTAGATCATCAAAAAATAACATGCGTAGGCCGAAGCAGCCCACGCGAACTCGCGTCGCTCGTAGAGGGCATCATCGTATTGCAGCGCGGCGCGGGACGCCTCGCGCCATTCCGTCAGTTGGGTGCGAAAGGCCGGCCACAACGTGGGATCGCGAGGCGCAGGAATAATGTTCCGTGAAGGATCGAGACGAAAAGGGAGGGACATTGGGTGAGGTGAAACCGCGAGAATATTGATTGCCGAAAAACAATCTTCGTCGTGATGATCAGAAACTGTGCAAAAACGATCAAATCAGGATTTGGGAGTGGTTTTTATGCCCATTCCGCTGGCGCGGGAGTTTCCGATCGTGGTGTGGCCGGATTACCACAAGGACGACGCGCCGATCCGAACGCTCCACGTGCATGATTGCCTCGAGATCGGCTACTGCCAGAAAGGCAGCGGGCTGTGGATGATCGGGGAAAAACTGTTCAACCACCAGGCGGGCGACGTGACTTTCATCAACCACACGGAAGTGCATTTTTCGCAAAGCGCAGCGGGCACCGAAAGTGTGTGGACGTGGATATTGCTCGATCCCGTCCGTTTCTTGCCGGACGGACCGCTGGAGTTATTGGATCCGACGCCGCTGGCGGGTCCGCATTTTAAAAATCTCTTCCCGGCGACGGAAAATTCCGAATTAGCCTCCTCCGTTCAACGGCTAATCGCAGAATTTCAGGGAAAAAAAGAACACTGGCGGGAGGCGGTGCGAGCCTTGGTGGTCGACATCATGGTTCTCGTACAACGAACCGCCGGGAAAAATACCCGGGTTCCCCGCCGAAAAGAATACGACCGGCTGGCGCCCGCGCTGCAATTTATGGCCCGCAACTACGGGGATCCGCTGTGCGTCGAGGAGTTGGCCAGACACTGCGGGTTGAGCGAACCGCATTTCCGGCGACTTTTTGTGGCGACCATGGGGCGTGCGCCAATCGCCTACCTCAACAACTTGCGTCTCCACATGGCGGCGGCGGAGCTCCGCACTTCGTCACGGTCGATACTGGAGATAAGCCTTGCCGCGGGGTTCAGCACCCTGTCGAGTTTTAACCGGCTCTTCCGAGGGCGTTTTAATCAGACCCCACGCGCCTGGCGCAAAGGAGAAGTCATTCGACAAGGGACGACCCAGATCGGCGCTTCAAAACGAAATCGCCGTAAGTTCAGATCGTCCGGTCAGCATTGATCGCTGCACGATACGGCATCCAATACTCCCGAAGTGCCCTGCACTTACAGCTTTCCGGCAATGCGCGCAGAGATCTCCGCCGCAGCTGCGACGGTGAGCATTCGCAACCTGCGACGGTCGCGGTCGCCGCGGGCGAAGTCGAAATAACCGCCGACCGCAGCGGCGACCTGGCCGTTCGGTCCAAAAACCGGGGCGGCCACACGGAAAAGTCCCTCGTCAGGCAGCTCCGGTTGCGCGTAACCCCGGCGCACGATTTCCCGGAAAAACGCTCGGAGTTTTGCCTCCGATCCCCAAAATCGCGCGCCCTGCCGGACGAAAGAATGAGCCTCGAAAAATCGGCTGCGATCCTCGGCCGAACCGTAGGCAAGAAAAACCATCGCGCTCGCCTTGCGGTACGGCTGGTGAAGTTGCGTGCGGTGCAGCACAACCACGCCCGGGCGGCTCGCCCGCACGGACAACCGCGTGCACGTCTCGAGTTCATCCCGCTCGGCCAGCGAAAAATTGCTCGCCGCGAGTTCAAGCTGGGTTTTGACGAGCACGCGGCCCGCGACGTCGAGCAGCTGGCGCCTGTCGTCGAGGTGTTTTAACTCTGCAATGGCGGGTCCGATCAGGAATCGCAACGGTCGCTCGCGTCGCACCAGCAGTTCTTCGGCCTCCATCGTCCGTACGAACCGGCCGACCGTATTGGACTTCAAATTCACCCGTCGCGCGATTTGCTCGACCGTCCGCCCATCGGACGCGCCCGCCACCGCGAAGAGAATTTGCGTCGCGCGCTGGAGGCTTTGGTTCGGGGCGTTGAGTGGCATCAGTGAACATTGATCATTGGAAATGCATTGCCGCCCGTCGAGTCCCTTGCGCCCCCTGGATTCAAGCGGCATCCTCCCTCGGTTGGATTCGCGGGAGAAATCCCGGAATCGCGCTTTTTTTTCATGGCCCCCTCCCCCGAATGCCTGCTCGCGCTGCCCGGCCTCATCAGCTTTTGGGATTTCCAAGGTTCGTCTTTTCGCGCGCGCGGACCGTACGCCTACGAACTCGAGCCGCGCGAAGGTGAGGTCCAGCGAGTTCCAGACGGAGTTTTTGGCCCGGATTCCCGAAGACTGGGAGCAGGACCCTGGCTTTGTGCACCGCGGGCCGCCTGCCCGGCACTCGACGTTCACGGAGCAGCAGCGGCGGTGTCGGTGGTGGCCTGGATCAAACGTGAGCCTGCCCCGGTTGAGTTGGCCGACAGCTGCCAGGCGATCGCCGGCATGTGGAATGAGCACGGACGTCGGCAATATTGTCTCTTCCTCAACCTCCGCATCTGGAACAGCGCCGAACAGGTGGGTGCCCACGTCTCGCGGGTTGGCGGTCCCACTCCGGGACATCCCTACTGCATGGATGCCGCGATCGGCGCCACGAAGGTCCCTTTCGGTCGCTGGGTCTGCGTGGCGGCGACGTACGACGGTTCGTCGGCTCGTGCTTACCTCAATGGTGCGCTCGATGCCCGCGGCGACCGGAACCCTTATCATTACCCCGGCGGCTTGTTTGACGGCGGACCGAATGGCGCGGACTTCACGGTCGGCGCGGTGGCGCGCCCCGAAACGGTCACGCCGGAGTTCCAAGAGGTCGGCCACGTCGTCGCGAACCGCTTTCACGGGCTACTCGGCGGCCTTGCCGTGTTCAACCGTGCGCTCCCGGCCGCAGAACTTTTGCTCCTCGCCGCCGTCGATTGATCCCCGCTCATGTCCTCATCTCCGCCCCCACCCGAAGCCGATTGCTCGCCACGCACGCGTGCGATTTACGGCCTTGGCGGCATGTTCGACCGCATTGGAAGTCAGGGACTGAAGGATCTCGGCAACCCGCTGTACAACCTCGTGCTCGCGATCAATCCAGCCACGATTGGCCTGATCTTCGTCATCACGCGGCTCTGGGACGCGTTCATCGATCCGCTCATGGGGTCAATCTCCGACAACACGCGCACCCGCTGGGGCCGGCGTCGGCCTTACATGCTGGTGGGGACGCTGCTCGCAGCGCTGGCGATTCTGCCGATCTTCTGGATGCCCGCCGATCTTGGATCCACCGGCACTGCCGCGTGGATGCTGGTGACCGGGCTGATTTTTTTCACCGCGTTTACGATCTTCGACATTCCGTACCGTGCTCTCGCTTATGAGCTGGCACCCGGTTACCACGGCAAGACGCGCATCCTCGCCGCTCGCACCATGTTCACGATGGTTGCGGCGGCAGCGGTGCCCTGGGTGTTCCCGCTCACGCAGTCCGGCTGGCTTGGCGAACCGCGCGACAGTCTGCCGTGGATCTCCGTGGGCCTGGCGGTCCTCATTCTCGTCTCGGGACTCGTGCCGACGTTTTTCCTTCGCGAACCACCCGCAACCCGCACGGGAGAGGCCCGGCGGCGCGTGCCGTTCCGCGAAAGTTTTGTCAGGACCGTCGCGTGCCGGCCATTTCGACGCCTGCTCGCGATGGGAGCCTGCACCATCGTGGGCGTGAATCTCGGTTTCGGTTTTGGCACGTACGTGATAATCTACCACGTGTTTGGCGGTGAGCGGACCGCCGCAGCAGCGACGCTCGGTTGGTTCGGCACGACGTTCGTCGCCATGGGTCTGCTTTCGGCTCCGGTGATGTCGGCAGTGGCCCGGCGCATCGGCAAACGCGACGCGCTGGCCATCGCGCTCGGCCTTTCATTGGTCGGCGCGATTGCGTCCTGGTGGCTTTTCTCCCCGTCGCACCCCTGGACCGTTTACATGGGTCCGGTCTTGCTTGCCCCCGGTATGATTTGCCTGTGGATGCTCGGAGAATCGATGGTCGCCGACGTGTGCGACGTCGAGACCCTGCGAACGGGCGAGAGCGCCGAAGCCATGTTCAGCTCCGTCTTTGCGTGGGTGCTCAAAACCGCGACCGCGATCAGCATTCTGGGCTCGAATCTTCTGCTCAATTTTGTGGGTTTCGACGTTTCCCTCGGTCCCGACCAACCAACTGACACCGTCTGGTGGATGCGGGTGATCTACGTCGCGTTGCCTGGTGCCGGATTTGTGGGCTCGCTGCTCTTCCTTTCCGGACATCACCTCGGCGCATCGGAAATGGGCCGCGTCCATGCCGACCTCTCCCGAAAACGCCGCACCGGAGAAATCTAAGACTCATGCCTGACCTCGAAATCCTCATCACTGACAGGGGCAAGGCGGAGGCCGTCCCGCAGGCCCGCCCCGCCGTCCCCTCCGGCCACGTGCTCGTGCACACATTCCGGACCTTAGTCAGCCCTGGCACCGAATTGTCCTTCTTTGAGGGCACGCACATTTCCCTGCCCGATCCCGACAACCGCTGGGCCAAATATCCGTTCCGACCCGGCTACGCCGTCATTGGCGAAGTCGTCGAGGTCGGCACGGACGCCCCGGTCACCGCCCCGCGCGTGGGCGCTCGCATCTTTTTTTTCGGCACCCATGCCACGTGGAACCTGCTCTCGCCGGACAAGGTCTGGATTGAACCCCCAGCCGATCTTTCCGACGACGCCGTCCTTCTCTCCCGACTGGTGCAAATTGCCGCCACGGGCGTCGAGATCCTGCGCAAGCCCCCCCAGCGCGCTCTTGTGGTAGGCGCAGGCCTGATCGGCCTCTTCGCCGCGCAAACTCTCCAGGCCCGCGGCTGCCAATTCATCGTCCTTCAGGACATCATCCCCGACCGCCTCGACCTTGCGCGGCGCAATGGTCTTGCCCACACCGTGCTTGCCAAGGGCCCCGGTCTCGCCGCAGCCCGCGCCGCCTTCGGCAACGAGGCACCCGACTGCGTCATCGAAGCGACTGGCATTGGAGCCATGGCCGGCCCCTGCCTCGAAACCGTCGCTTCCAACGGCGACGTTGTCCTGCTTGGCATCCCGCGCGACGAGGTCACGTTGAATCTTTATCGTCTCGTCGTGCGCAAGGGTGCCGCCTTGCTCGGAGCTCACGAGGGCCTCATCCCCGACCGCGCGCCGCTCGGAAATTCCTCCCGACTCGCGCTCATCCAGGAAGCACTGGCAGGTATGATATCCGGCCACATTCGCACCAATGGTCTCGTCTCCGGTCACGTCCGCCCGGAGGACTGTCAGGAATTCTACGAAAACCTCTCCCGTGACAAAGCGCGGTGGATCACCGCCGTAATCGATTGGACCTGACCCCTCCCAGCCGAAATCAGACGCCACGTCAATCTAACCCCATGAAAGCTGCACTCACCCTCCTCCTCGTTTCCAGTTTTTTTGCAGCCCCCACCGGCCATGCCCAAAGCTCCGATTGGCCGTCCGTTCAAATGCCCCCGGTCGTGCTTCGCGACACGCGTCCCAACGAATGGCCCGACTTGCGCAATCGCATCGAAACCCGTCTCAAACTTTATCTCGGCGAACGTCCCGACCACGCGCAGCTCGGGAAAGTCGAGTTTGAAGAACTCGGGCGCGACCAGATCGCCGGCCTCACGCGCATTCGCTTCCGCTACCACGTCATCGACGATGCATGGACCGAGGCGTTCCTCATCCTCCCGCCCGACTTCAAGGAAGATCAACGCCGCCCCGTGGTGGTCGTCATCCACGGCACCACGGATGCCGGCAAGAACGCGACCATGACCGCCTCGGGCACAGGCCGCCGCGCCTACGCCACCGAACTCGCCCGCCGCGGCTACATCACGTTTGCGCCCGACCTTTTCGGTTACGGCCCGCCGTATGATTCGTCCAATCGCTGGGGCATGTTCGAGGCGTTCGACAAACAATACCCCGAATGGTCGCAGGCCGATCGCACCGTCTTCGGCCTCCAGCGCGGACTCGACCTCCTCGACCAGCTACCCCAGGTCAGCACGGGAGATTACGGCGCCATGGGCAACTCGCTGGGCGGAGGCAGCACGACCCGCCTGATGGCCGCCGACACTCGAATCAAGGTCGGCATCGCCTCGACCGGTGTCAGCCCGCAATCCACCAACATCTACCGGCTCATCGACAAACAAAAAGGCGCGCGCGCCGCCTTCGATGCTGTCGTCAAAAAAACCGGCCGCACACCCTACGAGATCACCGATCTCCTCGCCCTCTGCGCGCCCCGCGCCCTGATGGTAATTGAGCCCTTCGACGACCCTTACAACCCCGACGTCACCGCCACGTTCGAGGCCGTGCGCAACGCCCGCATGGTCTGGGCCCTTCTCGACGAACCCCGTCGCGTCAACCTGCTCATCCACGGCGACGGCCATGACACCGTGGACGAGGTCCGCGACTCAGCGTATGCCTGGATCGAACGCTGGTTGCCCGTCACGCCCCCGGCGGAGGCGTCCCCATCCGCCGCGATCTCTCCTCCTTCGCCCTAGTCCCAGCCCGATGAACGTCTTCCGGATCGTTCTCCTCGCGGCGCTCGCCTTCGCCGCCGATTCGCGCGCCGCCGTGCCCGCCACGAATTTCGCCGCCGCCCATCGCGC
>JBGTDR010000074.1:0-13145 GCA_041748215.1 Chthoniobacterales bacterium
GGCGGGCGGGATCGTTTCGGCACTCGCACCCATGGGCGTCGGCTGGGTGCTGGCTGGCTTCGTGATTCTCACCGTGTTGCTCACCCAACCGATGTCGAATGCCGCCGCTGCTCTCGTCGTGCTGCCCGTGGCGATTGGCAGCGCCGGACTGCTCGACGCCAATCCCCGCACCTTTGCCGTCGGGGTCGCGCTCGGCGCGTCGGTTTCGCTGATCACCCCCTTCGAACCCTCGTGCCTGCTGGTTTACGGAGCGGGCAAATACCGGTTCGTCGATTTCGTAAAAACCGGTGGCCTGCTCACGGCGATTCTTGTCGGCATCGTGCTCATCTTTGTCCCGATCTTCTGGCCGCTGTGATCAGCGTGAAAGGCGGAATCTCGACGCGACCGCGCGCGATTGGTAATCGACAGAATCGATGAAATTTTTTTCTCCCCGCCCCGCCCGTGAACCCGCCCTGCCAGCGCCGGGTTCACCGGGCCGGCCCATCGGGGAGGTGGATCGATTTTTCGAGGACCTGCGGGCCCGGGGATTTGTGCCGCGAGGCATCGTCGACGTCGGCGCACATCGTGGCGACTGGGCGCGAATGGCAGCAGCGGTATTCCCGGAAGCGCAATACGTCCTGATCGAACCGCAGGCGGAACTCACCGCGGAATTGCGCGTGGTGGCCGCGAATCTGAAACGTGGCGAGCTTGTCGCGGCGGGCGCGGGCGCTGAGCCCGGTGAGCTTTACCAGACGATCTGGGACGATCTGGCGGGATCGACGTTCGTGCCGAAGGCTGACCCCGCCAAGATCGACGCGGGACGGCAGCGGCGGACACACGTCACGACCCTCGACGCAGTCGTGGCGGTGCGCCCGGATTTCGCCCCCGACCTCGTGAAAATCGACGTGCAGGGATTTGAAGTGGAAGTGCTGCGCGGCGCGGAATCGCTTTTTGGCCGGACGGAAATTTTCATCGTTGAAACGTCACTTTTTGTGGCGTCGAAACGGCGGCCGAAATGCCGCGACGTGATCAATTTTTTGGCAGACCGCGGCTACGAAATCTACGATATCCCAGGCTGGCTGCGCCGACCTGCCGATGGCGCGTTGGGGCAGGTCGATCTGGCGTTTGCGCGGGACGCGGGCCCGCTCCGCGATCACCTCAGCTGGAAATAACCGCGCGCTCGCCAGCGAGTGCGGCTACGCCCGCGCGAATGGTGTCCTCGGGAATCTCCGGTCCAATAAAAACCGCCAGTGGCTCGGCGAGACGGCTGGTTTTTCCAATGGGCAGGAGTTGCGCGCCGTCGAATCGGTCCACCTTCTGGAAGACGTGGTAATCCTCGGGCGAATCGTCGAGGCGCACAACCCCCTTGGCGCGAATGACCGTTTCGGGCAGAGCATCGAGAAACGCCTCCAGCGCGGCACGCGAGACGAGAGCAGGCAACGCAACCTGCAACGAAGCGAAATGGTGGGCGGTGTGGTCGTGATTCGTGTGGTCGTGCACGTGGTCATGGTCATGACCGTGGTGATGGTCGGGATCGCCGCACTCGCAATCGTGCGCGTGAGCGAAGGCCGCGCGATCCGGAAGCGCCGCAGTGTCGGCGGTTAGTGCGGCCAGGAGGGTGGCGAGCTCGGGTGCCGAGGGGCGCGGGGCGTGAATGCCGAGGTCGGTCAGCGATTTTTCGACGTGTTCGCGGCGGGCGGGGGAAACTTCGTCGAGGCGTGAAATTTGCAGGTAACTCGCGGTGCGCACCTGGTCCCGCTCAAGGGCATTGTGCCAGAATCGTTTTTGCCAGCGTTTCGCGTCGATCAACGAAATCTGGACCGGCAGCGTGAATCGCCGCAGGCCGGGCTCGAGTGAAAGCAACTCGATCAATTCTTCGGTGTCCGTCGTGCCATTCGCTTCGACCACCAGGATGCGTTCCGGCTGATGGTCAAACGATTCCATGGCACCAAGCAGTTCTTCGCGCGATCCACAACAAACGCAGCTGCCGCTGATCGGCAGGATGCTTGCGGCCAGTCCGTCGAGCAGCTGCGCGTCGACCCGGGCGTTTTGGTAGTCATTGATGATCACGTGCGGATCGAGTCCAACCTCACGGAGTGCGGGCAGGAGGCGCTGCAGGCAGGTGGTTTTTCCGGCTCCGAGAAAACCAGCGAGAAGAATGAGTGGTGTCATGTGCGGGGCGGTTGGGAAGTTCCGAGGCTTTGACAGGTCCGGCGCTGATCTGCTCAATATCGCCACTGCGCACCGCAACCGAACTTTTTTCCGCACGTCCCGCCATGCCGACCGATCCCCGCACGCCCGTCACGATTCTCACCGGCTTCCTCGGGGCCGGAAAAACCACGCTGCTCAACCGCATCCTCACCGAGCAGCACGGACAGAAGATCGCCGTGATCGAAAACGAATACGGCGAAATCGGGATTGATCACGATCTGGTCGTGAACGCCGATGAAGAAATCTTCGAGATGAACAACGGCTGCATCTGCTGCACCGTGCGCGGCGATTTGATTCGCATCCTTGGCGGGCTGATGAAACGCCGGGACTCGTTCGACAAAATCCTGATCGAGACGACCGGCCTCGCCGATCCCGGCCCCGTCATTCAGACGTTTTTCATGGACGACGACATGAAGGAAAAACTGCGAGTCGATGCGGTGATCACGATTGTCGATGCGAAACACGTTCTGCTGCACCTCGGCGAGCAGGATGAAGTGAAGCAGCAGATTGCTTTTGCCGACGTTGTCCTGCTCAACAAGTGCGACCTCGTCCCGCCCGAAGACCTGGATGCGCTCGAGCGCCGCATCACGGGCATGAACGCGATGGCGCGGATTTTTCGCACCACGAACGCCGAAATCCCGCTGGAGAAAATTCTCGATGTCGGTGCGTTCACGCTCGATCACGCGATGGAACTCGATCCGCATTTTCTCGAGGAGGAGGATGATCATCATCACCACCATCATCATGACGAGGAGGTCGCGAGTGTGGGCATCGAAGCCGGCGGCGACTGCGACGGTCGGAAACTCAACGCGTGGCTATCGGAACTCGTCCGCGTGCAGGGCCCGGACATTTTTCGCATGAAGGGAATTTTTTCCGTGAAGGGCAACCCGGACCGGATCGTGTTTCAAGGCGTGCACATGCTGATCGACGCGGCCAACGGTGGACCGTGGGGGGATCGCGTCCGGCAGAATCGGGTGATCTTCATTGGCCGCAACCTTGACCGCGCGGCGTTGGAAGCGGGATTCCGCGCCTGCCTCGCGTAGCGCCGGAATGAAGGCCACGATCACCGCGCGTCAAGACGCGCCCGACCACGTGGTGCAGGTCGAGTGGGCAGCCGATGGGTCACGGATCACCGCCGTGCCGGCCACCGGAGCGATTTTCATCTGGGACGGGGAATCCGATCCGCTCGAATTGCCGGACCACGGTCTCGGCAACGGTTGGGCTGCCTGGCATCCGAGCGACAATCGACTTGCCACGGCTGGCTACGACGGGCGGGTGCGGATTTACGAAGATCTCCCGCGCACGGCGGAGCCGAAGGTGGAACGATCTCTCGGCCGGGGATGGATCGAGCGGGTGCGCTGGAGCCCGGACGGCAATTGGCTGGCGGCGGCCATCGGCAAACGGTTGCTGATTCTGGATCCCGCTGGTGAGATCCGGCACGAATACGCCGGGCATCGCAGCACGGTGTGTGATTTTGTCTGGAATCCGCAGCAGCCGGATGAAATCGCGGCGGTGTGCGACGGCGGAGCGTACATGTGGAGGCTCGGCGAGCCGGAGGCGTTCGCGCGATTCGACTGGGGCGGAGCGAGCCTGATCGCGACGTGGAGCCCGGATGGCAGATGGGTGGTGACCGGCGACCAGACGCCGAGCGTGCATCTTTACGACTTCACCCGCGACGAACCGCTGCACATTCAGGGATACGAAACGAAGGTAAAAGCGCTCGCTTTCAACAGCGCGTCGCGAAGGCTGGCGAGCGGCGGAGGGCGACTCGTCACGGTCTGGGCCTGCACTGGCAAACGCGGTCCCGAGGGATCCGTGCCCAAACAACTGGAAGGCCACGATGGCGATTGCGTTGCGCTCGCCTACCGGGGATCGAGTGACCTGCTCGCGTCGGGTGGCACGGACGGATATCTGTTTTTCTACGAACCGGAAACATCGGTACGCCCGCGAGCGGTGGCGCGCTTTGACGACGGCGTCACGTCCGTTGCGTGGCATCCAAAAAGCCCGCTGCTCGTCGCGGGGACCGCAACGGGCGAAATTGCGTTGGTGACGGTGGGGTGAGCGTTTGACGCCGTCCTCGCGCGATGGGAGACTCCGCGCACAGCCATGAGCCAGCGCGTTCTCATTTCCGGAGCCAGCCGCGGCATCGGTCTCGCGATGGCGATCTATTTCGCGAGGCACGAATGGCAGGTTTTCGCGGGTGCCCGGCGGCCTCGCACTCCCGCGCTGTGGAATGCCGGGCAGGAATTCCCCAACCTCCACCCGGTCCAACTCGACGTGCTCGACGATGCGTCGGTGGCGGCAGCGGTCGCCGAAGTCAGTGGCCTGGCCGCTTCGCTCGACGTGGTGGTCAACAACGCGGCGGTTTTCCCAGGCGAGGGGGACGAGTGCCTGGATCAGCTCGACCTCGCGTGGTTCGGTGAGGCATTCGAGACCAACGTGACGGGCGTCGCCCGCGTGACGCGCGCCTTTCTTCCCCTGCTGCGCCGGAGTGAGCGCAGCCGCATCGTGAACATCACGTCCGGCGCGGGATCCATCGCAGACAAACACGACTACGATTATTACGCGTATTCGGTGTCGAAGGCGGCCCTCAACATGCTCACACGATCAATGGCCGCGGAGTTCCGACCGGAAGGTCTGATCGTGACCGCGATCAGCCCGGGTTGGGTGAGGACGGAAATGGGGGGACCCAACGCCACGATCACTCCGGATGAGTCCGCGCAGAGCCTTTACACCACGATCAGTGATCTCGACCTGAGCCAGAGCGGAGAATTCCTCGGCCGCGATGGCAAGGATGATGATTATCGCTGGTGACGCGAGCCGGACTGCTGACGCTCAGAGATTTCGCTCCCGCTTCACGAGCCCGAGCGATTCGTGAAAAATCGTTTCCGCGCGATTGACTTCCGCGTCGAGCGTCGTGAGGTCGCCATCTTTGGCGGATCGTTCGATTCCCGCCATTACGGCGCTGAAACTCACAAACCCAAAATTTGCGGCACTGCCCTTTGCCTGGTGAGCGGCCCGGGCAGCCTGGGTGCCGTCGCCGGTGACCACCGCCAGCCGTACCTCACCAACGATTCGGGGAAGGTCGATCTCGAACTCCCGATAGATTTCGATGAAGTCTTCGGTGTAACCGTCCGCAATCATGTCGAGTTGCTCCCAATCAACGGGTGAATCCGGCGCAGCCATCGTCGGATCATGGTGATGGGACTTGGGATGCGTAAAGCGATTTCCTCCCGGCGTCTATGTGGTGGTGTCCCATCCCGGCCACGAAAATTCCGTTTTTTTCCGGAGATTTGCCGCGAGCAAACGCAAATAGCGCGAGCGCGGAATGTCCTCGGCTCCGAACCCGGCGAGGTGGGGCGTCGTCCACTGGATGTCCAAGAGGCCGTAACCTCCCGCGCGGAGAATCCGGATCAAAGCAGCAAGTGCGACCTTTGATGCGTGGGGCTGGTCATGAAACATTGACTCGCCAAAAAATGCTCCTCCGATGGCGACCCCGTAGAGCCCGCCCGCCAATTCCCCCGCCCGCCAGATTTCCACCGAGTGCGCGTGGCCCCGGGCAAAAAGCGCGCCGTAGCTGGCCACAATCACGTCGTCGATCCACGTCTCCGTCCGATCCGCGCACGCCCGCATCACGCGTTCAAAATCGGAGTCGATCCGAACCTCCCAGGCCGGATCGCGCAGGGCTTTTCGCGTGCCGTGGGGAACGCGAAATCCGTCGAGCGGGAGAACGCCGCGAGGATTGGGCGAAAACCACTGGATGTCTCCCGGGGCGACCGCCATCGGAAAAATTCCCTGCCGGTAGGCATCGAGCAGGAGTTCGGGAGGAATCAGCATTGCCATGCAAACGCGTTTTCTTATTCTGCCGCGGTGAAAATTGCCCTCCTTCTTTGCTCTCTCTGCATCGGTGTGTGTCTGGCAGGCTGCGCCGTGGCGGAAACGGATGCCGACGCCGTGGGCCAGCAATTTCAGGAAGGTATCCAGGGGCGCGGCCAGATCGTTCCGAATAATCCGACGGAAGATTCGTTCGGCCCCATTTACCAGTAGCCGCCCGGCCGGCTCGCAATTGCTATTTCTTTGATCATGCCGGACGCCACGCCGACCGAGTCCCGTCATCGCGGGATTGTCATCCTCGATTTTGGATCCCAATACACGCAGGTGATTGCCCGCCGCGTGCGCGAATGCAGCGTGTATTCGGAAATCCTGCCGTTCTCCACGAAGGCATCTGCCATTCGCGCGCTTGATCCGAAAGGAATCATTCTTTCCGGCGGACCCGCGAGTGTTTACGCGAAAGGCGCTCCCCAGGTCGACCCGGCCGTCTACGATCTTGGCGTTCCGGTTCTCGGCATTTGCTACGGCATGCAATTGATCGCCCACACGCTGGGCGGCAAGGTCGAGCGCTCGACCGAGCGGGAATACGGCCCCGGCACGCTGCGCGTGGACCGCAAGTCACCACTCTTTCGGGATTTGCCCGCCAAGCTCGAAGTCTGGAACAGCCATGGTGACAAGATCACCGCTTTGCCCCCGGGATTTAAAACCCTTGGCCAGACCGAAAATTCACCCAACGCCGTGATTGGCGACCCGAAGCGCCGGATCTTCGGGCTGCAATTTCACCCCGAGGTCGTGCACACGCCACGCGGCAAGGAAATCGTCGCAAATTTTGTGCACGGCATCTGCGGCTGCGGCTCCGATTGGACGATGCAGTCGTTCATTCAGGAAACGTGCGAAAAGATCCGGCAGCAGGTTGGCGACGGCCGCGTCATCCTCGGACTCAGCGGTGGCGTGGATTCGTCGGTCGCGGCGGCGCTTTTGCACCAGGCAATCGGCGACCAGCTCACGTGCATCTTTGTGAACAACGGCCTGATCCGGTCCCGGGAGGCCGAGGCCGTCGAAAAGCTGTTTTCCGGGCACTTCAAAGTCCAGCTCAAAGTCGTGGACGCCTCCCGCCGCTTCCTCACGAAACTCAAGGGCGTCACGGATCCGGAGACGAAACGCAAAATCATCGGCAACGAATTCATCAAAGTTTTCGAAAAGGCGGCGCGCGAGTTGAAGGCGTCGGTGAAAGGCCAGGACGGCTACCGGTTCCTCGGGCAGGGCACACTCTATCCTGACGTGATCGAGAGCGTTTCGATTTCCGGCAACCCCGCCGCCCTCATCAAAAGCCATCACAACGTCGGCGGCCTGCCCGAGCGCATGAAATTTGAACTCGTCGAACCGCTCCGCCAGCTCTTCAAGGACGAGGTTCGCGAAGTCGGCCGGGAGCTCGGGCTCTCCGAAGAAATCGTCGGCCGCCAGCCGTTCCCCGGCCCCGGTCTTGCGGTCCGCATTCTCGGCGAAATCACACCCGAACGCCTCCGCATCGTGCGCGACGCCGACTCCATCGTGCTCGAGGAAATGAAAAACGCCGGCTGGTATTATAAAGTCTGGCAATCGTTTGCCGTGCTCCTGCCGGTCCGCTCGGTCGGGGTGATGGGCGACGAACGCACGTACGATTACACCATCGCCCTGCGCGTGGTGGAGAGCCAGGACGGCATGACCGCCAACTGGGTGCGCGTGCCATACGATTTACTCGGCCGCATTTCCGCCCGCGTCATCAACGAGGTCAACGGCGTCAACCGCGTCGTTTACGACATTTCGAGCAAACCCCCCGCCACCATCGAGTGGGAGTGATCGATGCCGAAACGCGAACTCCGTGAACCGGTCCAGGTCGAGGTATGGCTGGAAACATGGGGCTCGGCAGTGAGTCATCCCTGTTCGCTCATCCTCATTGGCTCAGCCGGTCTCCTGTGGCATGCTCACCAAAACGGGATTTCTCAACCGCTGCCAGAAAACAGCATGGACGTCGATCCGGTGACGGAAGACGAAGAAGTGGCGATGCTGGCCTACGAGGCAATGATCGGCAGCGATTTCGAACTTCGCCACGGTTGGCATGTCAATCTGATGCCTTCAGCGGTGCTAACCGAATTGCCCGCAGGCTGGTCCGATCGGGCAGCGGAGAAGATGTATTCTCGATTGCGGGTGACTGTCCCAACGGCGGCAGATTTGCTTGCGCCCAAACTGCGTCGTGGTGAACCTCGAGACCATGCACATGCGCAGTGGTCTTACCGCATCGGAATTGCTTCGCGACCGCCCGGAGATGAAATACCTCCCCCTGGATGATTTTGCGCGTCTCGATTACGGTCGGTTGCTTTGGAAAAATCCCCAAACGCGCGCGCGTCTGATTGCGCACTGGAGCGACGAGAGACACCCCTATCGGGAGAGATTTGTTGCCCGGCGGGGATTGGTCGAGGCGCTGTTGAACGCGCCAACCGACGGATTGGACGCTGTCGTGGCGAATCATCAATCGAGTATCCGGGCCGCGATTCGAGAAATTCCCCCGGTCTTCGGCCACTTCTGGCCCGATTCGAAGGCACCCGACTCGAGCGAAAGGGAGTGACTCTTTTGACCCGCCACCATCGAGTGGGAGTGACGAGTTGCGCGAGTTGAACGTTGAGCGTTTCGGCGCGAGTCGATATTGAGATCGGGGGATGAGCGTCAGCCACGCGATCTATCCCGGCAGTTTCGACCCGATCACGCTGGGGCACATGGACGTTATCGAGCGGGCGTGCGTGATGTTTGCGCAGGTCACGGTAGCCGTGGCCGCGAGCGAAACCAAAAATCCGCTTTTTTCGGCGGAGGAGCGGGCGGAGATGATCCGGGAGGCGCTGCCGGCGGGCATCAATGCCACGGTCAAAACCTTCGACGATCTCCTGGTGGATTTTGTCCAGCGTGAGGGGGCGGGGGTAGTCATTCGCGGGCTTCGGGCCGTGTCGGATTTCGAATTCGAATTCCAAATGGCCCTGATGAACCGTCGGCTCGATCCGCGTTTGGAAACCGTTTTCTTGACGCCCAAGGAGGATTACACGTTCTTGAGTTCGAGAATCGTCAAAGAAGTTGCGCGACTCGGTGGTGACGTGAGTGCTTTTGTCCCGGAGTCCGTGACCGGAAAATTGCGCAGCCGAGTGTCGAAGTCAGTGAAGCCATGAAAGTCCATCTCAACCAGATCCCACCGGACGGCACACTCCACTTCGAAGGGGACATCCCGTCGGATGTTCTCGAGCTCAATCCCGAGGATGCGGTGGCGCTCACGCCGATTCACTATTCACTGGACGCGGGAATCTCCGGAAACGGGCTGTTTGCCGTCGGCTCGGTGCGCGTCCGGATCCGGCTGCGCTGCGTCGCGTGCCTCCAGGATTTCGAGACCGAGGTGCACCTGCCCGACTACGCGGTTCAGGTCGAACTTCAAGGTCCCGAACTCGTGGACTTGACCTCCGAGATCCGCGAGGATATTCTTTTGCTCTTGCCATCCCATCCCAGATGCGATGCAGATGGCAGTCGCGAATGTCCCGTTGCATTCCAAGACGCACCTGGCGCACCGCTTTCTGAAGATCCGGACGCAGCCTCGTCGGCGTGGAACGTGCTGGATCAGATCAAACCCAAGAAATAACTTCATCCTTTCCATCCCATGGGAGTCCCGAAACGCAAAACGTCCAAGATGCGCCTCCGCACCCGCCGAGCCGCCAACCGCTGGCACGCTCCGAAGCTTGCCAAATGCACCCAGTGCAGTGCTCCCGTGCTTTCCCACGTCGCCTGCCCCGCGTGCGGTTATTACAAAGGCCGCCAGGTCCTGACGGTCGAAGCCGCCTGATTTCTCTGCTGCTCACGCTCCGTTCCCCGGAACTATGAGGATCGCCCTCGACGCCATGGGGGGCGATTTCGCCCCGAAAAATACGGTCAAAGGGGCGACTGACGCACTGCGGGATTTCCCGCAGATCAAAAAGCTTTATCTCACCGGCGACGAGTCCCTCCTCAAGAAGGAACTCGCTGCAAACGCGTGTTCCGATCGGCGGATCGAGATCGTTCCCACGACCCAGGTCGTGGAAATGACGGATCACGCGGTCGAGGCGGTTCGGCGCAAAAAGGATTCGTCCGTTGGCCGCGCGGTGGATCTCGTCAAAAGAGGTGACGCGGACGCCGTTGTCAGCGCTGGCCACACGGGTGCCATGGTTGCCGCTACGACGATCAAATTACGCACCCTCGAAGGTGTCGAACGTCCGGGCATTGCGTCTTTTTTGCCGACGGAAACCAACGTCTGCGTTTTGATCGACGCGGGTGCCAACGTGGATGCCCGTCCGATTCACATGCTTCAATACGCAATCATGGGGACTGTGATCTCGAAACACGTGCTCGGATTTCCGAATCCCCAGGTCGGCCTGATGTCGATCGGCGGCGAGGACGCCAAGGGCAGTGAGTTCACGCGGGAAATTTTCAAACTTTTGCGGGCGAGCAGTTTGAATTTTCGCGGCAACGTCGAGGGCCACGATTTGTTTCAGAATCCGGTCGAAGTTGTGCTCTGCGACGGATTCACGGGCAACGTGGTTCTAAAAACCTGCGAGGCCACGGCCAGTGCCGTCTTCAAGTGGTTGAAGCATGAGCTGATGGCGAATCCGAAACGCCAGGCTGGCGCCATGCTCGCGCAAAATGCTTTTCGAACCATTCGCGACAAGACGAATTACGAGACGTACGGCGGCAGCCCGCTCGTCGGCGTGGATGGTGTCGCCATCATTGCGCACGGCGCGAGCAGCGCGCTTGCGATCCGCAACGCGCTGCGGGTCGGCTGCGAATACGTCGAACGCAAAATCAATCCCCGCATCGTCGAGGCAATCCAGCAGTTTAATGAAAAAGTCTCCACGGACGCGGTCCAGCCAGCCTAACCGAACGGTCTCGATCATTGGAACGGGCAGTTACGTCCCGGAGCGCATCCTCACCAACGCCGAGCTCGAGAGCATGGTCGAGACGAGCGACGAATGGATCGTTTCGCGGACGGGCATCAAGGAGCGACGCATAGCCGCGGACGACGAATTCACCAGCCACATGGCCGCCAAAGCCGCCGAGCGGGCGATGGAGCAGGCCGGCGTCACCGCCGAAGAAATCGACCTGATCATCGTCGGCACGGTCACACCGGACACGATGTTTCCTTCGACGGCGTGCCACGTTCAGAAAATTCTCGGGGCTACCCGCGCTGCGTGCTTCGACCTTAACGCTGCCTGCTCCGGCTTTCTCTACGCGATCGAAGTCGCCCAGCAATTCATCGCGAATCACGCCATGAATACCGTGCTCGTGATCGGAGCCGACAAGCTCAGTTCCATCGTGGATTGGACGGACCGCAATACCTGCGTCCTCTTCGGCGACGGAGCGGGTGCCGCCGTTCTGCGCTACCGCGCGGGTTCGCACGGGGTCATCACGACCTACATGGCCAGTGACGGCAATTATGGCGACATCCTTCACATGCCCGGCGGAGGCTGCGCCATTCCGATCACGAAAGACAACATCGACCAGAAGCTGAACAAACTTCAGATGAACGGGCGCGAGACGTTCAAACAGGCCGTCATTTCGATGGGCAAAGCCGCCACCATCGCAATCGAACAAGCCGGTCTCGAGGTCTCGGATCTCGAATGCATCATTCCGCACCAGGCAAATATCCGGATCATCGACGCGCTGGCTGACCGGCTCTCCATCCCGACCGAAAAATTTCACATCAACCTGGATCGTTATGGCAATACGTCCGCGGCGGCCGTCGCCATCGCGCTCGACGAAGCCAACCGCGAAGGCCGTTTCCAGGTCGGTGATTACATTTTGCTCGTGGTTTTTGGCGGCGGGCTCACCTACGCCAGTTCGGTGATTCAGTGGTAGTTGACGCGGCGACCGCCGCATGACGCGTTGAGGTTCCGCGGGGCGGGCTTATCTTGAGGCTGGGATCACCTCCTTGCGTCATGAATTTTTCCTTTCCCCCCGTCCTGCTGATCGCGCTCACGATTTCGGCCAGCGCGTCTCCATTCAAAGACACGTTGCTGACCGACGAAACGTTGTGGGGTGACGGTCTGGCGGAATATTCCTTTTACGACGCCGAACTGATGCTTTACGGGGCGGCGCGCCAGACGGAAGTGCGCCACATTCTGGTGCGCGAATCATTCGCGGCGGATGCGCCGGTCAAAGCGGACGACTGGCAAAAACCCGGGACGGTGCCGGTGATCAAACTCAATCAGGTCATCCGGGTGCCCGCGGGCGTGTACCGCTACGACCAAATGCTTTCGACGTTTTGGCGGGGCGCGGACGGCGAACTCGAAAAATTCAGCCTGGCGAGCATCGACAGTTGCGGCAACACGTACAAGGAAGGACGTCTCGACGGATCGTCCCTGGACTATGAAGCCCGCACGTATTGGGAGGGTATGGATCGGATCAATCGCACCGTGGCTCTGCCGGACGATGCGCTTTTTTACGACGAGCTCCCGTTCAAATTGCGCCTGCTCGATTGGCAGGCTGTGCGGGAATTCACCGCACCGCTGGTGCCATCCGTGATCAACAGCAAGGCGGACGCGCTGACGTTCGAGCCCGCTCAATTCCTCGTCGAAGCAACCAACGACGGTTGGCAGGTCACGGTGACCTGGAGCCGCGGGACCGACAAATTTGTCTTCGAAACCCAGCCACCGCACCGCCTGCGAACCTGGAAACGCGCCGATGGCGGATCCCTTGTCTACAAAGGCGGTGGCCGACTCGATTATTGGAATCGCAATCAGCCCGGTGACGAAAAATGGATCGACGAAAATATGACGACGTCCGCGGAATGACACGCACGCTGCTGCTGGCGGCGATCGTGATATTCGGGATGGGCATGGCCGCAGCGGACGCACCGCGGGAGGCCGTCGACGCAAAGATCCGGGCGGAATTTCCTGAGGTCGCCACGATAACGACCGGGAAGCTCGCGACGTGGCTGGCGGATTCCGGGCGTCAATCACCGGTGCTGCTCGACGCGCGGTCGGAGGCGGAATTTTCCGTGAGCCATCTGCTCCACGCGCGGCGGGCCGGCGACGCGGAAACGCTACGGGCTGCGCTGGCCGGTGTGGCAGCCGACGCGC
>JBGTDR010000075.1:0-15703 GCA_041748215.1 Chthoniobacterales bacterium
GCAGGGCGGCGAGGATGACGACGGCCTCGAGGCCTTCGCGGGCAATGATCAGGACTGCACTGGTGATGGCTGCGGAAGGGGAAAGTCCGACCCGAAGCAACGCGGCACATTCATCCACGGCGGCGAGAGCGCGGGTGTACGCGGCTTCGAGTTCTTCACCGGTGGCGCGGGAATCGAGCGCAGCTTTGATTCCAGGCTTTCCGGCGGAACCGTCGAGGAAGGTTTTTTCGGACGAGAGTGCGAGCTGGGGGTCACGGGGTAACGTGCGCGCTTCGAGGTCGAGATCGAAATTGATGTAGGCTTCGAGCCGGGTGGCCTCCGCTTTTCGGTATTGACCGACCCGCGCGGCGTCCAGCGACTCCGAGAGCAGCGCGCGAATCTCGAGGACGGCCTCGGCCACGATGTCGGAGGTGGTGCCGGAGCGGCGGGAGGCGAGGCCAAAATCATCGCGCAGCGTTGCCGTGAGTTCGCCGGTCAGTCGTTCGACCTCGGCGGGTGATTCGCGAGCGGCGATGGCGTTTTCAAGGGCCGCAAACTGGTCGCGGACCGCCGTGCCCCGCGAGGCCAGCGCATCGGCGCGTGTTACCCGCCAGATCGGGGTCAATTCGGACAGGATGCGCTGGGCCTGAATCGTGAAGGATTTTGCCTCACGGTATTCGATGGGGATCACGATTTCGCCGTCGCGGACGCCGGCCTGATATTCCATGGGCACGAGTCGCAGGAGTTTGAGAATGATGCCTTCATTGCGCTGCACGTCTTCGGCGGTGAGCAAATTCGGCAGGCCGCTCTCGATGGCGATCCGCCAGTCGTCGAGTGGGATCCCGGCCGGGGAGACGGCGATTGCCGATTGCAGAGTTTCGTAGGTGCCGCGACCGATCGGTGTTTCCGTTGCGATGGGGGAATCCGGATTTCGGGCGAGGTCGAGCAGGGCAGGCGGCACCTCGGCGAGCGTCTGAATTTCGGCGGCTCGTCCGGCGAGCAATGCCGGGTTGCCGCGGCCGGTTGCGCTCAAGCGGGCAAGATCGTCGAGCTGCTCGCGGGCGCGCGTGGCCTGCCAGCTCACGGCTTCCCGCGCGAGAAGTTGTTCGACGCCGTCGCGGTGGCTTGAGGATGTGCCCAGGCGTTGCAGAGCGAGTGCTCCCTCAACGGCGCTGGCGTATTTCGGCAGGGCGATCGTGGCACGCCATTGACGGGTCGCGTCGATATTGCCGGCACGAAGGCTGGCGAGCATTTCGAGCGCGGCGGCGTGCGGCAGGCGCGCGCGCAATTCTCCAAGATTTCTTGCCAGCTGGATCGGATCGTCACCTGGATCAACCTGCGGCTGGCTCCAGAGCGCGAGCGCGTCGGGGGATGTAAAATGACGGGCAAATTTCTCGCGTCGATTTACCAGATCGGCCCATCCTTTCTCGCGGGGCCGCCCGCCATGCAGGTCGAGACTGAG
Source organism: Chthoniobacterales bacterium (assembly GCA_041748215.1). Lineage (GTDB taxonomy): Bacteria > Verrucomicrobiota > Verrucomicrobiia > Chthoniobacterales > JAATET01 > JBGTDR01. The sequence continues at coordinate 1,442 of JBGTDR010000075.1, forward strand.
CGCGTCGATCCCGCTCCGAATTGCAAAATGATCGTCGAGAATGTCGCATCTGGCCGCGGGTGACGCCAGCAATGCGACCGCAAAGATGATGAATGGGCAAAAGCGCACGCGAAATTGGCTAAGGTTGCGCTCAACCCGCGGTGCCGATTCCGGCGAGGGCGGCGCCCTGTTCGATCTGAGGCACGAGTTTATCCGTTTTCTCCCGGGCCTGGGTGGCGAGTTCGTCAATTTCCGCGGGCCGAATGGTGCCTTCTTGTTCGCGTTCCTGAAGCAGCTTCAGGAACGCAAGAATGCCGTCGAATCCCTGCTTTGTCGCCTTCGCGAGCGCCGGATCCTTCGCGGCCACTTCGTTTTGCACGGCGTCATACATCACGGCGCAACTCGTCATGATTCCCTCCATGTCAGACACACGGCTAACGGCCTGGAACCGGCCCGACTTATCTTCGCTGAAGCTGGATTCTTTCCAATCTTCGAAATATTCCGACAGCGTCGGCGTCATCACGATCATGGCACCAAAACAATCCGCGACACTCGCGTTCCACGCTTTTGCATCCGCCAGCAGCTCGCCGACCTTCGCGTCGGAGTCCTTCGCAGCCGCGACGAGCACATCGGACCGTGGCAGCGAAACCGCCTTGCCGCCCGCGTTGAACGTCGTGATCCAACGCTCGTCCCCAGCCCAGAGAGCCGGTTCTATGATATACGTGAACGTCGCACCCTGGCCCGCGATCTTTTCACCATTTCCCAGATCGAGCACCACCGGTGAAACGCCATCGGGTCCCTCGGAGACCGGCACGCCCGCATCGAGGTAAACGTCGTAATCAGCCAATGAATCCACACCGGCAACGATGCCTTCCACCCGCTCGTATCCGAAGCTGTCGATCGCCTTGTAATTTTCGCGCATCTTTTCGACCAGCGCGTCAATCCTCGCCGAATCGGCGGAATACGCCACCGCGTAGTCGCCGCCGTGATCCGCGATAAACTCTGCATAATCCGACGAATTTTTCACAAAATCCGCGGTCGCGGTTTTCATCCCGGTGACCGCTTCTACGAGATAATCTTTGACCGGCGCGGCGGGGTTTTCCGCCGCCCGTACGGACGTCAAACTCACGATCAGTGCAACGGCAACAAAAGAAGTTTTCATGGGTTCGGTGAGAATTAGTCTCAATTACTGGTCCATCGACGGATCGTCAAGTTGGGCGGCAGGTTGAAAGCAGAAATTCCCACTCCCGTGGGGGAGAGGGAATTTCATTCAGCTGGGGAGCCTAGGCTGGAGCCGGTGCGAGGCCGCCCGGAGGCAGATCGGACTCGGGTTTTCCTGCCGGCTCGGGCAGGGAACTCGAAACGGGCGGTGGCGGCAGCGGTGGCGGTTTCGGCTCGTTTACGGGCGGATTGCGCATCGTGCCGGTTTCCATCAGGTCGCGGATTTGCTGACCGTCTAGCGTCTCGTACTCAAGCAGGGCACGGGCGATGATGTCGAGTTTGTCACGGTGCTGCGTGAGCAGGTCCTTGGCGCGGCGGTAGGCCGTATCGATGAAATTTTTAACCTCAGCGTCGATCGCCTGAGCGGTGCTTTCGCTGTAGTCGCGGCCGCGTGACGCCATGTCGCGGGCGAGGAAAACGTGGTCCTCCTGTTCGCCGTATTCGATCATACCGAGTTTTTCGCTCATGCCCCACTGACAGACCATGCTGCGAGCAATGCGGGTGGCCTGACGAATGTCGCCGGACGCTCCGTTGGTCACATCACCAAAAGCGAGTTCTTCGGCCACTCGGCCGCCCATGATCATCACGAGGCGATCGAGCAGCTCGAGCTTGTGGTTCGTGTAACGGTCACCCTCGGGCAGATACATCGTGACGCCGAGTGCCGGGCCGCGCGGGATGATCGAGACCTTGTGCAGCGGGTCGCTGTGCTCGCAGAGAACGTTGAGCATCGCGTGACCGGCTTCGTGGAAGGCGGTATTTTGTTTTTCGCGATCACTCATGGCGAGGCTGCGGCGTTCCTTGCCCCAGCGCACCTTGTCGCGCGCTTCCTCCATGTCGTGCATGGCGATGGCCTTGGCTCCCCGGCGGGCGGCCATGAGTGCGGCTTCGTTGATCACGTTGGCGAGCTCGGCACCGGAATAACCCGGAGTTCCCCTCGCAATCGTGGCCAGATCAACCCCTTCGGCGACCTTCACTTTTTTGACGTGAACCCGGAGGATTTCCTCGCGGCCCTTGACGTCCGGCAGGTTGACGGTGACCTGGCGATCGAAACGACCTGGCCGCAGCAAGGCTGGATCGAGCACGTCGGCGCGGTTCGTGGCGGCGATAATGATGACGCCGTCCTGCGTGTCGAATCCATCCATCTCGACGAGGAGCTGATTGAGCGTTTGTTCACGTTCGTCGTGACCACCGCCCATGCCGTGGCCGCGGTGGCGCCCTACGGCGTCGATTTCGTCGATGAAGATGAGGCACGGCGCGGACTTTTTGCCCTGCTCAAACATGTCGCGAACGCGGCTCGCACCGACGCCGACGAACATTTCGACAAAATCCGAACCGCTGATGCTGAAAAACGGGACGTCAGCTTCACCCGCGATGGCGCGGGCAATGAGGGTTTTGCCGGTGCCGGGAGGGCCCACCATCAAAACGCCCTTCGGAATGCGACCACCGAGCTTCTGGAAACGTTTGGGATCCTTGAGAAATTCCACCAGCTCGGAAACCTCGTCCTTCGCTTCTTCAACCCCGGCGACGTCCTTGAACGTGATTTTGTTTTTGTCGCGCGACATCATGCGCGCCTTGCTTTTCCCGAAGCTCATCGCTCCCTTTCCCGCCATCTTGATTTGCGAGCGGAAGAAGAAATAAAGAACGAGCAGGAAAAGGGCGATTGGCAGCAGGCTGACCAGCGTGGTCGCCAGCACGTTTGATTCCGAACGCGTGTTATAAGGCAGCCCGGCTTCCTTGAGCGCAGCGAGGATGTCCGCCCCGTTGAGCGGAATAAAAACATCCATACGGAACGGTGTTGGGACTTCCGTGCCGGTCGTCTCGGATTTTTTCTTGTAGAATCCCGACAGGTACTGGGTGTTTGTGCCCTGCTCGATCACGAATTCCAGGGGCTGCTCCGCCGTTGCGCTGATCTTTTCCTCCTGAAGGAGAGTCTGAAATTCCGGGTAGGAAATCGTATCCTGTTGGAATGAGCCGCCGCGGAAGAGGAAAGCGCCGCCGATCAGCGCGATCGCCACGGCAAAGAGGACGAGCCCCCTCCAATTAAATTGTGGGTCGTTGCCATTGGGGCGCTGCCGGTTGTCCCGAGGTGCGCGTGGATCGTTTTCAGACATGAGAACTTCTTAATTAGCGAACCTCTCAGGTAACATACAGGCCAAACGAATGCAAACGGCACACCGGCAGATCGACAGGCAGGCAGCGGGATTGGTGGTCTCGATTCACGACGTAAGCCCGCTCACCGCTGAGCCCGTTCGCGACATGCTGGCCGATCTGGCCGATTGGGGTGTCGCCCGGACGTCCCTGCTCGTGATCCCGGATCATCACCACCGCGGCCGGTTTGTCGAAGATGAGATGTTCTGCGAATGGCTGCGGGCGCTCGTGGCAGCGGGGCACGAAGTCGTGGCGCACGGTTATTACCATCAGCGGGAACGCCGCGGCGGCGAAGGAATCGCGGCGCGGCTGGTGACGGAGCGCTACACGGCCGGTGAGGGGGAATTTTTCGACCTGCCTGAAGACGAAGCGACAATTCGGCTGGAGCGGGCGAAGTCCGAGTTCGCGGTGGCCGGTCTGAGTCCGACGGGATTCATTGCCCCGGCGTGGCTTTTGGGAGACGAGGCGATGCGGGCGGTGCGCCGGGCGGGGTTCCGCTACACAACGCGAATCGGGCAAATCGAAGATTTTGCGGGCGAGGGACGGATCTACCGATCGCAGAGTCTGGTCTACAGCGTGCGTGCGGCTTGGCGGCGGGTCGTCAGCCTGGGGTGGAATTCCCTGCTGCTGCGCGCCCTGCGCCATCGACCGCTCGTTCGGATCGGGTTGCATCCGCCCGATTGGCGGTTTCCGGCCATCCGCCGACACGCGCAAAATTGTCTCGTTCGCGCGCTTGCCGGCCGGGAGGCGTTGACTTATGACGGCTGGCTCGAACGCCAAACCGCTCTCCCGGCGAACCGATGACCCGCGCAGACCTGCACATCTATTCGAAGCACAGTGATCAAGCGGCGGATTGGGTGCTGCGGCGCCTTGATTTTCCCGCCAGCTCGTCCGAACCGCGCGCTGTTTACGAGGCTCTCAAAGCGCGGGGCATGCATTACGTCACGCTCACGGATAACAATACCATCGCCGGTTGCCTCGAGATCGCTTCGCTGCCGGACACGTTTATCAGCGAAGAAGTTACCGCGGCCTTCCCCGAGGATGGCTGCAAAATTCACGTCCTGGTTTACGGAATCACCGAAAATCAACACCGCGAAATCCAGTCGTTGCGCGAGAACGTTTACGACCTGGAGAAATATCTCGCGCTGCACCAGATCGCGCACGCGGTCGCCCATCCGTTTCACGCTCTGAACGACCTGCTCACGGCAGTCCACCTAAAAAAGCTCGCTCTGCTCTTTCGCCATTTTGAGGGCATCAACGGACGTTACGCGGCAATTCTGAGCGAGACGGCGCGATTTGCTTTCGGCGGATTGACGCCAGCCGACATCGAGCGGTTTGCGGCGGAAACGGACGTCGCGCCTACCCATGATGAACCGTGGCGCAAAGTTTTTGTGGGCGGTTCGGATGATCATGGGGGCGTGCACCCCGCCCGCGCGTTTACCGAGACGCCGGGCAGTAGGTCGGTCGCCGATTTCCTCGAGCAGGTGCGTTCCGGTCGCTGCGATGCGCGCGGTGAGGGCGGCAGTCCGCTGGCGACCGCGCACGGCACGTACAATGTGGCGTTCCAATTCGCGAAGGATCGGTTTGCCATCCGCTCGGACGAACCGGGAATCGGGCTCGTCGAAAAGGCGTTTTCGCGTTTCATGGAGGGTCAGGATCCAACCGTGTTCACGTTCGGGGAAAAGCTCGGCTTCGTTGCCCAGGGCATCGTGAGCGGAAAAATTTTCGAGATCGCCAAGCCGGGCAGCGCGTCGTTGTGGAAGGAGCTTGCGACCTATTTTTCCGAACCCAAGGTGAAGGCCGCGCTGGCGAGCGCGACAGCCGGCGTCGCCGAACCCGAGCGCCGCGCCTTCCTGATGGCAAACCTGATCGCCAACCAGCTCGGGTTCCGGTTTTTCACGCAATTTATCCAGCAGATCAGTGCGGGGAAATTTATCGAAAGCATTCAAACGATCAGCCCGCTCGTACCCATCGTGGCGCTGCTGAGTCCCTACTTGCACGCTTTCCGGATGCCGAAACGCGAGTGGCTGCGCACGACGTGCCGGTCGATCCGCGGAGATCTTCACCCGACTTTGCTCAACAGCAAACGCGTGTGGTTCACCGACACGCTTGAAGACGTGAACGGCGTTGCGACGACGATCCGACGCATGACGTCCGCCGGCGTCGCACTGGGTCATGACCTGACGGTCGCGGTCAGCCGGTCGGAGATCGAAGACCAGGGGATCCCGCTGAAAAATTTTACACCGGTTGGTGAATTCGAGTTGCCGGAATACGAACTCCAGCAGCTCAGCTTCCCACCGGTGCTCGACATCATCGATTACGTCGCCCGCGAAAATTTTGGCGAGGTCATTATCAGCACGCCGGGGCCGGTTGGGCTGGTGGCGTTGGCGGCTGCGAAGGTGCTGGGGCTACCGTCCGCGGGCATTTACCACACCGACTTCCCGCAGTACGTGCGCATCCTGACCGACGATTCCTTCATGGAAACGCTGACGTGGAATTACATGCACTGGTTCTACAGCCAGCTCGACGTGTTGTGGGTGAATTCCGAGGATTACCGGAAGATGTGGGTGAAGCGGGGCATCGCGCCGGAACGCATCCGCATCCTGCCGCGCGGACTCGACGTCCAGATGTTCCATCCGTCGCGCCGTGACCGGGAGTTCTGGCGCGCCCGCGGCCTGCGGGACGGCGAGATTGCGATGCTGTACGTCGGCCGGATTTCGAAGGAAAAAAATCTCGATTTGATCGTGGCGGCGACTCGCCAGTTGGCCGAGTGGCAACTCCCGGTGCGGCCGGTGTTTGTTGGCGATGGTCCGTACCGGGCGGAAATGACACGGCTCCTGCCCGACGCGATTTTCACCGGTTACCTCCAGGGCGTCGAGCTGGCGACGGCTTACGCGTCGGCCGATTTTTTTGCGTTTCCGAGCACAACGGACACTTTTGGCAACGTCGTACTCGAGGCTCACGCCAGCGCGTTGCCCGTCATCGTGAGCGACGTCGGTGGTCCGCGGGATCTGGTGACCGACGGCGTGGACGGATACGTCACGCGCGCTCTCGACGTCGACGCACTTGCGGGCCGCATCCGTGACCTCGCGACCGATCTCGATCACTGCCGCGCACTGGGTGAAGCGGGCCGGAAAAAAGTCGAAACGCGCGACTGGCGCGAGGCATTCGAAAAATTCTGGAACGCCTCCGCCGCGTGATTTTTTACTCGATGAAAAGCTTCTTTCTGTCGCCAGTTTTGACAAGCGTAACGAGTTTTAAGGTTCTCTCCATTAATCAGATGCATCAAATAATATTCAGGATAACTGAAGATCGAAGTTTACCGAATAGCGCGATCAATTTCGGAAATTCCAAACTGGTTGTGACGAAGGGAAACCGTTCATGAGTGGCAAGAATTTGGCCGCGCAGGAATTGCACGGCGGCTGGCAGCTGGAGTCGCCGGAGGCAGACCGTTGGCTGGCAGCGACCGTGCCAGGATGCATCCACACGGATCTGCATCGTCACGGACTGATCCCGGATCCATTTCATGGCCGGAACGAACTGGATTTGCAGTGGATCGGGGAACGCGACTGGATTTACCGCACGACGTTCGCGGTCGATGCGTCACTCGAGGGTCATGACGAAATCGATCTGGTATTCGAGGGCCTCGACACCGTCGCGACGGTCCGACTGAACGGTGAAGTCATTCTGGAATCGGAGAACATGTATCACTCCCACCGGATCCCGGTGCGGGAGCGCCTGCGCCCCGGTGGAAACGATCTGGAGATCCGCTTCGCGAGCGCGGTGCACTACACGCAAACCCACCGTATCGATTTCACACCACCGCGATCGTTCAACGACCCGGGAGGAAGCTGCGTGCGCATTCGCAAACAACCCTGCCAGTTCGGCTGGGATTGGGGTCCGCGATTTGTAACCGCGGGAGTCTGGCGGCCGGTCCGGCTCGAGGCATGGAGCGGCAACCGAATCGAATCGGTAAAGATCGTTCAGCATCATGGGCCCGACGGAGTTCGACTTGATCTCACGCCCGAGCTCGCGCGGGGCGAGGCGGCGGCAAAATTCCATGTCACCGTTTCGCTAGGCGACGACCTGGTTGCGACAGGGGAGGCGCTCGACGTGATGATTTCCAAGCCGGAAATCTGGTGGCCGGCCGGGCAGGGGGATCAGTCACTGTACGACGTAAAGGTCGAGCTCATCGGGGACGGGGTGGCAATCTCAACGTGGAACGGACGAATCGGCCTTCGCACGATCACGCTCGACCGGGAGTTCGACGAATTCGAAGTCGAGGTGGGCGGTCGTCGACTGGGCCGCTTCGGTCTGCGCGTGAACGGTCGGTTGATTTTCGCCAAGGGTGCGAATTGGATTCCCGCTCATTCGTTCGTCCACGGGCTGGGCCGCGCAGACTACGAGCCGCTCCTGCGTTCCGCAGTCGATGCCAACATGAACACCCTGCGCGTCTGGGGTGGCGGCATCTACGAATACGAGAGTTTCTACGATCTCTGCGACGAGTTGGGCCTGCTTGTCTGGCAGGACTTCATGTTTGCCTGCGACCTGTATCCGTCGGATCAGGCATTCCTCGATTCGGTGCGGACGGAAGCCGAACAAACCGTGCGCCGTCTGCGTCACCGTGCGTCGCTCGCGCTCTGGTGCGGCAACAACGAAGCCGTGATGTTGAACGCAGAGCATCTCCAGCCTGGCGGAGCGTTTTACGATGGTTACGTGGCGATTTTTCATCGGCTCCTTCCGGGAGTTGTTGAAGAGCTCGACGGGGCCACTCCCTTCGTCCCGAGTTCGCCCGACCGTCCCTTGCCTGGTGAGTCGGAGCACGTGCCGCCAAGCCAGGACGAACACGACTGGCACGTCTGGCACGAACGATTTCCGGTCGAACATTACGAAACCACGCGGCACCGTTTCGCGAGCGAGTTTGGCATGCAGAGTTATTCGTCTCCGGAAATCGCGGCGACGTTTTGCCCGGAGGAGGAGCTGAACATTTTTTCTCCGATTTTTGAAAATCACCAAAAGAACGTCGGCGGCAATCAGGTCATTTTCGACTACGTCTCGCGCCTGTTTCGTTTCCCGAAGGACTACCGCTCGGTCGCGTATCTTTCGCAGCTAAACCAGGCATTCTGCATGCAGACTGCGGTCGAACATTGGCGCCGCATTTCGCCGCTTTGCCTCGGCGCACTGTACTGGCAGCTGAATGATTGCTGGCCCGTCGCGTCGTGGAGCAGCCTGGAGTTCGGCGGAAAATGGAAGGCGCTGCACCATTACGCGCGGCGTTTTTTCGCGCCGGAACTCGTCAGTTTCCGCCACCTCGGTCGGGAAAACCGCATCACCGGGAATTACGTGCGCAGTGACACCGGGGTCGTCAAAATTCACGCCCTGCAGGACGGCCCGGCTCCCCAGTCGTTTGTTCTGCGGTGGCGTCTCCTGCATCTGGACGGCTCGGTGACCGAGGAGCGTTCGATATCCGTGGACCTCGAGCCCCAGCGCGGAGTGCTCGTGGAGTCGGTTGACCTGACTTCTGCGGTCGAGCGTGTGGGTCGCGACCGCGTTTTCCTTCGGGCGGAATTGATCGCCGCGGACGGATCGGAACGGGCGCGCAATTTCACGTTTTTCACCGCGCCGCGCAATCTGTCCCTCTCCCGCCAGCCGATCCGGACCGTATGGGCCCGGGTGGCCGAGTCCGAGTGGACGCTCACCCTCGCGAGTGACGCGTTCCATTATGCCGTCAACCTCGAGCTCGAAGGCCTCACCCCGTGGTGGTCGGATAATTTTTTCCATCTACCGGCTGGCGAAACCGTTGTCGTGACGGTGCGATTTTCCGCGGCGGTGGACGAAAATTTGCTCGGGGCTTTGCGGGTATTTTCGCTCGTGGACAGCTACGCATAGACTGCCTCGGGCACGGTGGCCCCCGGCACCCAGCGGGACGGAATCTGGAGAATGCGCGGCTCGGCCGGTGCGCCACGTTCGTTGCGGTTGAGCTGGGCGGCGACCAGGTCGATCGCCGCGGCACCGATGCCCCGGGGATTGCTGGCCGCCCCGGCGATGTGACTGCGACCCGGCGAAAGGGTTAGGCAGGCGTAACATATTTCCCCTGGAACAGCGCGCCCGGCATCCCGCAGCCACGCGAGGTGTTGCTCGGGATTCACGCTCATCACGGCGTCGAGCCGGGAGGTCTGGCACCATCGTAGGAAACGTTCGCGGTCGGCGGGCGCAATCAACGGAGCCACCGCCCTCCGTCCCGAGGTGGCCTGACTCACGAGATAAGCCCCCAGCCACTGATGCTGCGTGCGCTCGTCGTGTGATGGCTCGAGTGTGAGGCCGATCCGGCGGCAGCCCGCCGCGACCAGGTGCGCATAAACGATCTGAACGGTCTGGAAGTAGTTCGCAGTCGCACAATGTAATAACGGCGTGCGCAGCGAAAGGCCAATCGTGGCAGCGGCAAAATTGGTGAAGTCGAAGGCGATTTCTTCGCGTGGCACTGGCATGGGTGCAACGACCACTCCGGCAATCCCTCGCTGCTCGAACGCCCGCGCGAGCCGACCCTCCGTCCAGGCCGCATCGCGCAGCCAGAAGGTATCAACGGCGTAGCCAAGCTCCGTCGCACGGGATTGGAGGCCCGCCGCCAAGCCATGTGCTCCGGGAAACATGGTCCGCCAATCGCGATGATCCGCGTCGTGGATCACCGCCAGCGTCGCCTGGTAACGGGGATGCCGCCGCCCGCGCACCTGCGTCATTAACGCTGAGACCAGGGGATTCGGCCGGTAGCCGAGACGCACCGCCGCTGCGGAGATGCGATCTCGCGTGACGGCCGGGATCGACGGATGCAGCCGAAGCGCGAGCGATACCGTCATGCGGGAAACCCCGCACGTTGTGGCGATAGTCTGAAGGGTGGGGGGCGGCGGATTCACTTTACGGGTAAAGTAAACTGGGCGTCGCTACCCGTCGACCCTGCCGTTAGGGTTTGGCGTTTTCCATGAAACCAGATTCCGACCTGCTTGCTCCCCTTACCACGCTCGGCTATCAACCGGTTGCGCGACTCCGGCCGCGCCACGCGCGCGAAATTTCCGGATCCCCCTGGGGTATCGGTTGCGAGACGCTTGACCGCGATTACGTGGACTTTGCCCATACCGGTCCGCACCTTGGTGATCTTGGCGCGAAGCACGTTCGGCTACAGGCTGGCTGGGCCAAGTGCGAACCCACTCCGGGCGGTCCGTATGGATGGGCCTGGCTCGACACGATCATCGAGAGCTGCCTCGAACAGGGCGTAAAACCCTGGTTGCAGCTCTCCTACGGCAACCCCGGCTACGAGGGTGGTGGCGGTATCGGGCTCGCGCAGGGAATCCCGGTTTCTGAAGAAGCGCTTGCCGCCTGGGATCGCTGGGCCCGCGCGCTTGCCGAACGTTACGGCGACCGAGTCACGCATTGGGAGGTTTGGAATGAACCCGATCTTTTTGGTGCGGTCACCCCGGAGGCGTACAAGGATTTTTTCATTCGCACGGCGATCCAGGTCCGGGCTGCCAGACCCGATGCGAAGATGATCGGACTCGTGCTGTGTCACAAAGCGGAGTTCGCCGAAGACTGGCTCGCGGCTCTTGCCGCCAGCGGCCGCGCCGATCTGCTCGACGAAATTTCCTTTCACCTCTACCCGCAAAATCCCGATCACTCGATCGAGATTGCCGACAAGATCAAGACGTACGCTGCGCGCCATGGCATCAGCGTGCCGTTGCGACAGGGCGAAACCGGCGCGCCGTCCGATGCTGTGCAAGTCGGCGCATTGAGCGGTCTGCCGTGGACTGAACGCAAGCAGGCTGCGTGGGATCTTCGTCGGCTGCTGGCTCATCACGCGCGTGGTTACGCGATGAGTCTTTTCCAGCTCGGCGACATGTACTACGCAAAGCAGCAGGGAGGGCTTTTCGAGGGGCGCAATCCAAAAGGGTTGCTTTGCATTCTTCCGGACAAATCCGTGGCTTACCGCAAACCGGCTTACTTCGCCGCCCAGCACATTTTTTCAATGTTCGACGACGCCTACCCGCTCGCACCCTTGCCTGCCCATCCGGGTCGGTTTCCGATTTCCACCGCGGCGTACGCGTGGCAGCGGACAGCCGACACGTCGCCCAATCTCGTGGCGTGGTGGCGTAACGATGGACCGCCGGACGTCATGGCCCCACCGTTGACCGTCGTCGGGCTCGACGCCATCCCGTTGCGCGAGCCGGTGCTGGTGGAATTCCTGAGCGGCATCGTTTTTGCCCCTCCCAAGTGGTTTGCGTCCTCGCCGGAAGCAGCCTGGGCCATGCTGCCTTGTTCGGACACGCCGCTGGCGCTTGCCGAGCGCGATTCGCTCCCGTTGCGGGATTTGTGAAGGATCGAATGCTCGACGACGATTTCCTTCTCACCACCCCGCTCGCCCGGGATCTCTACCACGGCGTCGCCCGCGACCTCGCGATCATTGATTATCACAATCACCTCGATCCGCAGGCACTCGCCGAGGACCGCACGTTCGCCAATCTCGCGCAGCTCTGGATCATCAGCGATCCCTACAAACACCGGGCCATGCGCATCGCTGGCTTCGCGGAGGCGGACATCACCGGTGCAAGTTCTGATCGGAAAAAATTCGATCATTGGGCGGCCACGGTTCCGTTAACCCTTGGCAATCCGCTCCATCCGTGGACGGCGCTTGAACTTGATCGCACTTTTGGGATCACCGAGCCGCTCACGCCGGAAAGTGCGGAACGTATATGGGAAACCGCCAACGCCCAGCTTGCCCGGTCGACGCACAGCGCCCGCCAGTTGCTCGCGTTGCGCGGCACGGCCTGCGTTTGCACGTCGGATCGTCTGCTGGATGATCTCTCGCACCACGCGGTGCTGGCCGCGTCCGATTTCCCGACGCGGGTGCTGCCGTCGCTCCGCGCAGATGACATCACCGCGATCGACTCACCCGGATACGTCGGGTGGCTCCGGGAACTCGGCGAAATGACCGGCATCGCCATCCGCGATTACGAAAATTTCCGCGTGGCCGCGGCGGTGCGGCTCGACGCATTCGAAGCGCTTGGTTGCCGGCTTTCGGATCACGCGCTCGACGATTTTCGATTTACCGAGCCCGGTGATACCGCGGAGCTGTTTGGCCGGGTCGTGGCGGGCGAATCGCTCACGGACTCAGACTCCGTACGGCTGCGCTCGGGTCTGCTGCGGGATCTCGGCGTTGAATATGCCCGTCGCGGCTGGATTCTCCAGCTCCACCTCGGCGCTCAACGGCGCACCAGCTCACGGTTGCGCCGACTGGTGGGTCCGGCCGGCGGATACGCCTGCCCTGGCAACGCGACGGACATCCCGAGCCTTTGCGCATTGCTGGACGCCATCGAAACCGCTGCCGGGGAACTCCCGCGCACAAATCTTTATCCGCTCAACCCCGTTGATTTTCCCGCGCTTGCTACGATGACGGGATCGTACGCTTCCGACGGCGTGCCCGGCCTCGTCCAGCTCGGCCCGGCTTGGTGGTACAACGACCACGCGTCCGGCATCCGCCAGCACCTCGATGCCCTGTCGAGCTACGGTCTGCTTGCGACGTTTATCGGGATGACCACTGACTCCCGCAGCCTGCTTTCGCTGGTGCGCCACGAATATTTCCGCCGCGTCCTTTGCGCGTGGCTGGGGGAGTTATCCGCCGCGGGGCACCTGCCGTCCGACGCCAACGAACTTGCGCCACTCGTTCGGGCGGTGTGTCACGACAACGCCGCCCGTGCTCTTGGATTTGATTGATCCGGCGATGTGTCCCGTCAACGCCATCACCGCACCTGATCTCCCGGTTCCCGCAGGAAAACGGGTGCCATTCGGCTGGTCGGCATTTGCGATTCCCGAACCTGCCTCCGGCATTGTGAAGCTAGACTGGCCCAAAGACAGCGCGCCGATTGGCGAGGTGGTTTTCCGGATCACGACTGCCATCGATGATCGTGAAATCAAGATTGTCGCCGTTTGCGACGAGTCGGGCGATCTGCTGGGGGAACTTGATCTGCGTTACGCCCACGCCCTCGAAACGTTCTGGCTGCCGTTGTCCAGGCGTTACGGCTCGTTGACGCTCAGCCTGACTCGGGGAACCAGTCCGTTGTGGTGTGTGGCGGTTTCCGACGCTCCCGGAATGGTGCCCCATTTTGCGACCAACGACCAGCTGGGCGATCCCGCCGCTGCGCTGTTAGGCCATCTGCGATCACCGGATTGTCAGCACACGTGGGGCTGGATGGAGGGTTGCGTGCTGGACGGGCTCGAGCATCTGGGCTGCGAGGCGGAAGTCCGGGCGCACCTCGCCCGGTTTTTTCCGCCCGACGGAACGCTTCGCGCCGAGACCCCGCGCAGCGAGCCGTGCGACAACACCATCGACACCATCGAGAGCACCTTGATGTTCGCGCCGCTCGCGAAGGACGATCTCTCTCATCCGTGGCTTGACCGCGTGGTTGATTATTGGCGTTCCGAGGCCGGACCCGATGGTGCTGTGCTCGACGGATCAATGTTGTCGGCCGAGGGCAGTTACACCATCGCCTATCCCATGGCCCGACTCGCGTCGCTGCGTGGTGACGCCGAGCTCGCCACCGCCGCCTTGCGGCAGCTCGAGATTCGCCGCGAGCAGTTGTGGCACGACGGCGATTTCTGGCTGCGCTGGATTCCGTCGACCGGCGAACGCACGTTTCCGTCGTGGGCGCGCGGCCTCACGTGGCATTTTCTTGGCAGCGTGCGCACCGCGCAGGAACTGACCGGCGATCCCCGTCTTGATGTCGTGATCGCCGATATCCGCCAGCTCGCCGACCTCGCGATTTGCACCCAACGAAACGACGGTCTCTGGAATTGTTTCGTCCGCGAACCTGCCGGCGGCGCCGAGACGTCGGGTTCCGCCGGCCTCGCCGCCGCGCTCGCTCTGGCCGC
>JBGTDR010000076.1:0-12777 GCA_041748215.1 Chthoniobacterales bacterium
ACCTTTTGGAATTGTTTGCGTTCGCCGGCTGCGAGCGGGTCGTCGAAAGCTTCTTCATATTCCGCGTCGAGCGAGAGCGCGAGATTGTACTGGGCGAGCGCGTTGATGTAATCGTAGCGGGCGGTGAGCACGTTCGTCTGAGCCGTGAGGAGCTGAGTCTGGGCGTTCAACACGTCGAGCTGTGTGCCGGCACCGGCGTCGAGGCGCTCCTGTGACAGGCGGAACGCTTCGCCAGCCTGGACGACACTGGCTTCCTGGCTGGTGACCGTTTCCAATGCGGTCTGGAGATTTGAAATGGCGAGCTGGACGTTCAGGATGACCTGGCGAACGCCGTCGTTGTAGGCGATGACGGCCTGCTCGAGCTGGGCTCGCGCCTGATCGACACGGCCTTTGGTGGCGAATCCATCGAAGATTGCCCAGCTGCCCTGGAAGCCAAAAACCCAGCCTTGAGTGATCTCGCCGAGGCTCTGGAACGAGGTATTGTTTTGCCATCCATAATCGGCAGTGGCGGAAACGGTTGGCAGGTAGCCCGCAAATTGCACGTTCACGTTTTCGGCTTGGGCGAGCAGGTTCTGGCGCTGGGCTTTGAGGGCCGGATTGCGCTCGATGGCGGAGCGAATCGATTCGTCGGTGTTGATTTTGCGCACCCGATAGCCGAGGTCACCAACGACGTTGAACGGCACTTCGCTCGGTTTGATGGCCTTGTAGTCCATGCCGAGCAGGCGCACGAGCTCGTATTGGGAGATCCGGAAATCGTTTTGCGCCTGGATGAGCGGAACCTGGGCGTTGGCGAGCGCCACCTCGGCTTGAAGGACGTTGAAACGCGGAACAGTGCCGGCTTCGAAGCGGTTCTGCTGATCCTTGAGCTGCTGGGTGAGAAGCTCGACGGATTGTTGCTGCGCGACAATCAGAGTGCGGTTCAGAACGACCTGAAAAAAACCGGTTTTCACGTCGGCGATGACCTGATTAATCGTCTGACGCAGTGAAAAATTCGCGCTGTCTTCGACGAACTTTGCGGCGCGAATTCCCGAGATCACAGCCCCACCGTTGTAGAGGAGCTGGCTTGCGCCGATACTGACATTGTAACTCTTGTCGTTGATGTAGGAACTTCCGCCGCTTCCGCCGAGGTTGAGCACCACGTCGCCATCGGACGTGGGAATCACGATGTCGTTGCCGCCGCCGGAACTCGGGCGTCTGGGATCCACCAGCGACCGCTGCTGCTGGGTGTAGCCTGCTGTGGCCGTAATTTGCGGCAGTGCCTGCGCGCGGATTTCGATGACCTGGCCACGAGTGAAGCGGATTTGCTCGATCGCGGTGAGCACATCAGGATTTTGCCGCAGAGCGGAATTGATCGCGTCGTCGATCGTCATGTCCGGCACTGCAGGATTGCGCTGACTTTTCACGAAGGCATCGATCAAAGCAACGGCCTGTTGGTTCATCTTTTCGATGCTGGCCGGGCTGGGACGGACGTCGTTGACGTTTGGCTGGATGAGCGGAACGGCTGGTGGCGGAGTGCCGGGATCGCCGAATTCCGGAGGCAATGGTTCGTTGGTCGGCGCGTCTCCCGGCGCGGTGAGACTCGGGGTGGGATCGAGCTGATCACTGAACGTCGGCGGAATGTACGGCGTCGGAAGCGGAAACGGCGTAGCGGCTGGGGTCGCCGTGGGCACCGGTGTCGGCGAGGGAAACGCGGTCGGCGCGGGCGTGGGAGTCGCGGTGGGCTCCTGGGCGTGGCTGGCGGTGAGCGACAGGAAGGCGGAAATCGTCGCGCACGCGACTCGGTGGAAATTCATGCGGGCTTACTTTTCGGGTTTGCTCTGGCAGTAGTCAAAAATCTTGTTGTAGATCTGCAGCCACATGTGCTGCTCCTCGGGGGTAAGCACGTCCATCATCGTCGTGAGGTTTTCCACCATGTCCTGACGGATCATTCCGACGAGTTTGTCGCCTTTGGGTGTGATGCGGACGAGAACCTTGCGGCGATCGGTCGCGGCATTCATTCGCAGGATGTAACCAAGCTTCTCCAGCCGATCCACCAGGCCGGTCGCCGCAGCCGTGGTGTGGTTCATCTTTTCGGCAATCTCCGTCATGCTCAGCGCGTCGTGCGTGCTGATGTGGCTGAGCAGAAAAAATTGCGCGAACGAAACTTCGCCGTGCGAGAGCTCGGCGGTCAAACGAATCACGAAGCAGCGTTGCAGACTCATGATGATGTCTGCGAGCTGCTCGACGCCTTCGAGCGGAAGTGGGGTTTCCGGGTGTTTGATCACGGAAGCTTAACTGGCTTGATAATTAAGTTTCGTTAATTGATGCGTCAATCTTCATTCCAGCGGAATGACCCGGATCGGATCGCCGGCAGCCAGACGCGTGTGAGGGGCGAGCCGGGCGAGGGCATTCGACGCGGCCAGGGCGGCGATGCCGTGGGATTCCTGAAGGGAGGCGGGGGAAAAAATGCCATCGTCGAGCTGGCCGCGCAGGTAGTGGGGGCGGTCGCCGGGATTCTCGAGGTCACGTCCGGCGTGAGCCGGCAGGGAGCGCGGACGGGCGAATTGTGCGCTGGCACCGGCGAGGTGGCGGAGAGCGGGCAACAAAAAAAGAACGGCGGTGACGAACGTGGACACGGGATTGCCCGGCAGTCCGAAAACGGCCAGCGAACCCGAGGTGCCAAACAGAAACGGTTTGCCCGGCTTGACCGCAACCCGCCAGAAGTCGATCGCAACTCCGTGCTGGAGCAGCAGGCGGGGGACGTGGTCATGGTCGCCGACCGAAACTCCCCCGGTAAATACCACGACGTCGCCTGTTGCCGCTTTTTTGAACGAAGCCGCAATCCGATCGGGGTCGTCGGCAGTCGTCACGCGAGAAAACGTTGGGAATCCCTGGTCGGCAAGGAGAGCGGCGAGCAATTGCGTGTTCGATTCGTAGATTTCGCCCGGTGCGAGCGGAGTGCCCGGCGAACGGAGTTCGTCGCCGGATCCGATGAGAGCAATCCCGGGACGACGGTGCACCTTGATGGCCGCAAAGCCCAAGGTCGCGAGCAGTCCGATTCGTGCCGCGGTGAGTGGCTCTCCGGCCCTTAGCACCAATTGACCGGTGCAGACGTCGCCGCCCTGGCGACGAATAAAGTCTCCTGCTTTCACCGCGGTGCGGAGCGTGATCACGTCGCCGGAGCGATCGACATCTTCCTGCATGACCACGCCCTCCGCCCCGGCCGGCAGGGGGGCACCCGTGAAAATGCGGACGGCCGCACCGGGTGTCAGAGAAAGACCGCGGTCCGGACCGGCGGGTTGTTCGCCGACGACTGGAAGGGTTGCGCCGGCATCGGCGGCGCGGAGTGCGTAGCCGTCCATTGCCGAGTGATCGAAGCGTGGCAGGTCCGCCGGAGCGAAGACGTCTTCACTCGCGTAAAATCCCCGGGCGTCCGCGAGCGGTAGCTGTTCGCCGGGCAGGGGCGTGAGGGTTTCGAAGAGACGCTCGAGGGCCTCAAATTCCGAGATCACGGCTGGGGCGAATACACCCGGTCTCCGACTTGTGGACGGCCGCTGACGATATCAGCAATAAAAAAGGGAGGGTTCCGATCCGCCGAGACACGCAATGAGCCGGTTTCCGATTCATTGCCCACGGAATTCAGTAGCGTGCCGGGCGCGACTCCGACGTAGGGCTGGGAATCGATGAGCGCATAATTGCCGGCTGGGTGAATCAATTTGATCGTGCCCATCCACTGCGGCACGGCAGCCGCGGGTGGTCGCACTTTTCGAGGGAAAATGCGGTGCCACGTGCGTGAAAAAAACCCTTCTCGTGGGACAAGGATCGTTGGATCGGTCGGCGTTTCAACCGCGATCTGGAGCGGAGGGGTTGTCGCCTCGGTGGGCGGATTTGCGGCGGAAACTTGCGGCTCTTCTCCCTCCGTTTGCACGATCACCCGGTAACGAGACTCGGGCGCGGCGGTCGATTCAGGATCGGTTTGGGTTGCCGTGGGTGCGTTTGGATCTGCGGTTTCGGTGGTCGGTTTTCTGGGGAAAATTCGGCCGAAGGTTCGTGCAAAGATATTTTCTTTTTTGGCTTCACCTTCCGGAGGCGGCGTGGAGGAGGCTGCCGGGGTCGGCGTGGCCGTCGTCGTGGTTGCCGCAGAGCTGTCACCACCAGTCACCCGGACCTCGGTAGTCGGGCTGGTCACCTCTTGATTCGGCGCTTCATTTTCGCCTTCCGATGGATCCCGATCAAATAAAGCGCACGACGTGAAACCAAGAACCGCGGCGCCAAGAACGGCCCGGAGGCCGGATTGGAGAGTGAGAAACGGTTGGTCCATGGGTGGCGAATGAGGTTTGCGTGGAAGGGTAGGGCGGCGGTTGGCAAAATTCAGCACCAAATCCCGATAAGTTCCGGGATCATTCGCGGTGGTAGGGCAGTCCGCCGAGAATCGTGTAGGCCCGGTAAAGCTGCTCGAGGAAAACGAGCGTGGCGAGTTCGTGCTGGAGCGTGAACGGGCTCAAGCTGACAACGAGATCCACGTGTTTGCGCAGGGTGGGGGAGTGGCCATCAGCTCCGCCGATCAGGATGGCTGCACGCCGCGTGCCGCCGTCTTGAAGCGCGCGAATGCGATCGGCGAATTCCGAGCTGCCTAGCGAAGTGCCTCGTTCATCGAGAGCGATGCGGTACGCTCCGGCCGTGCGCTCGAGCAACGTGGTGCTTTCCGCGGAGGCCGAACCGGCTTTCACCGTCACAAATTCCACGGGTGCGAAATGCTGAAGTCGGCCGAGATATTCGTCGATGCCCAGGCGGGCATACGCGAGGCGCGGGCGACCGACGGCGGCGAGGGTCCATTTCATCATGCGGATTTACCCGTTGACACGTCGGGCGAGGCATGGTCTTTTCTCAACCCTTTTCCATGAAGACATTTTCGGCAAAAGCAGCAGACGTTGAGCGCAGCTGGTGGGTGATTGACGCCAAAGACCAGATGCTCGGCCACGTTGCGGTTAAAGCGGCGACATTGCTCCGCGGCAAGCACAAGGCGATTTACACCAATCACGTCGATACCGGCGACTTCGTTGTCGTCATCAACGCTGACCAGGTCCGGGTCGGCGGCAAGAAAGACATCCAGAAGACATACATGAGTTTTTCGGGTTTCGTCGGTGGGCATCATTCCGAAACGTTCCGCGCCCGCCGCGAGCGCCGACCGGAATTGCTGGTCGAGCGCGCCGTTAAAGGAATGATCCCGCACAACCGCCTCGGATCGACGGCCTACCGCAAGCTCAAGGTTTACAAGGGCAGTGAGCATCCGCACGAGGCTCAAAATCCGAAAGCCATCGCTCTTTAATTTCATGATCGCCACCAACGAAATCAACGCGACAGGTCGTCGCAAGACCTCCATCGCCAAAATCTGGGCCCGACCCGGTGCCGGCGAAATTCGCGTGAACGACCGCGACTTCACCGATTATTTCCCGAGCCTTTCGCTCCAGAACGACATTCTGCGGCCACTTGAACTGGCCAACAGTATTCACGCTTACGATCTTCGCGTCAGCACGAACGGCGGTGGCATTCGCGGTCAGGCTGGTGCGCTGCGCCTCGCGATTTCCCGCGTTTTGATCGAGATGAACCCGGAACTGCGCCCGGTGCTCAAAAAAGAAGGTCTGCTTACTCGCGATCCACGGATGAAGGAGCGGAAAAAGCCCGGTCAGCCCGGAGCGCGCAAACGTTTCCAGTTCTCGAAACGCTGACGAATTTTTCGACAAATTCCCTCGATACCAAAAGAGGCCGGTTTCCCGCGAGGGTAGCCGGCCTTTTTGATTTTGCGATACGTGCAAGCCGCCGCGGCACGTCGCCCAACGAGGCCGACGGAAAGAGCCTAAATCACCTCCGCGGCATGTGTTTAGCGATTGCTTCCGAACGCAACTCGACACTAACGTTCGCAATCGGAAAAGCGGAGCGGTCGCTTTTCGGGTTCCAATCAACTTTGTCAATTACCAGCAGGTGGCGCGGTGCCCGTCGAACGCGGTCAGCGAGCCGCAAGCTGGTGGGATTCGAAACACAGGATGTCCGCCACAGCATTTGTCAGCACTCGCCGCCTACCGTGCGCGTTTTTTACGTTTTTGACGTTATCGATGAGTGTCGCGTCTCCGGGTCGCGCTTCCGGTTTTCGCGTGGCAAGCCAGGATGCGTTCGCCTCCGCGCGCGGTGAGGCCTTTGTCGCGACCGCGGACAACGCGTCGGCGGTTTATTACAATCCCGCGGGCATCAGCCAGCTCGAGGGGCATCAGATTCGCGGCGGATTTTATGGTCTGAACATCAATTCCACGTACGATTCCCCCTCCGGTCAGAGCTTTCGCAATCAGGAAAACCTGCAGGCGATCCCCCAATTTTTTTACACGTTCACTCCGGAGACGTTCCCAATTTCGGCGGGTTTGGGAGTTTACGCGCCGTTTGGACTGAGCAGCGAATGGTCGCAGGATACCGGATTTCGCACGCTGGCGATCAAGGGGAGCGTGACCTACCTTTCGATCAATCCGGTCGTCTCGTGGCAAATCCTGCCAAACCTTTCGCTGGGGGTGGGTCCGACGATCAACTACGTCAACGTCGAACTGGAATCAGGATTTCTGACGCCGGAGCCGGGTTTTGGTGACCGCTTCCGGGTAGCGGCTCAGGGATGGACGGTGGGTTTTAACGCAGGCTTGCTTTGGAAGCCGATTCCGCAGTTGCAATTCGGGGTGTCGTATCGGAGCCCGACGACGGCCGTGCTTCGCGGTGATGCCGATTACAAGTCACCCGTCATCAACGGGCGGTATGACGCGAATGCAAATTTTGATTTTCCGCAGAATGTCGTGGGCGGGGTTTCGTTCCGTCCGACCCCGGAGTGGAATCTGGAATTCAACGTCGATTGGACCGGATGGAGTCGGTTGAACACCGTGGACATCAATCAGGATGTTCCCGACGGCTCTCCGCTTCCGGAGGTCGTGGCGTTGCCATTCAACTGGAAATCGAGCCTTTATTATGAGTTTGGTGTGACGCGTTATTTCGGTAAAAGCTGGTCATTGAGCTGCGGATACATTTTCAACCAAAACTCCGTCCCGGCGGCGAACTACCAGCCGTTGGTCTACGATCAGGATCGTCACTTCTGGAGTACGGGAGTTGGGTTCCGAGGCAAACACTTCGATATCGATGTGGCCTATCAATTGGGCTACGGCCCAACGCGTACGGTGGAGAACAGCGCGCCCTCGGCATTGGGACAGTCGGCGGACGGAGACTACACCTTCATCAGCCACGGCCTGCTCGTCACGCTCGGCTGGCGTTTTTAAGCTGTCCCGGAGGAAGTTTGGAAGACGGCTCGATCAGGCACCTGCGCCGGCGGATTCGCGCAGGGCTGCAGCCGAAAAGTCGCGATTGAGTTTCGCGATGAAGCTCGCGGGAATGTGGGCCGGGCAGACGGCCTCGCACTCGTAATAGTTCGAACAATTGCCAAACCCTTCGGCGTCCATCTGACGCACCATTCCCAGCACACGACGATTTTTTTCGGGTTTTCCCTGGGGCAGCAGTCCGAGGTGGGCGGCTTTTGCGCTCACAAAAAGCATCGCCGAGCTGTTCGGGCACGCGGCGGCGCAGGCACCGCACCCAATGCAGGCGGCGGCGTCCATGGCTTCGTCGGCGATTGGTTTGGGAATCGGCACGGCGTTGGCGTCCGGGGCGGAGCCGCTGCGCTCGGAGATAAATCCGCCCGCCTGGATGATGCGATCGAAGGCGTTGCGGTTGACCGCGAGATCTTTCATCACCGGAAATGAACCGACCCGGAATGGCTCGATCGTGATGGTGTCGCCGTCCTTGAATTTGCGCATGTAAAGCTGGCACGTCGTGCCGACTCCGCGGTCCTTGCCGTGCGGAATGCCATTGATGGTGAGGCTGCACGTCCCGCAGATGCCCTCGCGGCAGTCGTGGTCGAACGTGATGGGCTCATCGCCTTTCGTGATCAGCGTCTCGTTGACGATATCGAGCATCTCGAGAAACGAGGCTCCGGCGGGGATATCTTTCGCGGCATAGGTCGTGAGGTGGCCGGCTGCGTTGGCCGATGATTGACGCCAGACGTTGAGAGTGAAATTCATGACCGTATCCAGAGATTTTACGCTTATTTGTAGCTGCGGGTTGCCGGTTTCACGGTTTCGTAGGTAAGCGGCTCCTTGATGAGCGAAGCGGTTTGGTTTTCGCCTTCGTATTTCCAGCACGAGACAAACATGTAGTCGTCGTCGTTGCGCAGCGCTTCGCCTTCGGGTGTCTGGTGTTCGGTGCGGAAGTGGCCGCCACAGGATTCTTCGCGAGTGAGGGCGTCGAGACACATGAGTTCGCCGAATTCGAGGAAATCGGCAACGCGTCCGGCTTTTTCGAGCGATTGATTCATCTCCGCGCCAGAGCCTTGCACTTTCACGGTGCTCCAAAATTCTTCACGCAGTTTCGGGATGCGGGCGAGTGCTTCTTCCAGTCCGGCCTTGTCGCGGGCCATGCCACATTTATCCCAAATGAGGAGCCCGAGCTCGCGGTGGAACGAATCGACCGAGCGGGTGCCGTTGATGTCGAGCAGCGTCTGGACGCGAGTCTTCGCTTCGCGGGCGGCGTCGGCGAAAGCGGGGTGACTCGAATCAACCTTCTTGCCGAACTGCGTCGTGAGGTAATCCCCGATAGTGTACGGGATCACGAAATACCCGTCGGCGAGTCCCTGCATGAGGGCGCTGGCACCAAGGCGGTTCGCGCCGTGATCGGAGAAATTCGCCTCGCCGAGCACGTGAAGGCCAGGGACGTTGCTCATCAGGTTATAGTCCACCCAGAGGCCGCCCATGGTGTAGTGGACCGCCGGATAAATCCGCATGGGGCGTTCGTACGCATCCTCGGCGGTGATTTCTTCGTACATCTCGAACAAGTTGCCGTACCGCTCGCGAATGGTGGGCTGTCCGAGGCGCTTGATGGCGTCAGCGAAATCGAGGTAAACCCCGCGGCCGCCGGGGCCGACCCCGCGGCCTTCGTCGCACGCTTCCTTGGCGCTGCGGGACGAGATGTCGCGCGGCGCGAGGTTGCCGTAGCTGGGATATTTGCGTTCGAGGAAATAATCGCGTGCGTCCTCGGGAATCTCGCCGGGTGGTTTACCCGCATCCTCCGGCCGGATGGGCACCCAGACACGTCCGTCGTTGCGCAGCGACTCGGACATGAGGGTGAGTTTCGACTGGTAGTCGCCGCTGACCGGAATGCAGGTCGGGTGAATCTGCGTGTAGCACGGGTTGGCGAATAGAGCTCCGCGTTTGTGAGCGCGGTACGTGGCGGTGACGTTGCACCCCTTCGCGTTGGTCGAGAGGTAAAACACGTTTCCGTAACCGCCGGTGCAAAGCAGGACGGCATCGCCGGCGTGGGTGGAAATTTCCCCGGTGACCATGTCACGCACGACGATGCCCTTGGCGTGGCCGTCGATGAGGACGAGGTCGAGCATTTCGGTGCGGGGAAACATTTTTACCTGCCCGCGGGCGACCTGGGCGGACATTTCCTGATACGCCCCAAGCAGAAGCTGCTGGCCGGTCTGACCGCGCGCGTAAAACGTGCGCGAGACCTGCGCGCCACCGAACGAACGATTTGCGAGCAGGCCACCGTATTCCCGCGCAAATGGCACACCCTGCGCCACGCACTGGTCGATAATGTCGACGCTCACTTCGGCGAGTCGATGCACGTTCGCTTCGCGGGAGCGAAAATCCCCACCTTTGATCGTGTCGTAGAAAAGCCGGTAAACGCTGTCGCCGTCGTTCTGGTAATTTTTCGCGGCATTGATGCCGCCCTGGGCCGCGATCGAGTGAGCACGGCGCGCACTGTCCTGATAGCAGAAACACTTCACGTTGAATCCCTGCGCACCCAGCGTCGCGGCGGCGGAGGCGCCGGCCAGGCCCGTGCCGACGATGAGGATTTCGAATTTCCGTTTATTGTTCGGCGCGATGAGTTTGGCGCTGTTCTTGTAGCTCGTCCATTTCTGGTCGAGCGGACCGGCGGGGATTTTCGCGTCAAGAGTCATGTTATTTCAGCGCCTCCTTGCCGTAGCCGAAAACGACCACGGAGATGGGAATGGAGGAAAATCCGGCGAAAAGCAGCCACGCCACGACGCGGCCGGTGGTTTCGTAAATGGGCCGCAGCTTGCTGTTCGAGAGACCGAGTGTCTGGAACAGACTGCCAATGCCGTGGCTGAGGTGGAAGGCAAGCAGGCCGAGCGCGAGCACGTAAAATCCGCTCACGACCGGATTGCTGAATCCCATCACCATCATCGTGAAAACGTCGCGCACCTGCTCGCCGTCCAGTGTTGCGTAGAGCTGCTGGTAGGCGGGATCAACGACCTGGGCAGTAAAGTGCGCGATGTGAAAGACGATAAAAACCAAAACGAAGAGACCGGAAAGGCGCATGGTCCGCGAAAAGACGGAGGACTGGACCTTGTTCTTCACGGCGTATTTCCCGGGTCGCGCGGTCTGGTTTTCCTTCCACAGCAACATGGTGAAAACGATGTGCACGCCGACGATGGCGAGGAGACCAAGGCGAATGATCCAAAGAATGGGGCCCAGGTTGTGCAGCTTGACGGCGTAAAGATTGATCGCATCCGGCCCGAGGAAAAACGTGAGGTTGCCGAGAAGGTGGCCGATGACAAAAAGCACGAGGGCGATGCCGGAAAGCGCGACGATGAACTTTTTGCCGATGGAGGAAAATATCCAGCCGAGGAGCGGACCGCGGGCGGCCGGCGACCGGCCAGCCGGGGTGATTGTGGAGGTGCCCATACGATACTGGTATTAGATAGACTTATAATTGCACAGGTTCAACCCCCATTCCTTGAGAGCCGCCGGCGCGACGAAAATGCACCCGGCGCCAAGTTTTGCTCGAATGCGGAAAGCGGGAACGGTAACCGGAGACCATGTTCCTTGCTGGTCGCGGTGCGAGCGCTGACTGAACGTGTGGCGGCGGGACGATCCACTTATGCGAACCAAAATTGGAATCATCGGATGCGGCGTGATTTGCCGGGAGTACGTGACCAGCCTGGCAGGTTTCCCGAACGTCGAAGTGGCGGCCTGTGCGGATCTGGATCTCGAGCGTGCCGGGCGACTGGCGGAGGAATTCCACATTCCAAAGGTGCTGGGAGTGGACGAACTCTTGGGGGATCCGGAAATCGGGATCGTTCTAAATCTGACGGTGCCGGCGGCGCATTCCGACATTGGACTGGCGGCGCTGCGGGCGGGCAAATCGGTGTATAACGAGAAGCCACTTGCGATGCGGCGGCGTGACGCGCGGGAAATGATGGGTCTCGCCCGCGAGAAGGATCTGCGCATCGGGTGCGCGCCGGACACGTTTCTTGGCGGGGGATTGCAAACGTGCCGGAAATTGATCGACGAGGGCGTGATCGGAGAACCGGTGAGCGGAGCGGCATTTATGATGGGTCCCGGCGTGGAGCAGTGGCATCCGAATCCCGAGTTTTTTTACAAAAAAGGCGGCGGGCCCGTGTTCGACATGGCTCCCTATTATCTGACGGCGTTAATCCTTCTCCTTGGACCGGTGTCCCGGGTGTCGGGATCAGCCCGGGTTTCTTTTCCCACGCGAACGGTCACCAGCCAGCCCTGCGCGGGACAGGTGATCGACGTTGACGTGCCGACACACGTGTCGGCCGTGATGGATTTTCAATCCGGACCGGTGGTGAGCATGACGATGAGCTTCGACGTGCAGTATCACCGGATGTCGCGGCTCGAAATTTACGGCAGCGAGGGCACTTTGGTGTTGCCGGATCCCAACACGTTCGCGGGTCCGGTGCAGGTGCGCAGGAAGGGCGAGAGTGAATGGCGCGAAGTGCCGCTTCAGTACGGTTACACCGGCAAGATGCGAGGTCTGGGGCTGGTGGACATGGCGGCGGCGCTCGCCGCGGATCGGGAGCACCGTGCGAACGACCGGCTCGCGTATCATACGCTCGACATTATGCACGCGATTCACGACGCGTCAGATACGGGGCGATACGTCGAACTCAAAAGTTCGGTGAAACGTCCCGAGCCTTTGCCGCTCGGCCTCGAGCCGGGCCAGATCGAGAAGTAGCTGGATGGCCGCGCGTGCCGATGGCCGCGGCGCCGCCCCGGCAGACGACGCACTGCGCGGGCAGATCGACCGCGTCACTTTTCACAATGAAGACAGCGGCTTCGCCGTCCTGCGGGTGCAGGTGCGCGGACAGCGTGATCTGGTAACTGTGGTTGGTGCCGTACCTTCGGTCACTCCGGGCGAGTGGATCACGGCGGAAGGAAAGTGGGGACACGACCGCGAGCACGGACGGCAATTTCGTGCGGACCGCATCGAAACGCAGCCGCCGGATTCGCGCGAAGGCGTCGAGAAATATCTGGCGAGCGGGTTGATCAAGGGAATCGGACCGGTTTACGCGAAAAAGCTCGTCGAGCGATTTGGAACGGGGGTTTTCGACGTGATCGAAAATCAATCTGCGCGATTGCAGGAAGTGCCCGGGATCGGCGCGGAGCGGCGGCGCAGCATCAAGGCTGCCTGGCAGGAGCAGCGGGTCGTGCGCGAGATCATGGTTTTTCTGCACACCCACGGCATCACCACGAGCAAAGCGATACGGATTTTTCGGCGATACGGTGACGATGCGATCACGCTGATCCGGAGCGATCCGTATTGTCTGGCGCGCGACATCCCCGGAATCGGGTTCAAATCTGCGGACGCCATCGCGGAGCGGCTTGGGCTGGCGGGGGATTCGGTATTGCGAGTGCGGGCGGGCCTCGCGCACGTGCTCGCGGAGGC
>JBGTDR010000077.1:0-10169 GCA_041748215.1 Chthoniobacterales bacterium
GCGCGACATCATTCACCTCACGCTCGACAACCTCGGCAACGTGATCGCCGATTCCAGCCGCCAAATGCCCACCAACTGGTTGAACCGGCGCGGTTTTGTCGATCCGGTCACCGGAGAATTCGGCGGATCACGGTGGAATACCGACACATTCTCTGACATCGCATCCACCACGTGGTGGGTTGACTTCGCCAATTTCTTTCAGGGTGTTGGCGCGCTCGGTGGCGGCAATGTGACCATGATCGCAGGTCGCGACGTGACGAATGTCGATGGTGTGGTGCCGACCAACGCACGCATGCCCAAGGGCCGTCCGGATCCCGCCGGGCTCGTCGAACTGGGCGGCGGCGACTTGATCGTCCATGCAGGAAACAACATCGACGGCGGCGTGTATTACATCGAGCGCGGCCACGGTGAGCTCACCGCTGGAAATACCATCACGACGAACGCCACTCGCACTCCGTCCATCGGAATTATCCTCGGTCAGGCACCGCTGACGCCGGAAACCTGGCTGCCGACGACACTCTTTATCGGCAAGGGAGGTTTCGACGTGAGCGCGCGGGGTGACCTGCTCCTCGGTCCCGTCGCAAATCCCTTCCTCCTGCCTGGCGGCTACAACAACACGATTTGGTACAAGACGTATTTCTCAACCTATTCGCCCGACAGTTTTGTGAACGTGACGTCGCTCGGCGGCGCGGTGACATTGCGACAGGCGTCCCGGACGTCAACGGCTGGCGTCGGTGGCCCGAGCCCGATTCTTCAAACGTGGTATCAGAACGTCCTTCTGTTCAACCCGACCGCTCGCAACAACGCGTCGTTTTATCAGCCGTGGCTCCGCTTGAACGAAACCAGTGTGCAGCCATTTGGAACCGTCGCGTCGCTCATGGCGTCATCGCTGCGTGTGACGGCTTTCTCGGGTGACATCAATCTCGTTGGAAACATCACGCTTTCGCCGTCGCCCACGGGAACTCTTGATCTCTTCGCGGCCCGTTCGGTGAACGGCCTGCAGCCGGTGGGAATCACCAATATCGACGGCGGCCTCGCTCGCGTTTTTGGTTCCACCAGCATCAACGTGTCGGACGCGGACCCGGCTTCGATTCCTGGTTTCGCGACACCATTCGCTTATCAGAACGTGGTCGGCATTCAGAACACCGCTTCGACGGGTGTCCGTTTGCTCGCCGCGATTGACGCGCTCTTCGCCGAGACCGGTTCGCCTGACACCGTGCTGCAAACGAAGCAGGCCCTCCACGGGCGCAGTCTGCTCCACGCGGAAGATCGTGAGCCCGTGCGTCTCTACGCCCTGCGCCGCGACATTTCCGGGCTCGAGCTTTTCTCTCCAAAACAAACCCGCATTCTCGCCGGGCAGGATATCAGCGACATCTCGTTCTACATTCAGAACACGAGGGAGGATGATATCAGCGTCGTCGCCGCCGGGCGCGACATCATCGCATACAACGAAAATTCCCAGCTCCGGTCGCTCGCGCAATCCCCCGGTAACATTCTGAACTCCGACGCGCTGCCGCAAGCAGGCGACATCCAGATCAGCGGACCCGGCACGCTCCAGGTGCTCGCCGGGCGCGATCTTGACCTTGGCACCGGGGGCAACAATCCCGACGGCACCGGCGTGGGCATCACGAGTATTGGCAACGCCCGCAATCCGAATCTGCCCTTCGAAGGTGCCAATTTGATCATCGGAGCGGGAATCGGCCCGGCCACCGGGCTCGAATCCAGCGTGCTCGACTTCGAGGCATTCATCGACGACTTCGTGCTCGGCGACGCTGGAGCCCCGTACCTCGCCGATCTCGAAGCGCGACTCGATGGCGAAGCGTTCGAAGACCTGCCGGCCGCACAACAAGCCCAGCTCGCACTGGAAATCTTCTATTTCGTGCTGCGCGACGCCGGTCGAAATTTCTCGACCGCGGGCAATTACGATTCCGGATTTGCGGCGATCGAAACGCTGTTTGGAACGGACGAATTTACCGGAGAAATCGATTTGCGTTCACGCGACGTCCGTACCCGCAGCGGGGGCGACATCACGATCTTTGCGCCCGGCGGCGGCGTGACGCTTGCCAATACCGAACTCAACGAAACCCTCGCCCCGCCCGGCATCATCACCGAGGCGGGTGGCAATATTTCCATCTTCACCGACGGCGACGTCGATATCGGCGTCGGGCGTGTCTTCACCTTGCGCGGCGGTGACGAAATCATCTGGTCCTCCCGAGGCGACATCGCCGCGGGCACAGCTTCGAAGACGGTTGCGTCCGCACCGCCCACCCGCGTGCTGCTCGACGCGCAGAGTGCCGACGTACGCACCGACCTCGCCGGGCTAGCGACGGGCGGCGGCATCGGCGTTCTCGCCACCGTTGAGGGCGTGCCACCGGGCGACGTGGACCTGATCGCTCCTTTCGGTGTCGTTGATGCTGGTGACGCAGGTATCCGCGTTTCGGGTAACTTGAATATCGCCGCGACCGCCGTGCTCAACGCCAGCAACATCGCCGTCGTCGGTACGAGCGCGGGCACTCCGACCGCAGCCGTCGTCGCCGCTCCGAATATCGCCGGTCTCACGTCGGCCTCGACAACCGCCGGAGCCACCAGCGCCGCGGCCAATCAGGTCGCGAACCAAACACGCCCACCCGTAGAAACCGAGGAGCCGCCCTCGATTATCACCGTCGAGGTTCTCGGATACGGCGGCGGCAGTTCCGCGACGACTCCCTGACATTACCGCGAAAACGTGAAACCCTCCCGATCATGAAAACCCGGTCCCTGCTCGCCGTTTCCCTCGGGCTCAACGCGATTTTGATCGGCCTCGGCGTCGTCATCCTCCTGCGCCCGTCCGCCCCGGCTCCCACGGCTTCCAATTCGATCATCCAGCCTTCGACTCCCGCTGCCAGGACCACGTTCCTGCCCGCCGCCCCTCGTGCGGAATCGGTATCACCGACTTCACCGGGCAGCCCGTCAGCTGGCGTCGCTGCGACTGGCGGCAGCGCGTCCCCGCTTTCGCGTTTCCCGACCAGCGCAGCAACGACCCTCGTGCAACGCAAAACGATTGGTTCGCCTGTCACGATCACGGAATCCAATCCGGCGGGCGGGCATTCACGTTCATCATCCCAACCTGCGGCTGCGGCTGCTCCCAGCGTCGTCAACGGAAGTGCCGCCCCATCTGCCTCGGCGGGAACATTGTCTGCCCGGATTCCCGACCAGTCGTTTGATCCACGCGCTGGCCAACGGTCGGCAAACGTTTCTTCTGGAGGCGGTGGATTGGCCACACCGGCCGAGTCAGCCGAAATCCCGCCGAGTGCCTCGGAAACAAATGTTGCTCAGTCGGCCGACACCAATGCACCGGAGCGCCAGGCGCGCGCGCCTCGTGAAGAAACGGTCGTCACTGTGCCCGACGGCAACGTCCAGGTTCCAGTTGTCCTCGAAGAAGCGGTCCGTCAGGTCGTCGATCCCGAGCAGCGCGACTCGTTGCGCACGCTTCAAAATGAATTTGTGGACGCCATCGGCGAGACAAGTCAGGACCCCGCGGACCCTGCCTACCAGGAGCGCTGGCAGGTCGCGCAGGTTTACAGCGACCAGCGGTTCAAGACGTTGTTCGGATACCAGGCCTACCTGCGCGCGCAGATCGAAGCTCGGCTCCGCAACGCCCGGCAGTCGCAGTAGACCTGCTGCGAAATCACGCCGGCTGGCATTGCGGACACCAGCACGTGCGGCGGCCGCCGATCACGGCGCGTTCCAGCGCGGTGCGGCAGCGCGGACAGTGGCCACCGTCCCGCCAACGGTGGGAAAAAAGCCAGGAGTCCGGGTAGCGCCAGTCGTCGTCGATCGCTTTCATGGATCGTCGGCAAACGTCCACGACCGTGCGGTGCAGACGCGTCGTTTCACCCGCGTCGAGGCTGCCCGCCAGCGTCCGCGGATGCAGGTGGGCTCGCCAGAGAATTTCGTCGGCCATCCAGTTGCCCACCCCGGGAAATTGTTCCTGCATGAGCAGGAGCGGCTTGAGCGGAGTGCGTTTCCGGCGGGCGAGGAATTTTTCGATCCGGTCGCGGGTGAACGCGTCGGAATCAATTGATGGCGGCAGGTTCGCCCACCATTCCGGAGCCGCGGGACCCTGATGAAAAAGCACGCGGCCAAAAACGCGCGGGTCGTTAAAGACAAGTGATTGCCCGGCCTGTCGCAACACGAGGTAGTCGTGTTTTCCCGGGTCGAACTTCGGCGGCTCGACGCGCAATCGTCCGCGCATCCCGAGGTGAATGCCGAGCCAGCGGTCCTGCTTTTTCCCAAATCGAAAGACCATCTGTTTCCCGCTCGCTTCCGATGCGGTGAGGTTCTGGCCGGTGATTCCGTTCGTGAGCGCGTCGATGTCGGTGCCGCGCAACACGCGCACCGCCGGTTTGGGAATCACGACCTCGCGCACCTTCGCACCGAATCCGGGATCCCATTGGCGGCGGGCGTGATCGACCTCGGCGAGTTCCGGCATGGGTTTAGTACCAGAGCGCCGGCCACACGTAATCAAACGGGGGAGCGCCGGCATAGGTTGGGTCAGTGAAATAGGGATCCTGCCAAAGTTCGCGACGGAATCTCGCGTCGCGCAGCAGGCGCGCCTGCTGGTTTTCGTTTTGCGCGTCGATCAGGAAATCCCCCGCGTCGCGACCCACAAAATTAACGAGGGTGCTGTCCGCTCCGGCACGCACGAGCGCATTGATCTGCGGTTGCGTGAAATTGTACGGCGCGCGGGTGCTGCGCAGGTATGCGACGATGCGGTCGCCCGGCACGCCGCGCCGGACGAGTTCCAGCACATCCTCAAAACCGAGCACCCGGGCATTCGCGATCCGATCGAGGGTCGCGGGCGCGACTCCCATTTTTTCAAGTTGGGCGAGGTACGGCGGCGGCGGAGGCATCTGGCTCGAGGTCGTGGCGCAGCCGGCAAGCACGAAAAAAACCACGACCGCGGCGGCGAACAGGGGCGGGAACTTGATCATGCCGGAAGTTCCTATCCGTCTGGCGGCATGGTAACAAGACGGAGCATGACCTCCCGTTCCCTCCGGATCGCCGCCCGCATCTCGGCTCTCTTCATCTTGTGTGCGAGCGTCACCGCGCTCTCCGCCGCCGAGACCACCACCGCCACCGGGAATTTTTCCTTCGACGTCACGTTGTTTGCTTTGCCGGAGGCTGGCGGTGAGAGCGATGGCACCGTGGTCGTTCCCAAGGAAGCGCTGGCCGCTCTCAAAAAAGATGGAGCCACCATTTTGCTGGAGAAAACGATTCCGGGTGACGAGTTGCGGACGGAAGCCCTGAAAGGTTCGGTGTCCGGGAAGGCGGGCGGCCAAGCGGTGAAGGTCGATTACGACCTGCAATTCACCCCGCGATTCCTGACCGGCGGCGACGTGGAGTTTAACGTCAACGCCCGACTCACACGATCCGTCGACGGCGATATGGTTCGCATGCGGACCGTGCGAGCGCTCGGGGAAGCTCCGCACCTCAAAGCGATGGAGATCCGCGCGGTCGGGCTCGTGCTTCTGCTCACGCCGCACTGGAAGTAGCGCCTTTGCGTCACCCGGCGCATCTGATACACGCAAACGATGCGCTTCCGAACGAAGATCACGCTCGCGCTGGCGCTGGTCGCGGTATTCACCGGCTTCGCCGTTTTGGGGCTCTTCTTTTTTGGGTCACGCGCCTTGCTCTTCCGGCAAATGCAGAGCCAGGTCCTCTCCATCGCGGCAACGGCTGCCAGTCGCATCGAGGGGGATCAATTGAAAAATATTCGGACGCCCGAGGACGAAGGATCGCTGGATTATCAGCTGCTTCGGGACGAGTTGCGGGCCGTGCGCGACGCGAATCGCCGCGACGACGTCTCGGTGCGATTTGTTTACACGATGCGTCCCTCCGACGCGGATGATGGTGGATGGATCTACCTCGTTGACGCCGAGGAAGACGGCCCGGACCGGTCGGCGGTCGGGGATCCCGTCGAATTCGAATCCCGCACCCCGCTCACGCTCGACCGGGCATACGCGGACGACGGATTCAGCCACGATCCGTTCGGTGTCTGGCTCACGGGAAATGCCCCCGTCCGCGACTCAGCCGGCAATACGGTCGCGCTGCTGAGCGTGGACGTCGCCGCTCACGACGTCATCGCAGAAATGAACCGCCTGCTCGGCCTGGGATTGAGCGCGGTCGGAATTTCTATCGCGGCCGCGCTCATTCTGGCCGTTGTGCTGGCGCGCAAGGTCACGGCGCCGCTCGAGCGGATCCGCGAAGGTCTGACCCGGATTGCTGCGGGTGATCTCGACGCACGCGTCGAAATCGTCGGCCGCGACGAATTCGGAACGGTCGCTGGTGCGGTCAACGAAATGGCGGTCGCGTTACGCGAACGCGACATGCTCAAACGGGCCGTCGCACGTTACGTGTCGCGCGACGTCGCCGAGCAGATCCTCGCCGAGAATGGCCAGATGTTGCTTCAGGGTCGCCGCCGCGAGATCACCGTGCTGATTGCGGACATCCGAAATTTCACCGCGATGTCGAGCCTGCTGGCCCCGGAGGCCGTCGTCGGGTTCCTGAACGCGTTTTTCGCGCAGATGATCGACATCATATTCGGCCACCGTGGCACGCTGGACAAATTTCTGGGCGACGGATTTCTGGCGATTTTCGGGGCGCCGCTGGACGACGCCGAGCACCCGCGCCAGGCCGTGCTGGCATCATTGGCCATGCTCGCCGCCATGGAAAAGATGCGGGCGGAAATGCTCGCGGACCACGGAGTGGATCTGCGCATCGGCATTGCGCTTCACACCGGTGAAGCCGTGGTCGGTGACATCGGTTCCGAGGCCCGGACGGAATACACGGCCATCGGCGACGCCGTGAATATCACGTCGCGCATCGAGTCGCTGAACAAACAATACGACACCCAGCTTCTCGTCAGCGATTCAGTCGTCGCCGGGGCGGGCGACGGATTTGCGTTCCGCGAAATCGCCGAAACCAGCCTGCGTGGCGTCAAAAATCCGCTGAAAATTTATACGCTCGATCCGGCGGCCTGAGGTCCGCCGGCGAGGATCGCCACAAGTGCCGCGTCCAGCGCCTGCCGGTGATTCTTTGGAGCGGAGGGACACGTCCATCCGGTGATCCCGTCCGGCCGCACGAGCACTGCGCCGCCGGGGTTGATGCGGTAAGTTTTGAGGAAATTTCCGGTGGGATCGCCGTATCCCTCGTCACCACCGACGGCGACGACATCCAGCGCGAACCCGCACGCCGAGGCTTCGAGGTCGCGGGCGGCATCGCGCCAGGCTGCGGCGTCGCCAGCCGCAAGCACCACAAATCCCCGCCCGAAAAAATCGAGAATCGACACCCGCGCACCGTCCCCGTCCAGCCAGACGTGCGGCGCTCGCGCACCGGGAATCGCTGCGGGCGCATAGACGTCATCGTCGTTCACCGGAGCGGGAGCCGTCACGTCCGGAACGAACGCACCAGTTGTGTAGCGGAATCCCAGATCACGGCCCAGACCGGATCCGGTTCGACGACTCTGGGCGATCAGGTCGCGAGCGCGATCCCAATCCCCGGAAAATCCCGCACTCAAAATTTCGAAGACCTCGCCGCCGAGAGCGTTGGAACTTTCGTAAACATGTGTGACCACGGCGCGGCGCTCGGATTCGTATGTATCGAGCAGACTGTCGGGCGCGCCGCGGAGGACGGCGGCAAGTTTCCAGGCCAGATTGTGCGCCGATTGCAGGCCGGTGTTCATGCCGAGCCCGCCGGCTGGTGACAGTCGGGCGGCGGCATCACCGGTCAAAAAAATCCGCCCCGCGCGGAAGGCGCTGGCGATTTTTGGACTCATCACCCACGACGTGACGCCGAGAATTTCCACCGGCACATCCGGGAGCCCGGACGCCGCGCGAATGAGCGGGATCAAACGTTCCCCGGGGAAATCCGCGACGTTTTCGCCGGGCTGCAAAAAGTGGTGCATCAGCCAGAGGTCGCTGCCATCGACCGAGACAAAAACCTCGAACGACTCGTCGGACAGCAGGTTGTTGAGGACGGCTTTTCGTCCGCGCAGGTGGCGACCGTACGGTGCGCGGAAATACGTGTTCACGAAATGCCCGAGGTCTCCCGGGCCTTCCGCGGTGATGCCAAGAGCGTGCCGGGTGAAGCTGCCCGCGCCGTCGGCGGCGACGACGTATTTGCAGTCCACGGCGAGGTTCTCCTGGAGGCGCGTGCGATGCACGTCGAGGTGGACGCTTTCCTCGCCGCGATGAATCGCGCGCACGTCGTGTTCGAAAAAAATGCTCGCGTCTTTCTCGGCGTCGAGAGCCTCGAGGAGAAATTGTTCGGTGAGATGTTGCGGGCAAAGCATCTCGTCGTACGGGGCGACGTCCGGCTGCGGCGGATGACTGGCGGTGCGGCCCAGCTCTTCGCCCATGAGCGATTTGGCCCACAACACCGTATCGTGCGGCCCGCGTCCGGCGTCCACCGCGGCAACGCTCCGGCGAATTCCAATTTGCTGAAAAATCTCGGCAGTGCGGCGGCTGATGCCGATTGCCTTCGGGTGGATGGACAATTCCGGTTTGCGCTCGAAGACAGCGCAGCGAATGCCGCGCCGGGCGAGCAGCAGCGCGGTGAGCAATCCGGCGGGGCCGCCGCCGATGATGCCGGCTTCGTACGTGTTCATAAGAGATCCTCCAGGGAAACGCTCGTCTGCGCGCGGCTGGCGAGCAGGCGGGCGTGAGCGACAATGGTGGCCTCGTCGTCATCGAAGCGGTAGCTGTTGCAATGCGGGCAAAGCGCGCCGCGCCGTGCGACGATTGAGTCACACCCTTCGCAGACCTTGTATTTGCGTGGGTTGGCGATGATCCGGCTGGCTCGTTCGGAGCGCTCGATCAAATGGGGGTCGCTGGCAGCCATGCCTTTGGCGCGATGCTTGCGCCGGGCGCCATCGCGTGGCAAGCCGGATCGAGGTGCGGCACTCCGCTTTTCGCGTTTCGGTTTCACCGGGACCCGGCACAATGCGGCAGCATGAGCCGGGTTGCGATCATCGGAGCAGGAATATCGGGATTAAGCTGCGCGCGCGCCCTGCAGTCGGCCGGCGTCGAAGTGGTCATCTTCGAGAAGTCGCGCAGCTACGGCGGCCGCTGCGGATCGCGAACGTTCGAAGGCGCCGTGGTCGATCACGGTGCGCAATATTTCACCGTGCGATCCGAGGCGTTTCGCCGCGAACTCGATTCGGTGATTCCGGGCGACTGGCTGGCACTCGCAAATCCGGTGATCGACGAGCACGGCCAGCCGGTGGCGTCGGGCACGGATCGATGTTACGTCCGTGGCGGCAACCGGGAATTTGGCCGCGCGCTTGCAGCCAGGCTCGACGTGCGGATGACGACGCCAATTGAAAAAATCGTTCCAAACTCACCGGGTTGGGAGATCGGCGGAGAAAATTTTGCTGCCGTGGTGAGCTGTGCGCCGTGGCCGCAGACGGCGCGCCTGCTGGACGGGGCCGCGGAGGAAAATCCCTTTGCGCCGTGCCTGACGGCGCTTTTTGCGTACCGCGGCGAACCGACTGGACGGGCAGGTCACGTTTACGCGGTGAGTGATCATTCTGGTGCAGATCTGGCGTGGGTGGCGTGCGAAAATCGCAAGACCGGTCGCGTCCCGTCCGGCCTGACCGTATTCGTCGTGCAGGCATCCGTGGCGTTCAGTTCGCAATTTTGCGAAGCCGACGCTGCGGATTGGGGTGACCGGTTGCAGGACCAGCTGGAAACGAGCTGGGAGCTGGACCGCGCAGCGTATCAAGCGCGGTTCCTGCACCGGTGGCGGTTCGCCCGGCGTGTGACCACGCTGAATCCGTCCGTGCTGCCGGACGGATTTTTTCTGTGCGGCGACAGCGTGAGCGAATCGCGAATCGAAGATGCGTGGACGTCGGGTGTCGCAACGGCGGAGCGGGTGCTCGCCGTTATTCGATGATCGTCCCGGGCTGAACGCTCACTTTCATGTCGAGCAGCTGGAGCGGCCCAAACTGGGTGGCGAGCGCAACGTCAGCGGCGTCGCGGCCGTACGCTATGGCGATGCGATTGCCTTTCGGCTGTTTCTGCGTGGCGTCGAACGTGTACCAACGCATGCCGAGATACGCTTCGAACCACGCGTGCAGATCCATCGGATCGAGTTCGTGGAGATAACCCACCACGATGCGCGCCGGGATG
>JBGTDR010000078.1:0-17641 GCA_041748215.1 Chthoniobacterales bacterium
TGGGCGGCGGTCGTGCCGCGCGTGATGCCACCGACGAGGCCTCGCGCGGAGGCGTCCCAAACGGGAGCACCGAGCCCCGTGAACGCCGGCACAACGACAACACCTCCGGCGTCCGGCACGGAAGCGGCGAGATCATTGACCTCGGGAGCCGAACGAATGATTCCAAGTCCATCGCGGAGCCACTGGATGGCCGCGCCGCCAACGAACACGCTGCCTTCGATGGCGTATTGGACGGGCGCGTCGCCGAGTTTCCAGGCCGCGGTGGTAAGCAGACGATTGGTGCTGGCGATGCGTTCGTCGCCGGTGAACATGAGCATGAAACAGCCCGTGCCGTACGTGCATTTCACCGCTCCCGGAGCGATGCACTGCTGACCAAAAAGCGCGGCCTGCTGGTCGCCGGCGATACCGCAAAGGGGAATCGCCCGGCCAAATGCCACCGGATCGATTTCGGCCAGTTGACCACTGCTCGGCACGATCTCGGGGAGCATCTCTCGAGGAACGCGGAAAATTTCCAGCATGCGGTCATCCCACGCGAGCGTGTCGAGATTCATCAACAAGGTCCGCGACGCGTTCGTGACGTCGGTGAGGTGACGCTGGCGGCCCGTGAGGTTGTAAACGAGCCACGTGTCGATCGTGCCGGCCGCGAGTTCGCCGCGCTCGGCCCGCGAACGTGCTCCGTCGACGTGATCGAGGATCCACTCGAATTTTGTGGCGGTGAAATAGGGATCGAGCAGGAGGCCTGTCGTGCGCTGGACCTCAGGTTCGTGCCCGGCGGCTTTTAACTCCTCGATGCGGGCGCTCGTGCGGCGGTCCTGCCAGACGATTGCGTTGTGAATCGGCTCACCGGTGCGGCGATCCCAAATGACGGCGGTTTCCCGCTGGTTGGTGATGCCGATGGCGGAAAGTTCGTTCGGCTGAATGCGAGCCTCTTCGAGTGCCGCGAGCGCTGTCTCGAGGGTCGATTTCCAAATATCGAGGGGGTCGTGCTCAACCCAGCCGGGTTGCGGAAAATGCTGGGAAAATTCCAGCTGCCGTGAACTGACGACAGCTCCCTGGTCGTTGTAAACGATCGAGCGTGAACTCGTCGTTCCCTGATCGAGTGCGAGGAGAAATGGCATGGGAGGGGTGCGGAGAAGTTACCTCCGGAAGGTCCGGGTGGCAAACTTCGTTGTGCAGCGCGATCTCGCCAGCGTGAGGTCCCGCAGATTAAAAAGCTCTTCGGTTTCCATCATCTTATGAATCCCCTTGCCGGCCATCCCGCCCCTGCTTCGATCCTGACCAACGTCCCGCGTCTGCTCGTTTCGTATTTTTCCGAACAACCGGATCCCACCGAGCCCGGCGAGCGCGTGGCGTTCGGCACTTCGGGTCATCGGGGATCCGCGTTCAAACGCACGTTTAACGAAGACCACATTCTGGCAACGACGCAGGCGATCTGCGAATATCGCGCCGAAGCCGGCATCAATGGGCCGCTGTTTCTTGGGATGGACACCCACCCGCTGTCCGAGGCGGCGATGGTAACGGCCATCGAAGTCCTCGCGGCCAATGGCGTCGCGATTTTTGTCGATCAGGACTTCGGTTACACGCCCACGCCCGCGATTTCCCACGCGATCCTCACCCATAACGCCGGTCGCACCACCGGCCTCGCCGACGGCATCGTGATCACTCCGTCGCACAACCCGCCGGCGGACGGAGGATTTAAGTACAACCCGCCCAACGGCGGTCCCGCGGACACCGACATCACGTCGCTCGTGGAGCGGCGGGCCAACGACCTGCTTGCCGGCGGGCTCGCGGAGGTTAAACGCATCCCGTTCGCCCGCGCGATGGCCGCCGCCACAACCCAAAAATTCGATTACGTCGGCAATTACGTGAACGATCTCGGATCCGTTATCGATATGGACGTGATCCGGTCGGCAGGCCTCAAGATCGGCGTCGATTGCCTTGGCAATGCGTCCGTTGCTTATTGGGACCCGATCGCGGAACGCTACAAACTCGATCTGACGATCGAAAATGGCGCGGTCGATCCGACGTTCCGATTCATGTCGGTCGACTGGGACGGCAAAATCCGCATGGACTGCTCGTCGCCCTACGCGATGGCAGGTCTCATCGGGTTGAAAGACAAATTTGCCATCGCGTTCGCCAACGACACCGACGCCGATCGCCATGGCATCGTGACGCCGACCAGCGGATTGATGAATCCCAATCATTATCTCGCCGTGGCCATTTCCTACCTTTTCGGCAATCGCCCCGGGTGGCCGGCGGGCGCTGGCATCGGCAAGACGGTCGTGAGCAGCAGCATGATTGATCGCGTCGCAAACAAACTCGGTCGTCCGCTCACGGAGGTGCCCGTCGGCTTCAAGTGGTTTGTGCCGGGGCTGTTCAGTGGAGAAATCGGGTTCTGCGGCGAAGAGAGCGCCGGCGCGTCGTTTCTTCGGCGCGACGGCGGAGTGTGGACCACCGACAAGGACGGGCCAATCCTCGGCCTTCTCGCGGCGGAAATCACCGCCCGGACCGGTCGTGACCCCGGTGAACATTACCGCGACCTCACCACGGAATTTGGTGCCCCGATCTACGAACGCATCGACGCCCCTGCCAACGCCGCGCAGAAAAAAATTCTCAAATCCCTCTCACCCGAGCAGGTTCCCGCGACCGAACTCGCGGGCGAACCCATCACCCGCATGCTCACCGAAGCCCCCGGCAACGGCGCGGCCATCGGCGGCCTCAAGGTCGAGACAGCCTCCGGATGGTTCGCCGCGCGCCCGTCCGGCACCGAGGAAGTTTACAAAATTTACGCCGAAAGTTTCCGCGACGCGGACCACCTCGTCCGCATCCAGACCGAAGCTCAGGAAATCCTCGCAAAGGCCTTCGCGGCCGCGTAACTCGGCGACCGCTCGAAGAACCAAGCAGAGGCGGTTTCCAACCGCCTTCTTCGAGGTCCGCGGCAGAAAGCCGCCACTCCCTGAAGCCGCAATCTTGCCTGCCGCCACGACGGCACCTAGCCTCGCGGCATGAGTTCCGCGAGCGCCAAAGTGGTCTTCTTCTTCGACGTCGACAACACGCTGCTCGACAACGACAAGGTCACCCGCGACCTGCACAAATACCTCGACCATTTCGGCGCGGGAGCCTGCAAACGCTATTGGGAGCTGTTCGAACAACTGCGCGCCGAGATCGGTTATGCTGATTACCTCGGCACACTCCAGCGCTACCGGTTGGAAAAAATGCACGACGCGCGTCTGCTGCGCATGTCGACCTACCTCGTCGATTACCCGTTCGCGAACCGGCTTTTTCCGCAGTCGCTCGACGCCATCGAACACGTCAAACGCTGGGGCTCCGCCGTGGTGCTTTCCGACGGTGATGCCGTTTTCCAACCGCGCAAAATCGAGCGATCCGGCATCTTCGAAGCTGTGCATCGCAACGTGCTCATCTTCGTTCACAAGGAAAACGAACTCGACCACGTCGAGGCCGTTCATCCCGCCGATCATTACGTCATGATGGACGACAAATTGCGCATCCTGACCGCGATGAAGTCCCTCTGGGGCGACCGGCTCACAACCGTCTTCGTGCGCCAGGGCCACTACGCCACCGAACCCGGCATCGAAGAAAAATTCCCCGCCCCCGACCTCACCATCAACCGCATCGGCGACCTCCTCGACCACAACTTCTCCCACCTCGCGGAGTGAGACCTTTTCGCGACATTTCCAGGCTATTTTGCTCGGTAGCCTGGTCCGATCAAAACAGGATGTTCGTGATGAATTCGGTTACATGCGGAGGAGGATTTTTATTCTGCCTGGTGACAACCACAAGTTCCCGGACGAAACGCTCTTTGATCGCGAGCCGTTGGAGGTTGCGTTTTCGTCCGTAGAGAGCAAGCGAGCGGATGGGAACGAGGCTGACCCCCATGCCGAGCGAGACGAGATTGATGATCAGGTCGAAGTTGTCCAACAGCATTGTCGGCTCGACCGGCATCCCTTTCTGAATCATCCAGGCACGGAGCTGCCGCCCCGTGTTCGACCCCTCATCGAGCAAAAGCCAGCTCTGTTCATTCAGCCACGCGAGTCGCGTTCGACGGGAAGCAGGGAGTGACCGAAACTCTTCGGCGAGGTGGCGGGGAGCGATGGCCGTGAACATGTCCTCGAACCGGTGGGTCACGCGCAGGGTCCGGGGAAGCCGCTTCGGAAGTGACAACACGCCAAGATCGAGTTCTGCAGATTCAATGGCACCAAGAATGCCCGTGCCTGACTGGAAGGAAACCCGGCAGCCGACGTGTGGCATTCGCCGAAGATTGGCGTGAAAAAAACCGGGCAGATACGCGAGACCAATGCTGTTCGAAACACCGACGCGCACCTCCTTGCGGGCATCGGTGAATTCTTCCCGGAGACGTCGCAGCGAATTGTCGACGTCTGCTACGAGCCTGGCCGATTCGCGAAAGAGGAACTCTCCGGCCGGGGTGATGTGAACGCTGCGAGTCGTGCGTTCGAGCAGTTCGACTCCAAGGCGGGTTTCCATTCCCTGCATCTGCCGCGTAACGGCACTCTGCGTGATCCCCGCAAGCTGGGCGGCCTTGGTAAAACTTCGGTGCGTGACGACCAGTCGGTAAAGATGGAGCTCGTAAAGATCGAAGGGAGCCGTGGTCAGAAATTCATTCATTTTATGAAACAGTGTATTCAACTAATGAATTTCCCTCAACAATAGGTTCTTCTTAAACTCGGGTCGAATCCACAAACCTATGGCTGACCCAAACAACAAAACTTCCGAGAATATTCCGGGCCCCTACTACGTTGATGACACCTGCATCGACTGTGACCTCTGCCGGTCGTCCGCCCCGGCGTTTTTTGTGCGCGAGGAGAGCAACGGATACACTTACGTGACTCGCCAGCCGATCACACCCAACGAGCTGGAGCTTGCAGAAGAGGCCCGGCTTGCCTGCCCGACGGAATCCATCGGGGTCGATGGCTGATTGACGCTGCTGCCCATGCCGGCTGAAACCTCATCCTTCCGCGCCTGAGCGGATTGGCCCCGTCGACTTGGGCCGCAGACATGCAGCCCAGACCCATGTGATGAAGAGGGCCTGGACGGGCAGGCGGGCCCAGAGGATCCAGTTGGGAACGGCTTGGCCGTTGATTTCCATGCCGTTGAAGGCGGCGTCGAGGTTGGCGGGAAAGATTGCCACGAGCAGGGCGATCAGTCCCCACGCGGCGAGTCGTCGCAAGCGCGGGAAAAACACTCCGATTCCGCCGGCGATTTCCGCGCCGCCGCTCACGACATTTGCCAATTCCGGCCACGGCACCCAAGGCGGCATCATCGCCAGATACATCTCCGGCGAGACAAAGTGATTGATGCCGGCGGCAACAAAAAAGATCGCGAGCATCCAGCGGAGGACAGTTGTCATCGGTTCGGAGAGGATCGCACGACCGCGTGCGCGAACGAAGCGGGAACGCGGGAGGAAGGTTGCCCCCCGGGCGCGTTCCGCCAATAATCAAACAACCCAAATCGTTTGCCTGGCGACGAGTTCCGTTTCTCCCCTTTCCATTATGAAATCCAAAAGCTTCCTCGCCACGCCCGGAACGAAAATCAAACTCACGAAGTGGAGCACGAGTGCGACCGGCAAGTTCAAGGGGAAGGACGCGGCTCAGGACAAGCTCGAGGGCGACATCGCGAAGCTGAAAGAGCTGCAGGACGTTTTTTACGCGGCGGACACGTATTCGCTGCTGATCATTTTTCAGGCGATGGACGCCGCGGGCAAGGATGGTGCGATCAAACACGTGATGTCGGGGGTGAATCCTCAGGGTTGCCAGGTGGCGTCGTTCAAATCTCCGTCGGCCGTCGATCTCGATCACGATTACCTCTGGCGGTCGAACACTCACCTCCCCGAGCGCGGCCGCATTGGGATTTTTAATCGCTCTTATTACGAGGAGGTGCTCGTCGTGCGAGTTCACCCTGAATTTCTCGACGCGCAGAAATTGCCGCCGTCCACCCGCAAAGGCGACATCTGGAAACGCCGGTTTCGCGAAATCAACGCGTACGAAAAATACCTCACCGACAACGGCACCCGGGTCGTGAAATTTTTCCTCCATCTCTCGAAAGCGGAGCAGAAAACCCGGTTCATGGACCGCATCGAGCGTCCGGATAAAAACTGGAAACTGTCGCCGTCGGACGTGAAAGAGCGCCAGCTCTGGGATGAGTATCAACACGCGTATGAAGACATGATCACGCACACGAGCACGGAGCACGCGCCGTGGTACATCGTTCCCGCGGATCACAAGTGGTTCTCGCGCGCGGCCATCGCGGAAATTCTCGTCTCGACGCTGAAGAGCCTGAAACTCGAATACCCGACCCTGGACACGGAAGGACAGGTCCGGCTTGCCGAATCGAAGGCGCTGCTGGACGCAGAGGACCAGGTTGGGCCGAATCAATGAGCGGCGTTTACCCGGTTATTCTCTATTATAAATACGTCGCGATCGCGGAGCCGGCGGCGTTTGCGGAGGAGCAGCGTGCGTTATGCGCAAGTCTGGAACTCAAGGGCCGCATTCTGATCGCGACGGAAGGCATCAATGGCACGCTGGCCGGCCCGGCGGCCGGGATCGACGCATACATGGATTTGCTGCGGGCGGACGCCCGATTCGCGGATGTTGAGTTTAAAATTTCTGCTGGTGACGCGAACACGTTTCCCAAACTTGTGGTGAAGGTCCGGCCCGAGATCGTGACGCTCCAGGCGGGCATCGCCCTCACGCCGGATCAGGATAATCACCTGACGCCCGCCGAGTGGAAACGCACGCTCGAAGAAGAGCCCGATGCCGTGGTGGTTGACGTGCGCAACGTTTACGAATCCGCGGCGGGCCGATTCGAAAATGCGGTGGCGTGCGAGATCGAAAATTTCCGCGAGCTGCCGGCTTACGTCGATCGATTGAGCGAATTCAAGGACCGCAAGGTGTTGATGTATTGCACGGGCGGGATTCGTTGCGAAAAGGCGTCGGCCTTGTTCCGCGCGCGGGGATTTCGCGACGTCTTTCAGCTCCACGGCGGCATCGTCACGTACCAGGAGCAGTTTGGGAACGCTCACTGGCTTGGCGAATGTTTTGTTTTCGACCAGCGAATGACGGTCCGCGTCGAGGAGGGTTTGGTGCCGGTCGGGGAATGTGCGCATACGAGCCGGAAAACGTCGCGGTTCGTGAATTGTCGGTACGATCCGTGCCACCGGCTTTTCCTGCTCGCCGAAGAAACCGAGCGTGAAGATTCCGCGTCCCGGTTTTGCCCGGACTGTCTCGCCGCCGGGCGGGCAGGCGCCTAGATTGGAAATCCGATGGAAGCGCAGTGGATCGAGTGGATGACGAGTGGGATGGACTGGATCGAGCAAATGGGCTGGGTCGGATGGTTTTGGTTCATCGTGCTGTACACGCTCACGTGCGTTTTTTTTCTGCCGGGTTCCATGCTCACGGTGGGCGCGGGGGCAATTTACGGATTCTGGGGCGGCACGCTG
The DNA here is from genome assembly GCA_041748215.1 of Chthoniobacterales bacterium. Classification (GTDB taxonomy): domain Bacteria; phylum Verrucomicrobiota; class Verrucomicrobiia; order Chthoniobacterales; family JAATET01; genus JBGTDR01. The sequence continues at coordinate 7,475 of JBGTDR010000078.1, forward strand.
CTGGTCTCGATCAGCTCGATGGCCGGAGCGGTGGCAAATTTCGCGACGAGCCGGTATCTGCTCCGCGGGTGGCTGTCGCGCAAGTTCGCCCGGAGCGAGCGATTTCAGGCGCTGGATCATGCGATCACGACCGACGGATGGAAGGTGATTCTCCTTAGTCGGATCTCGCCCATTTTGCCGCACAGCGTAGTCAGCTACGCGGCGGGGCTGACGCGGATCTCGATGACGAAATACACGCTGGCGTCATGGATAGGTTTCATTCCGATCAGCGCGGCTTACGCGTATGGCGGGGCATTTCTCGGCAAATTTGCACGTGCCCGGGCCGGGGCGACTCACGGCAGCGAGACGTGGTGGTTTTACGGCATCGGGTTGGTCGTCACGATCGTGGTGACCGTTTGGTCCACCCGCATCGCGGGCAAGGCGATCCGGGCGCGGATCAAGTGAGCGGTCCGCTCAATTGAAGCGACTTATCGCGCGTGCTTACGCGCGTTCGGCGGCGGTCACCGTGTTGGCCATGAGCATGGCAATCGTCATTGGGCCGACGCCACCGGGCACGGGTGTGATCGCGGAGCATTTCGGCGCGACGGTTTCGAAATCCACGTCGCCGACGATACGATAACCTTTGGGCACGGTCGAATCTTCGACGCGGTTGATGCCGACATCGATCACGGTGGCGCCTTCGCGCACCATGTCGGCAGTCACAAATCCGGCACGGCCGATGGCGGCGATGACGATGTCAGCCTCACGAACGATCGCTGGCAAATCGCGCGAGCGGGAATGCGCAACCGTCACGGTGGCATCACCTCCGCAGCCTTTCGCCATCAGCAGGAGGGCCATCGGTTTGCCAACGATCATGCTGCGTCCAATCACGACCGCGCGGGCTCCGGCCGTGGGAACGCCGGCGGAGATGAGCAGGCGCTGGCAGCCAAGCGGCGTGCAAGGCACAAATCCGGTAGGATCGTCCATGGCGAGCTTCGCGACATTTTCCGGATGAAATCCATCAACGTCCTTGCGTGGATCGATGGCGCGCACGATGGCGGCTTCGTCGATGTGCGGCGGGGGTGGGGATTGGACGAGGATGCCGTGAATGGCCGGGTTGGCGTTCAGTTTCTCGACGAGAGCGAGCACCTCGGCGTGCGTAGTGGTCTCGGGCAGCTCGTACTTTTCGGAATGCAGGCCAAGTTCGGCGGCCCGTTTATCCTTCGAGCGCACGTACGCGACCGAAGCAGGATTTTGGCCGATCAAAACCACGGCAAGGCCAGGTGTGATGCCGCGGGCGCGGAGGGCGGCGATGCGGATTTTGGTTTCGTCGTGGACGGACTGGGCGATGGCGGTTCCGTTAATCAGCTTCATGGCGGAGCAGGGATTCGATGCGTTGGCGCTGGGATTCGAAGTCGGCTTCGGTCGGTGTTTGCGGGATGGTTTGGTACGGGCCGATGGTGACGTCGATCCGGGAGAACGGTAGCGGAATCCGGAAGCCGTCCCAGCTCTTGAGTGCGATGCAGCGCGAAAATTTCGCGTGCACGGGCAGGATGCGGGCACCGGTAGCCTGCGCAAGGAGGATCAGGCCGGGTCCAAGCGTGTAGCGCGGGCCTTTCGGTCCGTCGGGCGTCACGGCGAGATCAGCACCGCTTGCGAGGTGGCGCGTGCATTCCCGAAGCGCGCGGGAACCGCGGCGCGAACTCGATCCGCGGATGGCGCCCATCCGAAAACGCGCCATGGCGGCCGCGAGCAATTCGCCGTCGCGGCTCGGGCTGGTGAGCACGGACACGCCCTTCCGCGTGGCGTGCGGATAAAATCGGTGATGCGTCAGCGTGATCGCGATAATCCGGTTGTGCCAGAAGGTGATGATGACCGGAAAATCGGGAGGCTCCGCAAGGAATCCCGCCTCGTCCGTGACACGCAGTCGGATCGTCGCGAACAGCCCGCGCGCGAGGACGGCAACAACCGTAGCCAGTGCCTCGGCACGCGTCGTCACGCCAGCAGGGTGCCAATCACCCGGTGCAACACGGGGCGCGCGATGGCGGCAAGATCTTCGTTGGCAAACGCGAACCACGAAACCGGCGTGGTCGTGTCCAGCGGCGCATCAGGAAATCCGCCGAGCGGAGATTCGTAAACAATCCCGGCCTCCGTGAGAATGAGCGCGGTCGCGACATCGTACGGATGGCAGACGAGGGTCGAATCAATGTCGATGCAGGCGTGAACCAGGGGGCGAATGTCGCCGATGAACCGGTCGTGACCCATCAGCAGCTCGTAAAATTGCCCGCCGGTGCAAATGTACTGGTCGTCGAAGACGGTGGGTGACGCAGTTGCCCCAAGGCCGATGATTTCGTCCCAAACGCGCTCTTCGATTTGGGCGGTCAGGGTGCGGCCCTCCGGAAAAAACTTCACCAGTGAAGAAAAGCCGTGGCGAAAATCGGTCGCGCGTGACGGGCGGATTTCGAGTGGGGCGCGGGTGCCGTCGAGCACGTTCACGGCTTCGGCAGTGACGCCGCCACCTTTCACGGCGCTGACCTGATCGGCGCGCCATTGTTTGGTGGTCGGAATTTCCGTCATCGCCGCCGCGACGACGTCGGAGAGCTGGGTGGCGGCCCCGAGTTGAGGCGCGAGCGCAACGAGCGCCCACGCGGAGCGTTTATCGACCATGATGCCCCGGGTGCCGTCGATGGGATCGATGAGGCACTTCCACTTCGTGTCGTCGGCGTGCGTGCCAGCCGGGAAACACGGCGCGCCGTCCGCCTCGACACCTTCAAGGACGACCTCGACCGGTTCGTGGGTCGGCCAATGGCTGGTGAACCATTCGACGATCGCGTCCTCGCTCAATCGGTCGATGGCGTAAATCGTGTCCGCTTCCGACTCCGCGGCTACGGCCGAAAGCGACTCGATGCTCTGCTGGCTGCGGCCGGAAATTACGGCGTCGCGAATAAAATCACCGAGGTCACAAAGGAGGCGGCGGAGCGCGGAAAGGTCGTCAAGAGGCATTAAACGACGTTAGCTCCCTCCGGAGGATTTTGGCCAGACGGGATGCGTGGTGTGATGAACGTGCCGGTCTTGGTTCACGGAAAGATGCCATTGGCGAGGTAGCTGCGGGCGACCCGGTCGATGGAAAAATAAAATGCGGCGGTGCGCAGGTCGGGCATGTCGCGGGTTTTCCAGATGTCGCGAACGTTGTGGTAAGCGAGCGACATGGTTTCGGCGAGGGCGGTATGAACAAAATCGATTTCGCGCGGCCCGGTGGTGAGCACGGCCCGCTCGCGGGGTTCGAGAGATTTGCCGGTGAGGTCCTCGATGGCATCAACGATGTTGGTGTGAGCCGTCTCGATGTACCGCGTGTTCATGCGGTCGAAGCTCACGTGCGAGAGATTTTTCAGCCACTCAAAGTACGAGACGGTCACGCCACCGGCATTCAGGTAGAGGTCGGGGATCACGAGGATGCCGCGCTGGTGCAGGATTTCCTCGGCGTCGAAATCGACCGGGCCGTTGGCGGCCTCCGCAATGATTCGCGCCTGAATCCGGGGGGCATTTTCCGCGGTGATCTGGCCCTCGAGCGCGGCCGGAATCAGGATATCACAAGGCATTTCCAGCACCCGGGCGGGATTGGCGACAAATTCGCCCTCTTCGTATCCGGCCAGCGATCCGTGCTCGCGGAAATGCGCAACCGCGCGTGGCAAATCAATGCCACGAGTGTCGTACAGGCCGCCACCGAGCTCGGCTAAACCCACGATGATCCCACCCGATTCCCGCAAAAATTTGGCGGCGTGGTGGCCGACATTTCCCAAGCCCTGAACGATGATGCGTTTGCCATCGACGCCGGGCGTCAGGCCGAGATCGGCCATGTCATCTTCGTGCGAGAGGCATTCCTTGATGCCGAGGCAGACGCCAAGACCGGTTGCCTCGGTGCGGCCGGGGATGCCGTGCTGATCGAGCGGTTTGCCCGTCACGCAGGCGTAGGCATTAGGTTCGTTAAACTTCAGCGCGCGGTAGGTATCCGCGATCCATGCCATTTCCTGCTCACCGGTGCCGTAGTCCGGCGCGGGCACGTCGATGGATGGGCCGATGAAATTTTTCTTCACGAGCTCGGACGTAAACCGACGGGTGACGCGCTCGCGAAATCCCGGGGAAACGGCTTTTGCGTCAATGCGGACGCCGCCCTTCGCGCCGCCGAACGGCAAGCCGACCAGCGCACATTTGTAGGTCATGAGGGCGGCCAGTGCGATGGTCTCATCCTGCGTGACGTGGGCGCTGAAGCGAATGCCTCCTTTGCACGGCAGGCGGTGCTGGCTGTGCTGCGCGCGATACCCTTCGACGACCACGATGTTGCCCTCGTCGTCCTTCACGGGAAACTTCACCCGGTACAGGCTGTTGCAGGCTTTCACCTGATCGAGCAGCCCGGGTTCGTAGGGCGAAAGCAGGGCGGCGCGGTCGTAGTAGGCGCTGACCGACTCGAAAAATCGGCTGCGCGGTGGCGGGGTGTCTTGCATCGGCGCACTCTAGCCGGGCTCCCGCTCGGGACAAGGCCCGCTCCCGCTTAGACCGACGTGAGCATCGTAACCATGCGGATCGCCAGCCACGCGACAGCGAGGGAAATCGTGATCGCGATCGTCAGAATGCCGGCGAGCAAGGAGCCGACGATAATCCAATCCGCGCGCGTCGATTTGCGACCGCTGCCGGAATGTTTCTGCAGCAGGGTGTAGTTGCGCTGATTCGATTTGAACCAGGCGGAGAAAAAGTCGCCGAGCACCGGCACCGCGCCGAACAACGTATTCAGCAGGACATTCAGCGCCATGCGCACGAGCACGATGCGCGGCACTCCCGCCCGCAGGGCGTTGATCAGAATCACCGAAGAAAATGCCGCGGTTGAGCTGTCGCCGACGCCGGGGATGAGGCCGATGATGGGATCGAGTCCGATGCGGTAATTGGTGCCTGGAATCGGAATCAGGTCGTCGAGGATCCACGCCAGCGTGCGCGAAAGCTTTTGTTTTTCGCGCGGCGATTCGGGTGGCAGCACCTCGAAGTCGACGGGTTTTGGTTCAGTCGGCACGCAGCACTCATTCGCGCCAAAGCGACGTTTTGCAAACTTTTCGATTGGCGGGCGAGGGGGTTTGACCGAAGGCTCGGTCATGCGTCGATTCGCCCTGCTGATCCTTCTCCTCGTCGGCGCTTCCGCTCCGGCCCAAACGCCGTCGGCCACTGCCGCCGCCATCGCAGCTCGTTACGGCATCGCGGGTTGGCCGCAGATCGAAAAAATTGCGTTTACGTTCAACGTCAAATTGCCGGACCAGACGCTTTCACGCTCGTGGCAGTGGGAACCACAGGCGGATCGGGTTACGTTCACCGATACCGATGGCACCCAGACGACCTACGAACGCGGCACGATCGCGACGGCCGACTCCGCCCTCCGCGAAATCGATCAGAAATTCATCAACGACAGTTACTGGCTGGTGTTTCCGTTTCACCTCTTGTGGGACGGCGGGCTCACGTTCACCGAATCCGACGGACCGGAGCCGCTGCCGATCGGATCTGGAACCGCGGCGCGCCGCCTCACGGCGCAATACGCGAGCGACGTTGGTTATACTCCGGGCGACGCGTACGATTTCTACATCGACGACGACCACATGATCCTGGCGTGGACGTTTCGCAAAGGTGGGGCAAAGGAGCCGACGCGCACAACGACGTGGTCTCCGCCCGAAACGTTCGGCCCCATCGGCATTTCCCTCGACCACCACGGCGACGGCGGATTTCGCCTGTGGTTCACGGACGTTGCGGTCGACACCAAATAACTCTGCCGGTCGCTGCGACTAATTTTCCGATATTGGGCAGCCGAAATATCCGCGTTTACGGATGACGGCGGCGACCTCCGGCGGAACCATTTCCTCCCACTTCGGATCACCGGCGGCGATGCGTTTGAGCACGTCCCGCGAAAAGATCGATGCGTAGGCCGGATTGGAATTGTCGAGGTGGACGAAGCTGCCCCGCCCGGCGAGGTAGGCGTAGAGCGGTGTCAGCTCGGGCGAGACCTCCAGAGTGTGCACCGTCTGCGGCGGCTCGCCTGGAGTTTTTTGGTAGGGATACACGTAAAGCCGGAGGTCATTTTTGAAGAGACGGCCGAAACTCTCAAGCACGCCGCCGGGCAGCTGCGTGTAATATTTTTCGTCGAAGAGCTCCACGAGACTCGGTACGCCCATCACGATGCCGATGCGCTCTTTCGTGCGCCACGCGAGGTACGCGGCGAGGCGGTAATATTCGAAATAGTCAGAAATCATCACCGTCAGGCCGCAGGCGGCGAGCAATTCGGCGCGGGCGAGGAAATCGCGGCGGTCCACGTCGGTCCCGCCAGCCAGCAGGTTGCGCATGGTGATCTCCATGAGCGGCAGGATCGGTTTATCGGCAACGGCGGGGTCGGCTTTAAATTTCGCGAGCGCGCACGCGACCATATCGAGGTTGACGTGGGTCGTCGGCCGGAAGCTGCCCCGTTCGACGAGCACCGCTTTTTTGTAGAGCACCTCGGTCGGCTGCAAAACCTCGCGGTCCGCCCCGAACATGGCGGCCCCGCTCAATCCGAGTTGCACGAGCTGGAGCGCCATCACGCGGTTGTCGACGTTGCGAAATTCGATGCCGCTGAACTCGATCATGTCGATCTCGATGCGCCCGGTCGTGAGCATATCGAGCAGCGATTCGACGAGTTGTTCGGGCCGGTGGTTCAGAAAAAATGCGCCGTAACACAGGTTGACGCCGACGATGCCGAGCGCCTCCTGCTGCAATGACGCTTCGGCGTCGAGCATCCGCACGTGCATGAGGATCTGGCTGGGCTCGTCGCGTGGACGGCTCTGGAATTTGATGCCCATCCAGCCGTGGCATTCGTTACCGCCTTTGAAACTGCGGGCGACCACCGTGTCGGCGAACGCAAAGAATGCCGTCGTGTCACCCCGCGCCGTGCCGAGGCGTTCGACGTTCAGCTCGAGTTCACGGTCGAGCATGGCCTGCAGGCGGCCCTTGGAGACATACCGCTCGCTCCGCCCATAAATGGCGTCGCTCACCTTCATGTCGTAGGCCGAAATGCTCTGCGCAATGGTTCCTGCCGCCCCACCGACGCGAAAAAACCACCGCACCACTTCCTGGCCTGCGCCGATCTCGGCAAACGTGCCGTACCAACGCGGGTCGAGGTTGACCTTGAGCGCCTTGTTGTGGGTGTCGATGGATTCGTCGGTCATCGCTCCGGATCAGCAGAATCCATGCTCACCGGCGGCCATACGCCAGTCAGATTGTCGCGAGAATGGCGTTGAATGTCGCGCTCGGTCGCATCGCGGCCCCGGTCAGCTTTTCGTCAGGCTGATAGTACCCACCGATGTCTGCAGGCTGGCCCTGAACGGCGAGCAGCTCCGCAACGATCCCGGGTTCGGCGGCGGTGAGTTTTTCGGCGAGCGGAGTAAAGAGGGCCTGCAACTCGGCGTCGTTATCCTGCGCGGCGAGTGCCTGGGCCCAATAAAGCGCGATATAAAAGTGGCTGCCGCGATTGTCGATGGTGCCGAGTTTCCGTCCCGGCGAGCGGTCTTCGTCGAGGAATTTCCCGGTGGCTGCGTCGAGCGTGTCCGCGAGAATTTTTGCCCGGGCATTGCCGAACGTTTGGCTGAGGTGTTCGAGCGAGACGGCGAGCGCGAGAAATTCGCCGAGACTGTCCCAGCGCAGGTAGTTTTCCGCGGTGAATTGCTGGACGTGTTTCGGAGCGGATCCGCCGGCTCCAGTTTCGAACAGTCCGCCGCCGTTCATGAGCGGGACGATCGACAACATCTTGGCACTTGTCCCGAGTTCGAGGATCGGGAAGAGGTCGGTCAGGTAATCGCGGAGCACGTTACCGGTCACCGAAATCGTGTCGTCCCCGGCCTTCAATCGGTCGAGGGTGAACTGGCACGCCTGGGCTGGCGGCAGGACGCGAATGTCGAGGCCGGACGTGTCGTGGTCGGCGAGGTAGATGTGCACCTTCTCCAGAATCTGGGCGTCGTGAGCGCGGTTTTCGTCGAGCCAGAAGACGGCGGGCGTCCCGGTCGCGCGGGCACGGCTGACGGCGAGTTTCACCCAATCGCGGATCGGTGCGTCTTTCGTCTGACAGGCGCGCCAGATGTCACCGGATTCGACGGAGTGCTCGAGCAAAACGTCGCCGGCCGCATCAACGACGCGCACGGATCCAGCGGCGGGAATTTCGAACGTTTTGTTGTGCGAGCCATATTCTTCCGCGGCCTGGGCCATGAGGCCGACGTTCGGCACGCTGCCCATGGTGCGCGGATCGAACGCACCGTGGAGTTTGCAGAAATCGATGGCCGCCTGGTAAACGCCCGCGTAGCTGCTGTCGGGGATCACGGCGAGGGTGTCCTGGCGCTTGCCGGCGGCATCCCACATCTTGCCCGAGTCGCGAATCATGGCCGGCATTGAGGCATCAACGATCACGTCACTAGGCACGTGCAAATTTGTGATGCCCTTGTCGGAGTTCACCATGGCGAGCGCCGGCCCGCTGGCGTAGGCCGCGGCGATGTCCGCCTCGATTTCGGCGCGCTGATCGGGTGGGAGCGTCTGAATCTTTGCGAGCAGGTCTCCGAAGCCGTTGTTCAGATCGACGCCGAGGGTTTCGAACGTGGCGCTATGTTTCGCGAACACGTCTTTGAAAAAGACGCGGACGACATGACCGAAAATGATTGGATCCGAGACCTTCATCATCGTCGCCTTGAGGTGGACCGAAAAAAGAACGCCCAGGCGTTTTGCTTCGGTGATTTGTTCCTCGAGAAATGCGACCAGCGCGCGTTTGCGCATTACGGTGGCGTCGAGCACTTCGCCCGCGAGCAGGGGCGTTTTTTCTTTCAACGCGGTCACGCTGCCATCCGCGTCGACAAATTCGATCCGCACGGTGGTCGCAGCCGGAACGGTGATCGATTTTTCGTTCGAGTAAAAATCGTCCCGGCCCATGGTGCCAACGGTGGTTTGGGAGTCCGCGGACCACGCGCCCATCGAGTGCGGGTTTTTGCGCGCGTATTCCTTGACCGCTTTCGGTGCGCGCCGATCGGAATTTCCCTCTCGAAGGACTGGATTCACGGCGCTGCCTTTGACCTTGTCGTAGCGGGAGCGGATTTCCTTTTCGGCGTCGGTTTGCGGATCGGACGGATAATCCGGCACGTTGAACCCGTGGGCCTGGAGCTCGGTGATGGCGGCGACCAGCTGCGGAATTGAAGCGCTGATGTTGGGAAGCTTGATGATGTTCGCCTCCGGCTGGGTTGCGAGAGCACCCAGCTCGGCGAGGGCGTCACCGACCTGCTGATCGGCGCTCAGCGCTTCGGGGAATTGGGAGAGGATGCGTCCGGCCAGCGAGATGTCCCGGGTTTCGGCCGCGATACCGGCTGGTTTGGTAAACGCCTGGACGATTGGCAGCAGGGAGTAGGTCGCAAGCGCCGGGGCTTCGTCGGTCTGAGTGTAGATGATGGTGGGTTGGCTGGACATGATGAATGGTTGGGTAAGCGGCGGCGGTCAGCGGGATCGAGTGGCGAGATGGCAGCGTCGGGGCGGCGGTGGCCATGGATACGGACAATCCGAACGACTCGCCCGCCATTGCCCCTTGAGCGCCTTCGCAATCACGGCGCGAAGATGGCAAAGCGCCTTTGCCGCGTCAAACGCACTTCCGGCTTTCCCGCGGCGGACCGCTCGGGCAGGCTCGCCCTTTTCTCCCATGAGCCAGAACATCGAATCTCATCTCGTCGAAAAGCGCGTATTCAAACCCGCGGCTGCCTTTTCCCGGACGGCCCGCATCCGCAACATGGCGCAGTATCGCGAACTGTACGCGGAATCGATCAAGAACCCGACGAAGTTCTGGGCGCGCGAGGCGTCGGAACTCGGCTGGCAGCAAAAATGGACCCGGGTGCTCGATTGGAAAAATCCGTTCGCCAGGTGGTTCGTCGGCGGAAAAATCAACGCGGCGGAAAACTGCGTGGATCGCCACCTCGCCGGCCCGCGCAAGAATAAAGCGGCGATCATTTGGGAGGGCGAACCGGGTGAAAAACGCACGCTGACGTACCAGCAGCTCCACCGCGAAGTTTGCAAATTCGCAAACGTCCTCAAACGCAATGGCGTCAAAAAAGGCGACCGCGTTTTGATTTATCTGCCGCTCATCCCGGAGGCTGCCATCGC
>JBGTDR010000079.1:0-49730 GCA_041748215.1 Chthoniobacterales bacterium
CCGCGGCGCCCGCCCAGGCTCAATCGCCCATTCTTGAAGCTCCGCCCGCACCGGAGGCGACACCACCACCCGCTGCGCGCAAATTACCCGCCACCCTCGAGCCGACTCCAACGCCTGCTCCGGTTGGCGACACAGCCGCGCCCGCCGCGCCGGCGCGTTCACCCGACGAGGTCGCCGCCACATTTTTCGAGCGCCTCAAAGCCGACCGCGTCGAAGAGGCTTACGCCAGCATCTCGACTCAAAGCGCCATCTCCGACCGCGCCCAGGAGGAACGCGAGCAGATGACCAAGCGCACGCAAAGCGCCCTTGATGCCTACGGTCCGGTCGAAGGTTTTGAATTACTCTCCGAAGAAACCGCTGGCGAGCACCTCATGCGTCGCACTTACCTCCTGCTCTGCGACAAACTTCCGCTGCGCTGGAAACTTTATTTCTACAAAAATTCCGCCGGGTGGAATCTTGTCGATCTCCGGGTGGACGACGCGCTCGTCGAGACGATTGACGAGGCCACGCGGCCCGCGCGATGACGGCCCTCGCCTCCACCGGGCGCTTTTTTCAGTTCATCCGCTTTTCGCACACCGTCTTCGCACTGCCCTTTGCCATCGGATCGATGGTTGTCGCAGCAAATGGCCTGCCCGATCTGCGCACGGCCTTCCTGATCGTCGCGGCAATGGTTTTTGCCCGGACGGCGGCGATGACGTTCAACCGGCTGACCGATTGGGACATTGATAAAAGAAATCCGCGCACGGCCAACCGCCACCGGCTCGTGGGTCGCGGCACCGCGGTTGCCGGGTGCGTGGTGGCGAGCGCGCTTTTTGTGGCCGCCGCAGCGGCGATCAATCCGCTGTGTTTTGCGCTTTCGCCCGTGGCGCTGGTCCTCGTGTTTTTTTACTCGTGGACAAAACGCTTCACGCACGCGGCGCAGTTTTTCCTCGGTCTGGCGCTGGCGGTGGCACCGGTCGGCGCGTGGCTGGCGGTCACGGGATCCTTCGCGTGGCCGCCACTCATCCTCGCGCTCGGAGTTCTTTGCTGGGTTGCCGGATTCGACACGATCTACGCCACGCAGGATGTCGAGATCGACCGTCGTGAGGGGCTCCGGTCCACCGTCGTGTGGCTTGGCATTCCCGGGGCGCTCCGCCTCGCCCAAGGGCTTCACGCCGCGATGTGGTTGTGCCTGCTCGCTTTCGGTCTGGCTGCGAATCTTGGTCCGATCTACTTCGCGTCGCTGATGGTGGTGCTCGGCTTTCTCGTCTACGAACACCGGGTGGCTCGCTCGCTCGACGTCGCCGCCGTCAACGCGGCATTTTTTCAATCGAACGCGTGGATCGGCCTGATCTTCGTGCTCGCAACCGCGGCGGATCGCCTTGTCTGAAGACGCCCCCGAGCCGGCCCGTCCATTGCGGCCCATCCGCCGCCTTTGCCGCTGGCTGCGACGATTGGTCCTGACGCTTTTTCTCGTGATCCTCGCCGCCGGAACCGCCGCGTGGTTTGCACTCGCCCATCTCGATCTGTTTGCTCGCTGGGCCATCGAGCGGGCATTTCCCGGCGTGACCGCGGAAATCACGTCACTGCACCTGCGGTCCGCAGATCGCCTGGAAGCGGGGGAACTCGAGCTGCGTTCGGCCCGAACCAAAAACCTCTTGCTCCGGCTCGAAGGGGGCACCGTCAGTTTTACCTTTGGGGGGCTCTGGCAGCAGCGTATCGAAGAACTCCGTCTGAACCGGCCGGATTTGCATGTCTCACCAGCTCTCGGCGACGCTCTCGGCATCAAACCAGCGGCACCGCGGGACGGAAGCAGGAAACGATCCGGTGGAGCCTGGAGCCTCGGGCGCGTGATCGCCACTGACGGCACGCTCACCGTGGCGGAATTTGGAACCGGGCAGCCGGAAGCCACCATGGTATTCGCGCTGGATCTGCACGACTTCGGGATCGGGGGCGCGGCGGGCGCGGTCGCCCATTCGATTACGGTGTCCGATCTTGTGCTCCGCGTTCCGGATCAGGATCCGCTGTTGACCATGGACCGCGTCACGTTTGGTTTCACCACCGACGGATTGTTCTCCGAAAACCACCTCGATTCCCTTGCTGTCGGCCGCGGGGATTTTGCCATCGACCTTGCCACGTTGAGCACGTTTGGCATCACGAGCAGTGGGACCTCGGGAAGCGGAACTCCGTTTTCCGCGGGACGGATCACCCTCGACCACGTCGCGGTCGCAATCACCGGTCTGCCTGCGATCGTGCGCGACGCCTCGTTCATTCTCACCGCTGATCTGCAAAATCTCGGCACCGCCAACGACGACGAACAAATTCTGGACGTCGCCGAACTCGAAACGGGATCGGGAATTGTCACCGCGGACGCCATCGCCGTTCGCGCCACCACTGCGGGCCTGACCGCCGGCAGACTCGCCGAACTCCGCCTCGTCAATCCCGCCATCCGCATTCGCGGCGAAATGTTGAACCCGACGGCACCCGGCGGTGCCGCATTTGCTGGCACACCGGAAAATTTCCCACCGATTGCGATTGATCGATTGGTCTCCGATTACGGCACGCTGGCCATCACCGGGCTCGGCGCAACTGTCCCCGACATTCAAACCAAGTTTGCATTCAATCTGACCGATGCCGGGCTCGCGCCGGAGCTGGCTGCGTCCACTCACGAGATTACCGTCTGGGACACGCAGGCGGCCGCGCCTGAGGCCAGCCCCCGGCCGTTTCTCACGCTCGATCTCGCCACGGTCACCTTCACTCCGGAAGGCCTGCTGCGCGGCAAACGCATCGAAGGCATTACGGTCAACGGCGGCCAGCTCACCATCGGCGAAGCATTTCAATCGTTGCTTGCCGCCCGGAGCTCGGATCCGGCCGAATCTCCGGCGACCGCCGGGCCGACCGTCGCGACGTGGACCGTTGGCACCCTCGATTTGAAGGGACTGCGAACGCGACTCGAGGACGCCCGCGTGGACGTGTCCGACATCGACTTCACGCTGAATTCCGCACTCACAAATGTCGCGCTCACCGCCGCACCCGGAAGATTGATCGACGAAGTTCAGACCGTCGAATTTGCCAACCTTGAGATCCCATCGCCGATCAATCCTGCTCACCGCGTGTTCACATTGCGCAGCGTTTTTGTGCGTTTCACCCTTGGCGATCTGGCCCGCCAGCGCTTGCGTGAAGTTGTGATCCTGAGGCCCACGATTTATCTCAGCCAGGACCTCTTTGTTTACATGGAGCGGGCGACCGCGCCGCCAGCGGGGGCGGAAAACGACGCGACCTTGGAAACTGCCGCACCATCGTGGCGCATCGATCGGCTCGAGGTGAAATTCGGTTCGCTCGTGATTGGGAGTGGCGGCAGCCGGGACGTCGGGCTTCCCATCGGGTTCGAGACCGTCGCGGCAAACGTCGCTTTCGACGATCTCGCCAGCCTCGAACTCGACGTCGGATTCCAAATTCCCACGCAGAGTTATTCCTTTTCGTCTTATCAACTCGAACTCGAGCAGGTCGGTGGTGACCTGCAATTTTCCTATCCCCCCGACAAAGGCGAAAAAAACGTCGTTCAGAAACTCGACATCGAACGCATTCGTTGGCGGCAATACGAAGCCGGTCAGTCGTGGATCGCCGTCACCTTCGACTCGAATGGCATCAATGGCACGTTCGGCGGCGATGCGTACGCGGGATACGTAAACGGGGGGTTCAGTTTCTTTTTCCAGACCGATTCGCCGTGGATCGGCTGGGTCGCCGGGACCGGCATGGACACCGCGGAGCTCACCGGGGTGATTTCCCCTCAGAACTTTCGTCTCACCGGACCGGTTGATTTCGAGGTTCAGATCGATGCCTTTCAGAAAAATATCGACCGGATGCGCGGCGCATTCACCCTCACCAAACCTGGCCGGCTCACGATCGGCAAACTCGATGATCTGCTGGCCCAAATTCCCGACACGTGGCCCGGACTCAAGCGGGACACCACCCGCATCGCGCTTGAGACTCTCCGCGATTTTGACTACACGGACGCTTCAGGCGACTTCTGGTTTGTGCAATCCCAAGGCATCCTCACCCTCAATCTCACCGGACCTCAGGGCTCCCGCGTCTTCGAAGCAGCACTGCACGACGGCGGATCACCCAGCGGGCGCTGGCAGACCGGAGCGCTGGACTGACGGGATGCGCGCCGCTTTCCCGGCCTTGTGCGTGTTGGTCGCCCTGACGTTGGGCGCCTGCAAACTGCCCTCAATCAATCTCGCGACGAACGACCCGATCAGAGTCGACATCGCCATGCGCCTGGACGTTTATCAATACGGCGACGGTGAAAAACCACCGGCCGCCGGCACACCCGCCGCCGCGTCTGCGCCGCCGGCCGCCGATGCTGCCACCCGCGTGCGGGATCGTGCCGCCGACATCCAGGTTTTCAAAAATTCCCGCCTCGTCGGTGAAGGAATCGACGGACTTCTTGTCATTCTCGAAGAAACTCCTGGCGATTACGGCGATTACATCCGGACGACCGTCGAGGCTGAGAACGCCGACCGAATGGTCACGATGAAAAAAACCGCCGAAACCGAAAAACGCTCACTCGTTGATGTGCAGAAACAACAGGCCGAATTGTGGCGCAATCGTTCCTTCAAAGGGGAATGGATCGAAGCCCCGCAGGCCACTGGAAAACCGAAATGGATTCAAAAAGAAGGATGATTCGTCCGCTCACTCTCGCACTGGCCTTCGGACTGATCGCCACTTCCGGAAACGCCAAAACGCCCGCGACGCTCGATCTCACCTACCGCAAAGCGATTGAACTCGCCCTCGGCAAAAATTTCCAAATCAAGGTCGAAGAGTTCAACCCGAAGATCGCCAAGGCGGAAGTGTTGCGCGAGTCCGGCACGTTCGATCCCAACGTCGAAGTTGCCTACACGTACGAGGAGAGCCGCCGCGACCTTCGCTCGCTCGATCCGACATTCGACTCCGCTGATCCTCAGAATCAGGGCCAGGACCGCTTTGCCCGCGAAAGTGGAGCCGTGGGCGAAGCCGGCGTTGCCGGACTCACGCCGTGGGGTATGACCTATGACGCCGGGGCCTCCGTCCGGCGGGACACCGACACCCGCAGCGCGGTCGATCAACGGTACGAGACTTTCGTAGGCGGAACGCTTGTGCAGCCGCTGCTCCGGAACTTCGGCACCGACGTCAACCTTGCGCAGATCCGGATTGCGAGGGCGGACCAGGCAATTTCGGCGTGGGCGCTGCGCCAGCGCATCATCGATGTCGTGACGGAAACCGCCTTCGTTTACAACGACCTGTTTTTTTCGATTCAGAATCTCGACGTCGAAGTGCGCTCCCGCGAGCTGGCTGCGCAGACGCTGCGCGACAACCAGAAGCGTGCGGAAATTGGCGTGATGTCCCCACTCGATGTGGTGCAGGCGCAGTCCGACGTTGCCGCCCGCGAAGAGCGGGTGCTCGTCGCCGAGCGCGCCGTACTCGACAACGAGAATTTCCTCAAACAACTCGTCACGGACGAAATTGCGACGGTCATCAAAACGCGTGTCCGCATCGCGCCCCCGCCATTCGATCTCGACGTCAAGATCGACGAAGACGCGGATTTGAAGCGGGCCTTCGAGTTGCGCCCCGACTACCGCCAGGCGTTGCTCGACATTCAGAAGCGCAATATCAACGTCGTTTTCACGCGCAACCAGGCGCTGCCCCGCCTCGACCTTGTCGGCAGTCTCGGCCTCAATGGCATCGAAACGAGCATCGGCGAAAGTGTGTCGCAGCTCAAAGTGCCGAGTAACGTGCGCGCCAGCATCGGTGGAGTATTTGCCATGCCCGTGCCCAACCGCGAGGGCCGTGGTGCGGTCGAGATTTCCAAACTGGAAGTCGCCCGCGAGCTCGTCGCTCTGAAGCAGCTCGAGCAAAGCATCTTCGTCGATGCGGACAATGCCGCCGGACAGATCGATACCACCCGCAAGCGGATCGACGCATCCCGCGTGGCGCGCGTTTTTGCCCAGCGCACACTCGAAGCCGCCCAGGCCCGCCTCACTTCCGGCACCGCAACCACGTTCGAGGTCCTGCAATTTCAACGCGACCTCGCAACCGCCGAGATCGCCGAAGTGCTCGCTCTCACGGATCACCAAAAAGCCATCGCCGAATACGCGCGCCAGACCGGCACGACGATCGAGCGCAGCTCCATCGTGCTCGAGTGACCGCGATGCGCGGTTGATCCGGCTGGGCGGTTGCGTCGGGCGATACGCACCCGTAGGTTCGAGCTCGTGACTAAACTACGGGCATTGACATGGGTTTTCGTGGCGGGGATCGCGACCGCGCAGTGTGCGGAGGACGCGTCGCCCGTGGTGACCGCCGTCGTCGGCAAGGGGAATGTGGCCGATGTCGTCGAGCTGACCGGAACGGTGACGGCCGAGCGCCAAGCGTCCCTTTCGGCTCGCACCGCTGGCCTGGTAAAATCGGTGGCGGTCGAAGCGGGCAGTCGGGTGGAGCAGGGCGACGTCATCCTCGAACTCGACGCGGCTCTCGCCGAACTTGCCCTCGAACGCGCCACGGAGGCGGTCAACGAAGCGAAAGTTCAACTCGTCGAAACGCGGCGGCTTTTCGACGAAGGATCTTCCCTGGCCAAAACGGGCGGAATTCCCCGCACGGAAGCTGAAGCGCGGGCCGCTGCATTGCAGGTACAGGACGCGACCTTGAAACAACTTGAGGTCGACCGGCGCGAGCAGGCGGAAATCGTCGCCCGACACGAATTGATCGCGCCTTTCAGCGGAGTCATTGGCGAAAAGATGACGGAGGTTGGCGAGTGGGTCGAGACCGGGGTGCCGGTGCTCGAACTCGTCGAAGTCGATGCCGTTCGCTTCGACGTGCAAGCGCCGCAGGAATTATTTCCGGCCCTCACTCCGGAGACGCCGGTGACCGTTCGCCTCGATTCGCGGCCAGACGCGGAGTTGCCCGCGACCGTTACCGTGAAAGTGCCGGTGAAAGATCCGGTCACCCGCACATTTCTGGTGCGGCTCGCGGTCGAGGCCCCATCGGAGCTGATGGTTCCTGGGGTCTCCGGCCGTGCGATCTTTCGGATCGCCAGCGATGGAGACGTGCTCACGGTGCCGCGAGATGCGCTCGTGCGCTCGCCGGACGGATCGGTGACGGTGTGGGCGGTGGCGGATGGAGTTGCAGTTGCCCGGCGCGTCGAGACGGGTGACCGGATGGCACCGACGGTGGAAATCAAATCCGGGCTCGCGGAGGGCGAACAGGTGATTGTTCGCGGAAACGAAGTGCTGCGAGACGGCCAGGCCGTTAAAGTCATTCCCGCGGAGGGAGCGGAAGGATGATCGATTTTTTCGTGCGGCGCGGGACGCTGCTGACCGTCGGCGTTTTTATCGTTCTGCTCTTCGGCATCCTCGCCGCGATGCGCGTGCCGGTCCAAATGATCCCCGATCTGGAGGTGCGCACGATCACTATCCAAACACGCTGGCCTGGCGCGACTCCCCAGGACGTCGAAAAGGAGATTGTCATCGAGCAGGAGGAATATTTGCGCAACCTGCCGAGCCTCCAGCGCATGATTTCCCAGGCGTCGACGGGCGAGGCGGTCGTTGAGCTCGAGTTTCCCTTCGGCACCGACATCAATGAAGCGCTGATCCGCGTGAACAATGCGCTGAGTCAGGTGCCGGCTTACCCGGAGAACGTTGATGAGCCCGTTCTGTTCACGAATTCTTTCTCGGAAAACGCATTTCTTTATTTCGCGGTGATGCCGGTGGACGGCAACCCGCTCAAGCTCGACATGAACATGATGCGTGACTTCGTGGACGACGAAGTGCGCACGCGGATGGAGCGAGTGCCCGGTGTTTCGCAGGTGGAACTTCGCGGCGGGGCCGAACGCCAGATTCAAATCCTGGTCGATCCTGCGCGGCTGGCCCAGCGAGGGGTCACTCTCACGGAACTGCGCGATGCCGTCCGGTCGCGGAATCGCGACATCTCGGGCGGTGATCTCGACAGTGGAAAACGGCGTTATCTGCTGCGCACGGTCGGGCGGTTCGACACGATCGGAGAATTCAGCGACCTCATTCTGCGACGTGACGGCGACGCCATTGTGCGGCTGCGCGACGTAGCGGAAATCGAACTCGGTCATTTCGAAATTCGCGGACGATCATTTTCCGCGGGTGAACCTTCGCTGACGCTGGCCGTCCGACGGGAAACGGGGTCGAACGTCATCGCCATCAAGGAGGCGGTCCTGCCCGTGGTGGATCGGTTGCGGGAGGAGGTTCTTGAGCCCGCCGGGTTGGGCATCGAGCTCGTCACGGACGACGTGCGCTACGTCGAAGCGTCGGTGGCCAATGTCTGGCAGAATCTGGCGATTGGCGCGGTGCTCGCCACGGCGGTGATGTTTCTTTTTCTCCGATCGATGCCCGCGACGCTCGTCGGCATGTGCGGCATCCCGATTTGCACGGTGGCGGCATTCATCGGTCTGCTCGTGGCGGGTCGAACGATTAACGTGATTTCGCTGGCGGGCGTTGCGTTCGCGATCGGGATGACGCTGGATAACACCATCGTTGTGCTCGAAAATATCGAGCGCGAGCGGCAGAAGGGCCTGAGGGCATTCGACGCGGCGCTGGCGGGTGTCCATGCCGTCTGGCCAGCCGTGCTGGCATCAACACTCACGACGATTTTTGTTTTTGCGCCCGTGTTGTTCGTTCAGCAGGAGGCCGGGCAGCTTTATTCGGACATCGCCATCGCGATCTCGGCGGCAATCCTGATGTCGCTTCTCGTGGCGGTCACCGTCGTGCCCGCAGCCTGCGCCCGCCTGAAATTCGGCAAGAGCGATCACAGCCGCGAAGCGTGGGCACCGTTCAAACCCCAGGTGCTCGGGTTTGTTGCCTGGATTGTGGCAACCCGGCCGCGTCGCATCGGGTGCGTCGTTGGGATCGCGGCCGCAACTTTGCTGGCGGCGGCGGCAGTGATGCCGCCCGCGGAATATCTTCCGGAGGGTGAGGAAGCGAAAACGTTTTCGTCCTTGATCGCACCACCCGGATACAGCCTCGCCGAGATGGACAAAATTGCGGCGGAGATCCACGCCGACTTCCTGCCATTCCTCGACGACGAGCCCGGTGAATTCGCGAGCGGAGAAACGGACGTTCCCGCGCTGATGACATTCAATCTGCGTGTTCAACCGCAATCACTGCGGGTGATCGCAGAGACCAAGGATCCCCGGCACATCAACCCACTGATGGAAGTGATCACCGAGCGCTTCCAGAAATATCCAGGTATGCGGGTGTTTTCGTCACGAGGATCGATCATATCGAGCAACGATGGCGGCACGCGCAGCGTGAATCTGGATATCAGCGGGCCGGAATTGGCGCCAATTTACGAAACTGCGCTGACGGCCTACCGACTCGCTCGCGATGCCTTCGATGGTCCACAGATCAACTCGGAGCCCTCTTCTCTCGTCCTCGGACAACCGCTCGTGGAAATTCGCCCGCGTTGGGAGCGCGCCGCCGAGCTGGGATTTTCGACCGAAGAATTTGGCTATGCCGTCGCAGCGCTCAGTGACGGCGCTTACGTGGACGAGTTTTTTCTCTCTGACGACAAAATCGACATCTTTCTCTACAGCACCGCCCGCACGGGACAGGAGCTTGCGCGCCTCGCCGATCTCCCGGTGGCCAGCCCGAATGGCGCTGTTGTGCCCGTGCGCGCGGTCGCCGAGTTGGTGGAGACCGTGGACACCGACGCCATCCGACGGGTCAATGGCCGGCGCACGGTGACGCTCAACGTCATTCCCCCCCGCTCGGTGCCTCTGGAGACTGCCGTTGGTGTGGTGCAGGAAAAGGTGGTCAACCAGATGCGGGCGGACGGATCGATTCCGGCGGGGGTCTCGGTGGATCTTTCCGGTGCGAGCGATCAATTGATGGCGACGCGCGAAGCGCTGGGTGGAAATTTTATCGTATCCATTGCGCTTTGTTACCTTCTGCTGGTCGTGATTTACCGGCATTGGGGATATCCGTGGATCATCATGGCAACCGTGCCGTTGGGAATCGCCGGGGGTATTCTTGGACTTTGGCTAATGAACCTGGTCGGCGGGTGGTTGCCTCTCGTTGGGCTGACCGCAATCAATCAGCCGCTCGACATGATCACGATGCTCGGATTTCTGATTCTCCTCGGGACGGTCGTCAATAATCCCATCCTCATCGTCGATCTGGCCTT
This sequence comes from Chthoniobacterales bacterium, assembly GCA_041748215.1. Lineage (GTDB taxonomy): Bacteria > Verrucomicrobiota > Verrucomicrobiia > Chthoniobacterales > JAATET01 > JBGTDR01. The sequence goes on from JBGTDR010000079.1 coordinate 10,165, forward strand.
GCACAATTATCGCGAAGGGCACCTCAGTGCCGCGGATTCGGTGCGGGAGGCGGTCGATGCCCGGCTGCGCCCGATCATGATGACAACAATTACGACGATCTGCGGGTTGGCTCCGCTGGTATTCATTCCAGGCGCCGGCACAGAGCTCTACCGCGGCGTCGGGGCGATCGTGTTATTCGGCCTGCTCTTTTCCACGCTGATCGCGCTCACGTTTCTGCCTGCTTTACTGACGCTGGTGCTCGAATGGTTGACCAGCCGCCGTGTTCCTGAAGAAGAATCGGTAATCGCCACGGGACCGTCGGTCGCGGTCAGCAAATCCGCCGCCGGCTGAGAGCCGGAGGCACACGGCGACCTTGCAAGACTAACGGTTATTCGTAGCGCAGGGCCTGAATCGGATCGAGGCGGGAAGCCTGAATGGCAGGGTAAATGCCCGAGAGAATCCCCGCCAGGGCTGCGAATCCCACGCTCAGAATCATGCTGCTCACCGTGACGTACGGCGTGTTGTCACTTGGAGCAATGATGCCCAGTAATGTGATCAGTCCAATTCCCGCCAGGACACCCAGGAGCCCGCCGAGCACGGCAATCGTGACGCTTTCGATGATGATCTGGAGAAAAATGTCTCTCGAGCGCGCCCCCACCGCGAGGCGAATGCCGATTTCGCGCACGCGCTCCGTGATGCTGGCGAGCATGATATTGGCGATACCGATACCGCCGACCACCAGGCTGATGGCCGCGATCAAACCACCACTGGTGCGCGTTGCCCGTACGCTCGCATTCATGTTGTCGAACCACTCCTCGCGCGTCTCGAATTCGAAATCATCCACGCCCCGGTGCGTGACCATCAAGGCCGCCTTCACTTGCTCGAGAGCTGGCCGGAAATTTTCGATGTCCGTAACCCGGATGGTGAAATCGCGCATGCGCACGGTGTCCATGGAGTCCTCCGGGTAGAGTCCGGACATGAATTCGTAAAACATCGTGGAGAGTGGAATGATCACCGCTTCGTTTTTCCAGCGAAAGGGATCGTAGGTCCGCTGTCGGGTATTCGGGCGGGCACTTTCCGCCGCTTTTTCCCGCCGTTTGCGGTCGCTGTCCCGTTCATTCATCTGAAAGACACCCACGACCTCGAACGGGACCTGGCGAATGAAGATGGTTTTGCCGACGACTTCCGAAGCGGGCAGTGCAGGCCAGAGACGCGCCGCCACGGTGGCACCGATCGTCGCCGACCGGGTTGCGCGCTCGACGTCGAGAAAAGCGATTGATCGTCCGTGTTCGACCTTGCTGTCGGTCGCCGCGACGTATTCCGGCCAGACGCCTCGGACGCGCGTTCGCATGGTCTCGCCGGCTGACGCAACCGGCATGCCCTCGTCCAATTCAGGTGCCACGTAGGAAATGAGGGGGGCGGATTCGCGGATTGCGCGGGCATCCTGCAGTGTGCGCCCGGGTGAGAGATTCCAGAAATCGAGCTGGTCGTCGGAGATGTCTTTATCGACGATCTTGACCATCTCGATACCGCCCATTTGTTCCATGAACTGGCGGGTGCCGCGCTCAATACCCGCGGTCAGTGCCAGCGTCGCCACCAGACTGCTAACCCCCAATAGGATGCCGCTCATCGAGAGGAAGCTGCGGAACTTGTGCGAAAAAATTTCGCGGAATCCCGTTTCGAAACTGATCAGGAGATTCATTCGGTGCGGGGGTTGTACTCGCGGAGAACCTTGCCGTCGCGCAGTTCGATCACCCGGTCCGTGACGGCCGCAACATTGGGATCGTGCGTGACGAGCACGACCGTGCGTCCGGCCTCGTGCAGTTCACGAAACATGCCGAGAATCATTTTGCCGGTCGTGCTGTCGAGATTGCCGGTCGGCTCGTCGCCAAAAACAATTTTGGGATCGTTCACGAGGGCGCGGGCAATCGCGACGCGCTGGCACTGCCCGCCGCTAAGCTGCGTCGGGCGATTTTTCATGCGCTCGCCAAGGCCGACCTTTTTGACGAGTTCTTCTGCCCGCTCGCGGCGAGCCCGGGCGGACGCACCCGTGTAAACCATCGGGACCTCCACGTTCTCCACCACGTTCAGGCGCGGCAGCAAATTGAACGATTGAAAGACGAAGCCAATCTCGCGGTTTCGAATGTCGGCGAGCTGGTCGCCCGTCGCCCGCGCGAGATCGTGGCCGCAAATCTCCATGCGACCTTCCGAGGGGGTGTCCAGGCACCCGAGCAGGTGCATGAGAGTCGATTTTCCACTGCCGCTGGGGCCAATGATGGCGACAAATTCCCCGGCGTCGATCCGCAGACTGACACCGTTCAGAGCACGGATTTCCTGCCCCCCGAGGGTGTAGCACTTCGCGACGTCTTCGAGGAGAACCAGCGCCACGTCACGAACGGTTGTCCATCAACTTCGGATCGAAGAGAAGAATCTCCTCACCCTCCTGAAGCCCGGACTTGATTTCGGCGAAGGAAAGATTGGAAAGGCCAACTTGGACCTTCCGGCGGTCCGGGACTTTGCCGTTGCCCGTTCGGACGTAAACGACGTGCTCGTCGTTTTCGTGGAAAACCGCAGCGACCGGCACACTGACCGCGCCTTGCACTTCACCCACGGGCAGAGTCATGCTCACGGACATCCCGGGTTTGAGGCGGCCGTTGTTATCCTGAATGAGCGCCTGCACCTGAAAGCCCTTGATGTTATTTTTGACGGTCGCCAGCGGTGCGACAAATTCCACGTTCGCCACGACCGGCTCGGAATTTTCACCCTGCATGTTGACCAAAACCTGCTTGGCCGACTCGACCTTCGAGATGTCCATCTGGTTCACGTGCGTGTCGATCAGGAGCCGGGAAAGATCCGCAAATTGCATCAGGATCGAACCTGAATTCACGCTCGCCGCAGCGCTGACGACCTGTCCTTCGTTCACCGGGATATCAAGCACGGTGCCGTCCGCAGGAGCGATGATGCGGGTTTTGGCCAGTCGATCTTCGACCGTTTGGAGGCGGCTTTCGGCTTTTTCGTAGGAATTTTCGGAGATTCTGAGGTCCGCCTCGAGATTTGCGAAAACCTCTTTGCTGATCAATTTTTCGTCGAACAATGCGCGAGCTCGCTCGAAATTTCCCTTATCCTTTTCAACGGAAATCTGCGCGCCTTCGATTTCCGTCTGGGCGGCGGCTTTCTCGGTGAGCAAATCGGTGTCGTCGATGGTGACGAGAAGTTCCCCCCGTTTCACCTGCTGGCCGGTTTCGACGTGGATCTGTTTGATTTTGCCACCGACCTCGGGTTTGACCTCGACGAGAAAGGCTGGAATGACCTCTCCGGAGAGCAGGAGGGTCGTGGAGATGTCCCGGCGCGCAGCTTGAGCGACCAGATTAGCCGGCACATCTTCGTCCGGCTTCAATAAATCGCTTCCGATGGTGTAGTACCACGCAGCACCCCCTGCCACGACGACTGCTGCCGCGACGAGAATCGGAATCAATTTGGAACGTTTGGTAGCCATGTTGCAGTGTGGGCTCGATGCAGATAATCGCCCGACGAAAAGCCGGCGTCAACTGCACCAGACTCCCCCGAGCCGCGGCAAAGTGCCACGGTTTCACTCCGGGAGCGACATTAATTTGTCGCGCCCGGTAAACCGCTCATTCGGGATTGGGCAGGAGCCCATCCACAAAAATCGCGCCCGACACTGTGTAACCGTGAACACAGGTTCGTCCGCCAATCGGTCCAATTTCCCCATTGCAAAAAAATCCCGCCGCGCTGTGCGGTCCGAGCACGGAGCGCACGAGGGCCGCATCGTGGCCCGCTTCACCGAAAAGCCCCGCACCCCGCCCCGTGCAGCAGAACAACAGCGAGGCGACCGGCGGCCGCTTGAACGTCGGCAACGACTCCAGAATGTGGCGCAAATCCGCATCCGCCGCCGCCCTGTCCCGCAACTGGTACTGCAGCGTTTGGCCAATGCGCGCACTTCCCGCAATCACGACGGCCCCGGAATTCGGATCGGCCCCGATGATGTTACGAATCAGGAAATCGCCGGGCTGGAATTCTTCGACGTATTCGTTGTTCGCCAGACCGGCGAACAGGTTGCCTTGAGCTTTGGATTTTTCGAGGTCGGACAAGGACTGGAAGGCTGATTCGAGCGCCTGGTACGCCGGCCGCGATCCCAGCGAAAAAATCACGTTATCCTCGGCCCGGGTGACTGGAAGGGCATCGCCGATGGGCCGACAACCCTGGCTCACTGCCGGCACGAGTTGCAACGTCCCCCGCAGGCCGATCGCGATCGCACCTTCGATCAGATGGGCATTGTGGAAAACCCCGACGCTCGATTCGTCGCCGCCACCGCTCGCGAGGCCGCCCACGGTCGTGATCCCCGGAAACGCCCGGTTCCAGCCCCCGAGCCATTCGTCGACCGCAAAGCCGAACGGATTTGCAAGGACAATCCAGCTGTCCATCGCGGGCATCCGGGAGCGCCAGACCGCCGGATCGTTCGCCCCCGCAAAAACGTCACGGCTCAAATCATAAATCGCCGCCGTCGTGCCCGGTGAGTGGATCGCCAGCAGGGAAAATCCACTGCCCGACTCCCGTTCCTGATCATCAAAGATCAAACCGCTGGCCGTGCATCCGATGACTTCCGAAATGTGACCATCGACGCGCACGCTTTCGACGAAATCCTCGAGGTGCGCGAGGTAATCCGGCGTCACGAAAACGAACGCAAGTGTGGCCGGTCCCGGCAGTGCGCGCCGAACCTGCTCGGATGCCAGCCGCACGCCATCGGGGGAATATTCTCCTTCGTGAAGGATCGAAACGGAGACGCTGGCCATGACCGAAAATCCCCGTCGCGCCACCGCATGTCAACCGCGGTGCCAGGGAATTCGCATTTGCGTCACTCGCCAGCCGCTTTCAGGGCGCGCAGAGCCTTTTTTGCGTCGCTCACGCGGAGGATGAGCAATCCGCGTTTCGCCGCCGGCTGCGAAGCGAGGTACGCGTATTCGATGTTGATCTTCTTGCTTGCGAGAGTTCTTGCGATGCGCGACAGGCTGCCGGGTTTGTTGTCGTTCTCAATCATGAGCACATCGTTTTCCACGACGAGCGTGCCGTGCGCTTCGAAAATGTGCAGCGCCTTGCGGGGATCGCTTACCACCATGCGGACCACGGCGTGGTCCACGGAATCGATCACGCTCAGCGCGTAGATGTTGATTTTCGCCAGGGCCAGCGCGTCACACACCGCAGCCAGCGCACCCGGCTCGTTGTGAAGGAATAGCGCGAGTTGCTCGACGATTTTCATGGTCTGCTGGTCAGGACGTTAGGCCCCTGCCAGCCGGCCGGACATCTAAAAATCGTGGCTCGCGCCGATTTCGAGCAGGTGGAGCGTGCAGCCCGCACTTTTGAATGTCTGCCTCGCCGCATCCGGGTCGATGACGATCGGCGGAAACGTATCGTAGTGGACGCCAAGCACCTCGCTGCAGCCAATGAATCCGGCCGCGCGCGCGGCGTCGGCGGCTCCCATCGTGAAATTGTCTCCGATGGGCAGGACGGCAAAATTCAGCGCGAATTCCTCCTCGATCAGCTTCATGTCCAGCGTGAGGGCGGTGTCGCCCGAATAATAAAAAACGCCGTCCTTCGACTTGATCACAAATCCTCCAGGTGCACCGCCGTAAGTGCCGTCCGCGAAGCTGCTCGTGTGAATCGCCGTCGTGTATTTCACGCGCCCGAAATCGAAGTCGTATCCGCCGCCGTGATTCATCGCGTGCACGTTCGTGACGCCCTGCCGCCCGAACCATTCGCAAATCTCGTAGTTGGAAATCACCAGCGCGCCCGTGCGTTTCGCGATGTCCACCGCGTCGGCCACGTGGTCGAAATGCGCGTGGGTGACGAGGATGACGTCCGGTGCGAGCGCGGCGGCATCAACCGATTTCGCCAGCGGATTCGGTGTGATGAACGGATCGAACAGGAGCGTTTTCCCGGAGACTTCGACTGCAAAACACGAGTGGCCGTACGAGGTGACTTTCATGGCGCACACCTTCCGTGCCGGAACCCCGTTGGCAAGTCCACGGGCTCGATTCGTCGATTTTTCCGCCGCGCGAAGAGGTGGCGTCAATCCGTGCGGCGGGCCGAATATCGCTGAATCGTGACCGACGGTCAGGCGCCGCGGCCGCAGCAAGTCTTGAATTTTTTCCCGCTGCCGCACGGACACGGATCGTTGCGGCCGACGCGAGGCAACTCGCGTTTGACCGTGAGATCCATGCGGGGCATGGGCGGAGCGTCCTCGTCGGGTTCGGGTTCCTCGCCGACGGGCGTGGCGGATGAACCGGCCGGGATGTCCCCACCGAGCATTGCGTGTTGCAAGCTCTGGGGCAGGCTTCCGAGGAGTTTTTCGAACGCCTGGAGATTCGTCGTGCTGCGAAACAGGTTGTTGAGAATCTCGCTTTTGATGTTTTCCATCAGCTCGACGAACATCGCGTAACCGTCGTTTTTGTATTCGACGAGCGGATCTTTCTGGCCGAAAGCGCGCAGCGAAACCGCCTCGCGCAGTCCATCCATGGCGTAAAGGTGCTCCTGCCAAAGGCGGTCCACGGCGTTGAGCATGATGTAACGCTCGAGGCCGAGCAGAGCGCCCGGCGCCTCAATCGCGGACTTTTGCTCGTAGGCGTCCTTGATCGTTTTCACGAGGTATTCGCCGTTCTCTTCGACGCTGCGTTTGTCGAAATCGGATCGCTCGGCTGAGAGGCCCAGCGGGAACGTCGTGTTGACCCAGTTGAGCAGGCCGGGAATGTCCGGATCCTCGCCTTCGGGTGCCTCGAGAAATGCCGCGGTCCGCTTGGGGACCACTTCATCGATGACTTCGTAAATCATCGAGCGCGGATCCGACGTGTCCATGATCTCGTTGCGATAGCCGTAAACGACCTCGCGCTGCTGATTCATGACATCGTCGAATTGCAGGGTGCGGCGGCGAATCTGGTAATTCCGCTGCTCGACGCGTTTTTGCGCAGTTTCGACGCTTCGGTTGAGCCAGGGATGCTCGAGCTCTTCGCCTTCCTTCATGCCGAAGGTCTCCATGATCTTCGTCATGCGTTCGCTCGCGCCGAAGTTGCGCATGAGATCGTCTTCGAAACTCACGTAAAATCGCGACAGACCGGGGTCGCCCTGCCGCGCGCAGCGGCCGCGCAACTGGCGGTCGATGCGGCGCGACTCGTGGCGCTCTGTGCCGATCACATAAAGCCCGCCGAGGTCCGTCACGCCCTGACCGAGTTTGATGTCGGTTCCGCGGCCGGCCATGTTGGTCGAAATCGTGACCGCTCCCGGCAGGCCGGCGCGTTGGACGATCTCGGCCTCCTGCATGTGGTATTTCGCGTTCAGGACCGTGTGCGGGATTTTTTCCCGCTTGAGCATACGGCTCACGAGTTCGCTGGCCTCAACGCTCGCGGTTCCCACGAGCACGGGCTGCTGTTTCGCGTGCGACTGCCGGATTTCCTCGATCACGGCGTGATATTTTTCCCGCCGCGTTTTGTAGATCCGATCGTTCAGATCCTTCCGTGCGATGGGTCGGTTCGTCGGAATCGTACTGACGTCCAGATTGTAAATGTCGTGGAACTCCGCCGCCTCGGTCTCCGCCGTTCCGGTCATACCCGCGAGTTTTTCGTAAAGGCGGAAATAATTTTGAATCGTGATCGTCGCCAGCGTCTGCGTCTCGCGATCGATCTGGACACCTTCCTTGGCTTCCACGGCCTGATGCAGGCCGTCGCTCCAACGGCGTCCCGACATTTTGCGGCCGGTGAACGTGTCGACAATGATGACTTTGTTATCCTCGACGACGTATTCGACGTCCTTTTCGTAAAGGCAGTACGCCTTGACGAGCTGGGTGATGTTGTGGATGCGCTCGGATTGCGAATCGCAGAAGGCCTGGCGTTTGGATTTTTCCTCGATCTTTTGCGCAGGCGTCAGCTCGGGGTTGGAATCGATGTCGGCAAATTCCGTGAGCAGGTCTGGCAGGACAAACGCGTCGGGATCATCCGGGTTGAGGAAATCACGGCCCTTTTCGGTGAGGTCGGCGTCGTGCTGCCGCTCATCGATGGTGAAAAACATCTCCTCCTTGAGTGCGATGAGCTGCTCCTTGGTCGTGTTGTCCTGGTAAAAGTACAACTCCGCCTTGTCGATGGCGCGCCGGATCTCGGGATCCTCCATCATGCGAATCAGCGCCTTGTTGCGCGGCTGGCCCAGCTTGACCTTGAGCAACGCACGGCCGGCTTCCTCTTTGTTGCCTTTTTCGAGGAGTTCCTTGGCTTCGTTGACGAGGCGGCCTCCAAGCATCGTCTGGCGTTTGACGAGCTGATCGACGAGCGGTTTGAATCGATCGTATTGGTGCGTCGAAACGGTCGCCGGGCCGCTGATGATGAGCGGCGTGCGCGCTTCATCGATGAGGATGGAATCCACTTCGTCGACGATGGCAAAATAGTGCCCGCGCTGGACCTGCTGCTCGCGGCTGGTCGCCATGCCGTTGTCGCGGAGGTAATCGAAGCCGAACTGCGAATTTGTGCCGTAGGTGATGTCCGCCTCGTACTGCTCGCGCCGTTCGCGGGGATCCTGATCCTCCTGGATGCAGCCGGTCGTGAGGCCCAGGAAGCCGTAGAGTTTGCCCATCCACTCGGAGTCACGCAGGGCAAGGTAGTCGTTCACGGTCACGACGTGAGCACCGAGCCCGGTGAGGGCGTTGAGATAGACGGGGAGCGTCGCGACGAGCGTTTTGCCTTCGCCGGTGGCCATTTCGGCAATGCGACTGCGGTGCAGCAACATGCCGCCAATGAGCTGGACGTCGAAGTGGACCATGTTCCAGGTCACCGGTTGGTCGCACACGGTAAATTGCTGCCCGCACAGGCGCCGGGCTCCGTTTTTCACGACCGCAAAAGCATCGGGCAAAATTTCTTCGAGGCGTTTCTGGAGCGCAACGGGATCCTTGATTGTCGCGAGTTCCGCTTTCCACGCGGCGGTTTTTTCGCGCAAGGCCTCTTCGGGCAGGGATTGGTATTGTTCCTCGAGTTCGTTGATGCGCCGGACGTTCGGCTGCAGGGCGCGCAGCTCCCGCTGGTTCTTCGAACCGAGTATGAGCTTCAGAATCCAGTTGATCATGCGTAAGTCGCCGGTGTCCCGGCGTGGGAGGGAAGAATCAACGGTGGAAAGCCCGGATTGTAAACCGGAAAACCCCGCCGTCCCTTGCCTCGCGCCGACGATCCCGGCCGCAAATGCCGTCAGTCCGGCCGCTCGATCATCGGATGCGTCACGTCCGGCAGAATCGCCGCGGTCGAAACCTCGACCTCACGCTCCATGCCGAGCATTTCCAACAAAACACCCACCCGCTGCCGTGCCGGCATCACCCGCGTCACCACGGCCCGCAGCCCGCGAAATGGCCCTTCGATCACGTTCACTTCATCTCCCAGCCGGATCTCGGGATCGATCACGACGGTCTCCTGGTCGGACACGTGCTCGCGCAGACTCCGGATGATCTCGGGGGATACGATGGCCGGAGCGCCGCCGAATCCCACGATGGTCGCCACCCCGCTCGTCGCCCGAATTTGTCGGTGCTGCTGCGGGTAGGAAAACTTTGCGAACAAGTAGCCAGGAAACAACGCCTCGCGCACCCACGCCGGGCCCGTCCGCCGCGCTCGCTGGAATCGCACGAACGGACTGAAGACCTCGATCCGCATCTCGCTGCGCAGCATGCGCGCCGTCACGCTCTCCTGCTTCGGCCGCGCGTGAACGCAGAACCAAAACGGCTCGTCGACGAGATGGAGGGCGGTGCCTTCAGACATGGCAAAACCCTTCGTTACCGAAATTTCTCCGCACCACGCAAGGCCACGCCCCACTTCGCAACAAACACCCGCACAACAACATCTCCCTTTATCCTGCTCCACGGGCGACATTTCAACCCGCGAGAAATTGCCGTGTGGCGAAATCGTCACATCCCGGAGGTTCCCGTTCCGTGGGCGGTGAATAAATTGTGAACAAGTCACGAAAAACCTGTCGCATGGCTCATTATCGCACCGGATGGATCTCCGACGTTCACCTCGGCACCCGCGGGTGCAAAGCGGCCGCACTGCTCGACTTTCTCAAGGACCACGAATTCGAGACGCTCTACCTCGTTGGTGATCTGATCGACATCTGGGCGCTGCGTCGCGGGATTTATTGGCCGCAGGAACACAACGACGTCATCCAAAAGCTGCTCCGCAAAGGCCGCAAAGGCACCGAGATCATTTATGTGATCGGCAATCACGACGAATTCCTGGGCAGCTTTTACGGAAATTTCGCCAGCGTAACCTTGGAGAAAAATGCCATTCACACGACGGCGGACGGCCGCCGCATTTTGGTGATGCACGGTCACGAGCTCGACACGGTGGTGCAGAATCTCGGGTGGCTCGCGCACGTTGGCGACGTTGGATACCAACTGCTGATGCAATTCAGCGGGCTGGTAAATTTTGTGCGCCAACGGTTCGGGCTCGGGCATTGGTCGCTGAGCGCGTACGTGAAAGCCGAGGTCAAAAATGTCGTGAGTTTTATTGGCCAGTTCGAAGAATCGGTCGTGCGGTACGCCCGCGAATACGACGTCGACGCCGTGCTCTGCGGACACATTCACACCGCCGCCATCCGCAAGATCGACGGCACGGAATATCTCAACACGGGCGATTGGGTGGAGAGCTGCACCGCCCTGGTCGAACATTTTGACGGCACGATCGAGCTGCTCCGTCATCCGCTCGTGCCGGTCGCGCTTCCGGCGGAGGACGCCGAAACCCTTCCCGCCGGACTTGCCCGAGCCTGACCTGGACGTGCGGCTGGTTACGATTTGAAGTCGCGCCGCTCGAAGGCGAGCCAGCCGAGGATCAGGAGCGTGGCATTCACGGCCATGAGCCACGCGTAACTTTCCACCATGGCCTCCCAGGGCACGTTGTAGTCGAATACACGGACCCAAGCCGACATCCGCGCCGTGAGGAAATTTTCCCGGATCGCGTCGAAGTACGGGATGTTTTTTACGATCGTATCGATAAAAAAGACCGACAACGTGAGGATCGTGGCGGCGGCGGGTTTCATGTTCAGACACGAAAAGAAAAATCCGAGCGCCGAGATGGTCAGCAAACTCAACGCCAGCAACGGCAGCGCCGCCGCGTACCGCACCAGACCGGGCCCGAACTCGTAGAGAGCAAAAAGTTTCTCCATCGGTGCGAAAACAAACAATCCCCCGGCGCCGCCGTAGAGCATGCCGGCTGCCAGCGCCGTCACTCCGATGAATGCCACGAGCGCGAAAGTGTAGATGGCCGCCGCGACTGCCTTCAGCGTGAGCACCCGCAGGCGCGACACGGGGCGGCTGAGGATCATGCGCATCATGCCGTCCTCGACTTCCTTGCTAACAAGATCGCCCGCGACGAGGGCAAGGTATAACGAGCCGAGCAAAAAAACCGACCAGAGCAGAATCATGAACGCGAGCGTCAGGCCCGAGAGGTATTCAGAGGCGTCGTAGCCGGTTGCTTCAATGATCCGGCGGATGGATCGCTGGACGCGCTCCATGCGCAGCAGACCGAGCAGGAGCAGCTCGACAGCGACAAAGGCACCAAAGCCGATGTAGGTCCGCTTGCGGGCAAAAAGTTTGAACAACTCGCCGCCGAGCTGATGAAAAAACAGGCTCATCGGTTCACCCGCTCCAGGTAAAAATCCTCGAGCGTGACCCGCACCGGCTCGACTGCGCTCAACCGTACGCCGGCGGTCACCAGCTCAGCAACGACCGCCGCCAGATCGGTCCCGTCCGGGAAGGTCACGACCGAATCGCGCCGCGTTCCGAGCGCGCGTTCGATCACCGGTCCGGCGCGCTCCCAATCATCGATGTCCAGCCGGACCCGGCGGCCGGGCGGCAGCGCGTCCCGCCACGCTCCGGCGAAAACGAGGCGGCCCTGATTCAGGATCGCGATGCGGTCGCAAAGTTGCTCGACCTCGGGCAGCAGGTGCGACGAAAGCAGCACGGTGAGGCGATGTTCGGCGCGCAATCGGAGGATCAACTCGCGCATTTCCTGAATGCCCTCGGGATCGAGGCCCTCGCTCGGTTCGTCGAGGATGATAAATTCCGGATCAGGCAGGAGTGCCTGGGCGAGCGCGAGCCGCTGCCTCATGCCGTGGCTGTAAACGCGCACCGGGTCATGGATGCGCGCCGTCAGGCCGACCAGTTCAACGATTTCTCGCATCCGGGCGGGTGCGACTCTTCCAGTGTAGGCGGTGAAGATTCCCAGATTCCGCCAGCCGCTCAGGTAGTCGTAAAATGACGGCGTTTCGAATATTGCGCCCACCCGACCGAGTGCTTGAGAGCGGTTGCGTTGCACCGACGCACCACGAATCCACACCTCGCCCGCGTCGGGATGCACCTGTCCGAGCAGGATGCCAAACGTGGTGCTTTTTCCCGCGCCGTTGTGCCCGAGCAATCCGAAGATTTCGCCCGCCTCGACGTCCAGAGTCAGCGGATGCAACGCGGTTTTTCCCGCGAAGGCCTTGGTGATTTCGTCGATCCGCAGCATAAACAATCAAACGTCCGGACGAGCTTTCACGGTCCCGTGAAGAGCCGCAGATCCCGGCCCGCGTGGCCGTCGGCGTAGAGGAAATTCACTTTGTTGTCACGGAAGCGGTGCCAGCCTTCCTTGTCGCTCAGCACGGGAATGCTGCCGGGAGTGTCGGAGATTTGCAGAAAATTCAGGTTGGCGGCGTGCTGCCCGTTGAGCGCCACGTTCCAGTAATAACTCGTGCCCGTTTCTTTCGCGAACCGGTCATCCGCCGGGCACGTGAAAACCGCCGGATCGTCGAGGTATTCCGCCAACAACACGTCGATCACGGGCAAATCTTCGTCGGCAGACGCCCGGCCGGCGCGAAGGTCCGGCATGATCATGGCGTGGTCGTTCAGGTAAAGCCCCAGCCCCACGCCGATCTGCCGCAGATTCGCGAGGCACTTTGCCGAGTCCGCCTGCGCACCGGACCGCTGAACCGCCGGAATCGCCAACGCCGCGAGCACGCCGAGCACCGCCACGATCACGATCAACTCCAGCAGCGAAAATGCCCGCCGATGCCCGCGGCTCCTCATTCCAAATGCTGCAACGACCGCTGGATTTGCTCGATCACCGGGGCAAAATCCAATTTCACGTCCGCGCTCGCTTCCTCGTAAAATGCTGACATGCCCTGGCCGATGATCTTTTCGCGCTGGGCTTCATCAATCCCGGCGCTTTCGGTCTCGCCGGGCGGACCGTCCGCAATGTCGGCCAGCGCACGGTCCACGATTTTTTTCCGGTTCTCCGGTGTCATTTTATTGAGAGCCAGCATCATCTGGCGAAATCCCTCCGGCAGCGTGAGATCGAGAAATTGCGACCTCTCGGCATCTGTCATCGACTCGAAAAACGTGTCCATTTCCGCGCTTCGTCTCAAGTCGCGCCGCTGCTCGAAGTCGAGGCGATTGAGGCGCTCGGCCACGGACGTGATGGTTTTTGCCCGCTCGGATTCGGAAGATCCGTCGAGCGGATGTTCCGCGACGTAAGCTGCGATCGTCTCCGGAGTGGGTTTGGCCGAGCGGACAACCGCGACAATTCCAGCCGCCAGCAGCCAGACCCCTGCCAACACGACCGTCACTCGAATCCAAAACATCACGACTGAATCTTACGCGCTCCCGGCCCATTTGCCACCGGCGCTCTCGGAAGTTTCGCCGTGTCATTTTGTGAGGTCGATGTCCCGTAAAGTGATCGGGGCTTTTGACAAGTCACCTGCGAATAACGAGACGTTCCGCAGCGTTCCCCCGCTTTTCACCGTGAATCGTTCCCTCCGCGATTTTGGCTTCCGCAATGGAAGTATGCCCTGGCTGCCCCGCCCCGTGCCGGCGGCGTCACCGCATCGCACCGGCCGTCTTCCGATCGTCGATCGCGTAACCTGATCGCAATTTTTTCACTCAGCCAACCAAACCAAAAACCACCAGAACAATGAAAACCCATCCCCCCGTGTTGACGTTGACGTCGACAAAATCATCACCCATCCGCGCGAATCGGTTTACCCGATTTGTCGCGCTGCCGGCCGTCATGTCGCTGCTCAGCATTTCGATGCTTTCAGCAAAAACCCTCCACGTTGCGCCGTGGGGCACCAACAACCCGGCCGCGGGATACGGTGAATCGCCCAGCACGCCCTATCGGAATCTCCAATATGCGCACGACCGCACCAATCCGGGGGACACCGTCCGGATCATGGAGGGCACGTACAATGAGACGCTGAACATCAGCCGGAGTGGCACCGCTCAAAATCCCATCACGTACATCAATCATTCGGCAAACCGGCCGTTGATTACGTTCGCCGGATATTACGGCGTTCAGGTGCGGGCGAGCTACATCACGGTGGACGGGCTGCGGGTCCGCGGCAATTCCGCCAACCTGACGCTCGCCGGTGCCCAGGCCGCTGCCGCCGCGCTCATTGCGAACGGGACCTTCAATACTGCCTATGAAGGCACCGGGATCCTGGTGGTGGGAACGTCCTCGAACCCCATCCGAAACGTCAATGTCCGACGGAGCGAAGTCTGGCTTTGCCCGGCCTCCGGCATCAACGCGCGTTACGCCGACTACGTGACGATTGAACAAAACAACGTCCACGAGAACTGCTATTACACCTCCTACGGGACGAGCGGCATCAATTTGCACCTCCTGAAAGGAGTGGATTCCAATACGGGCGTGAAAACGACCGTGCGCCGGAATCGCACCTGGGGGAACCGGCTCTACATTCCCTGGAAAGACGCCAATGGCGGACCGGCGATCACGGACGGAAATGGGATCATCGTCGATCAGACCAATCTGAGCGGTTACAACGGGATCGTGCGGATCGAGAACAACCTTTGCTACGGCAATGGCGGCCGCGGCATCAATCTGACGGACAGCTCGCGGGTCGAAGTTTACCACAACACGACCTACGGCAACGCGCAGTCACCCGAGATCAGCTCGGAATTTATCGTCGGATACGGCTCCAACAACACCCGCGTGCACAACAACATCTTCATCTCGACCACCGGGAAAAAAGTGCAACGAATCGTGAGCTCGACCAATTGTTTCCTCGCCAACAACATCTATCGCGGCGGGGCCTACAATGGTGAGCGGGACGTCTTCACGGCCAGCGACATCACGGCCGATCCCCGACTGGAGAACCCGGCCTACAGCATGTTCGACCTCACGGTGAACAGCACGGCTGCGATCAATCAGGGATATTGGACCACGACAGTTGGCGACTTCCTCGGCAGTCCTCGCACCGGCGTCTTCGACATCGGAGCGTACGAATATTGATCCGCGCAGAGTCGAATTCACAGAGAACCGGAAGGCCTTCGCGGGCCTTCCGGTTTTCCGGTTACAGAGGCGGGCGCTCCATCTGCCGCGTAAAACGACAAAACTTTTTGTCGACGCAGCAGGTTTGCTGCAATCTTCGCCCTTCGCATCCGTGGCAATCCGCAAGGATCACACCATCCCCCTGCAAAATATGAAACGACCTCCCTTGATATTCCCGTTGCTCGTCGGCGCCCTCATCTGGCTCGTGCCGACGCTATTCAGCCGGGCCGCCGAGGAATCCACGGACAACCTCACTCGGTGGGTCGATCCGCGCATTGGTGTGCTGGCGGCGGGCAGTACCGTGATCGGGCCTGCCATTCCCTTCGGTTCGATCCACCCCAGCCCCGACACGCCCAAGGGCGGCCACGACGGCTACAGCCCGAATGAACCGATCCGCGGCTTCAGCCAGCTCCACGTGAGCGGCACCGGGTGGGGGCAATACGGCAACATTCTCGTCTCGCCACAGATTGGTCTGACTACGCTGCCGACGGAACACGATTCGCCCAAGTCCGATGAGAAGGCGGAAGCTTCGCAGTATGCGGTCACGCTGGATCGCTATGGCATCCGCGCCGAGGTCACCCCGGCCGCGCGTTCGGCGATTTACCGTTTCGCCTTCCCGGAATCGGATCAGGCCCACGTCGTGATCGACGCGGCACAGCACATCCCGGGCGACATATCGACCGGCATGTTCAAGTACACGCGGCGGCCGATTCCCGCCGAAGTCGAGATCAGCGAAGACGGGCGCAGCGTGAGCGGCATGGGGCGGTATCCCGGAGGTTTCGGCGGACCGTATACGGTGTATTTCCACGCGGAATTCGACCGCGCCCCGGCGGAATTCGGCACGTGGACTGGTGCCAAAACCAATCCCGGCGAGCTTAAACTCGCTGCCACCGCGACGCCGGAGGACCACCTCGGCACCTACGCGCGGTTTGACACGAAGGCGGATGAACCCGTTTCGATGAAAATCGGCGTCTCGTTCCGCAGTATCGAGCACGCCCGCGAATCGTTGAACGCTGAAATTCCCGGCTTCGATTACGACGCCGTGCGGACCGCCGCCGACAAAGAATGGAACAACGCCCTTGCCAGTATCGAGATCACTGGCGGTACCGACGAACAGCGCACGATTTTTTACACCGCGCTCTACCATGCGATGATCATGCCGCGTGATCGCACGGGTGAGTTCGAGCGGTTCGATATCGATACGCCGATGTGGGACGACCACTACGCGATCTGGGACACCTGGCGCACGCTTTACCCGCTGCTCACGTTCCTGCGGCCCGACATCGTTCGTGACACGGTGAATTCCTTCATCGAACGGCAGCGCGTGGACGGCACCGTGCCCGACACGTTCATCGCGGGAGTGAACAAATTCGACGAACAGGGCGGCAACGGCGTGGACATGATCATCGCTGACGCCCACGCGAAGGGCGTGTCCGGCATCGACTGGGAACAGGCCTACGGTGTGATGAAACACAACGCCGACCATCGCCGAACGGGCGCGGATTTCGACCGGCCCGGCTCGCCCGCGCCCTACCGGACGACCGGCTGGATCCCGGCTGGCATCATGTCCAATTCGTTTACCCTCGAATACGCCTACAACGATTTCGCCGCCGCACAGGTTGCCGCCGCGCTTGGAAAAACCGAGGACGCGGAAACCTACCTGGCCAGGTCACGCCAGTGGGAAAACCTGTGGAACCCCGACGTTGAGAATGACGGCTTCAAGGGATTCATCATGCCGCGCGAGGCGGACGGGACGTGGGTGGATTTCGACACCACGGTCGACCCCGGCTCGTGGAAAGACTATTTTTACGAGGCAAATTCCTGGACCTACTCGTATTTTGCGCCCCACCAGATCGACCGACTTGTCACGCTCATGGGCGGACCTGAGCGTTACGTTGAACGCCTCGAACACGCCCTCGACAAAGACCTTCTCAAACTCGGAAACGAACCGTCGTTTCTCATTCCGCAAACGTTTCACCACGTCGGCCGTCCGGATCTCGCCGCGCGCACGCTGCACGACATCACGACCGAACGATTCACCCTCCGCGGTTACCCTGGAGATGATGACAGCGGCGCGATGTCATCCTATTACATCTGGTCGAAGATCGGACTTTTCCCGAATGCCGGGCAGGATATCTATTACCTCAACGGTCCGGCCTTCGACCGCATCGTTGTCACCCGGCCCGGTCAGGGTCCACTTACGATCACTCGCACCGGTCCCGGCATCTACGTCGCGGGCGTCACACTCAACGGCAAGGCGCTGGAACAGTCGTGGATCCGCCACGCCGAACTCGATGGGACCGTGGAACTCGCGTTCACGATGAGCGACACACCGACCGAATGGGCCCAAGAGTCCCCCCCGCCTCCTTCTCTCGCCGCCGCCAATTAAGACGGCCGTCCGGCACTGCTTCCGAATGATTCCAATGAAAATCCTCCGTCAATCCTTCGTCGCGCTGGCCGCCCTGCCGTTGTCCGCATTCGCCGCCGAAACCCGGCCCAACATCGATTACGTCGATCCGTTCATCGGCACGATGGGCGGCGGCAACGTCTATCCCGGCGCAACGCTGCCGTTCGGGTTCATCCAGGTGAGTCCGGACACCGGCCCGGGCAGTGGCGCGGGCGGTTACAAATTCGATAAAAAAATTACCGGTTTTTCGCAGCAGCACATTTCCGGCATGGGCGGCCCGCTCTTTGGGCAGATCTCGCTGTTTCCCCTCACCGGCGAACTCAAAGATCCGTCGAACCTCAGTGCCACCGGCAAATCGGACGAATCCGCCAGCCCGGGTTATTACACCGTCACGATCGCCCCGTGGGACGTGAAGGTCGAACTCACCGCGACAAAACACGTCGCGCTCCACCGTCACACCTTCCCGGCGAACGACGAGTCCCGTCTCGTGCTCGACGTCGGCCACGTGCTTTACGGCACCGGTTCGAGTTGGGGCACGGCGAAGCCGATCGGCGGAGAGGTGACCATCGACGCGGAAGCTCGCGAGATTTCGGGGTTCATGGTCTACCAGGGGGCACGCGGCAATTCCCGAACGTGGAAGGTCTTTTTTGCCGCGCGGTTCGACGCGCCGTTCGAGACCTTCGGCACGTGGGACGACGCCGGCCAGCTCGCCGCGGGCTCGGACCGGAGCGCCGGCAGCGAGATTGGTGCGTTCCTGACCTTCCCGACCACCGCGGGTCAGGTCGTCAACTCGAAGGTCGCGATCTCGTGGCGTAGCCTGGATCAGGCAAGCGGATATTTTGAATCCGAGGCCCCGGCGTGGGACTTCGACGGCACCCGCGAACGCGCCCGGGCCGAATGGGTCAAGATCCTCGATACCATCGATGTCGAAGGCGGCACCGCCGACCAGCGCACCCAGTTTTTCACCGCGCTCTACCGCATTCACGTGACTCCGAACGACTGGACCGGCGAAGCCCCGGAGCGTTACGGCGACGGCACCTACTACGAAAACATCCTCTGCATGTGGGACACGTTTCGCACCGTTCATCCCCTGCTCACCCTGCTCCAGCCCAAGATCAACGCCGACATCATCAATACGATCATCCGTTACCATCAGGTTGACGGCTGGACCGGCGACGCCCACAGCGCGTGGACCTACGAACACGTGCAGAATGGCTCCCATGCCGACGCGATCATCGCCGACGCCTACGTGAAAAAATTGCCGGGCGTCGATTGGAAGCAGGCCTACGAAGCGATCCGCAAAAATGCGTTCGAGGACGCCAATCCCGACGCCAAGGGCCGCCCCAACAAAGGCCGCTTCCGGCTCGATGACTACCGCAAGCACGGTTACCTCCCGAGCGACGTCGTGCCAGAATACAAGTCGATTCAAAGCGTTTCCCGCACCCTCGAATACGTGCAAAACGACGCCAACGTGCTGACGCTCGCCCGGGAATTCGGCACAAAAGAAGACATCGCCGACCTCGAAAAACGCCAGCTCTGGTATCACAACCTGTGGGACGCGGAGGCTGGTGGCTTTATGCGCGGCAAAAAAAGTGACGGCACGTGGCACGCGCCGTTCGACCCGCTCAAAACTGAGACTGGCCCGCAGTATTACGAGGGCCACGCGTGGACGTGGAGCTGGTATGTGCCGCACGACGCCCAGGGCCTCATTAACCTGCACGGCGGGCCCGAGCCGTTTGTGGAAAAACTCACCATCGCCTGCGACGAGCACTACGAGGCCTACAACGAGCCCGGGATGCTCCAGACGTATCTGTTCATCCACGCTGGCCGCCCCGACCTTACCCAGCGATTTGTCCGTCAGGCGCTGCGATATTTTTCGAGCAAACCAAACGGTCTGCCCGGCAACGACGACAGCGGCACCACCTCCGCCTGGCTCCTCTGGGCGCTCATGGGCCTCTACCCGAACGCTGGCGAGGACTATTATTACATCGGCAGCCCGTCGTTCACCAAAACCACGCTCCACCTCGGCAACGGCAAAACGTTTGTCATCTCCGCGCCCGCCGCCAGTCCGGAGAACAAATACGTCTCGGCCGCCACCCTCGACGGCAAGCCGTGGGATCAGGCCTGGCTGCGTCATGCCGACGTGATCAATGGCGGCGAACTTTCTCTCACCATGACCGCGGAACCCTCGAAATGGGGCACCCGCGTTCTTCCACCCTCCGCCTCGAAAGCCCCATGACTCCTCCGCTCCGCTCCGCGCTCGCCCTCGCGATTCCTTTGCTTATCGCCGCGAACCTCGCCGCCCAACCCGTGGGAAAACCTCTCCTCCCGGCCACGCCCGACACCCTCGTTTATTTTGGACCGAGTGACGCCCCGTCCATCCTCAAGGTCGTGCCGGTCGAAGGCCAGCCGTTCAAGGAAGCACTGGAGGTCAACCTCGGCGTTCAGCACGGCGAACGGGGATTGATCGCCCGCATCCCGGAGGGCGTGAAAAAGGGCGACGTGGTTTGGATTTCGTTCTGGTCGCGTAACGTCACGAGCACCCGCGAGAGCGGCGAGGCGTCGTTCACCCTGCGGCTCGACCGACTGGTCAACGGCAAATACAAGTGGCCGCCATACCTCGAGCTCGCGGTGTCCGTCGGCAAGGAATGGACCGAAACGAGCGTCCCCGTCACGATGGAGCAGGACGCCGGCCCGGCCGACTACCGGATCCTGCTCGATTTCGATTATTACGCCCAACGGTTCGAGATCAGCCCGATCACGGTCCTCAACTACGGCCCCTCCGTCGCTATGGAGTCTCTGCCGCGCACCCTCGTGCGCTATGATGGGGGCGACCCGGACGCGCCCTGGCGCCAGGCCGCGCTCGATCGCATCGAAAAAATCCGCAAGGGCACACTCGCCCTTCGGGTGGTCGACGCCGACGGCCGCCCCGTGCCGGACGCCACGGTGGAGGTGCGTATGAAACGCAATGCGTTCAACTGGGGCACCGAAATCCAATCCCGCTATATCCTCGACGACGACGCCAACTCGAAAAAATACCGCGAGGTGCTGGAGAAATATTTCAACCAGGCCGTTTACGGCAACGAGATGAAGTGGGGCCGCTGGCGCGAAGTGCCCGACGCGGAAAAAGGCGTGCGGATGAAGAAAGCCAACGCGTGGTTGCGCGAGCGCGGCTTTGGCGTTCGCGGCCACGTCATGGTCTGGCCGTCCTTTCAGCACATGCCGAAGTTCATGCGGGAGAACGAGGGCAAACCCGAGGTGCTGCGCCAGGCCGTGCTCGATCACATCGCCGAACAAACCCGCATCATGAAGGGCGAGTTCGTGGAATGGGACGTCATCAACGAACCCTTCGCGCACAATGACCTCATGCGAATCCTCGGTCGCGACGTGATGACGTCGTGGTTCCAGGCCGCCCGCGCCGGCGAGCCCGACGCCGAGTTGTTTCTCAACGACTACACGATGTTTCACGGCGAGGGCCCGGACTCCCCGAGCGAGAAGTTTTACGACAACGTGAAGTTCCTGCTCGATCAAGGCGCCCCCATCGATGCGATCGGGGAGCAGGCGCACATCGGCGGCACCCCGCCCGGCATCCCCAAGGTGCTGGAGCGCCTCGATCATTTCGCCAAGCTCGGCCTGCCGATCCAGATCACGGAGTTCGACGTCAATAGCAACGACGAAGACTTCAAGGCCCGCTACACCCGCGACTTCATGACGGCGATCTACAGCCATCCCTCGACGACGGGGTTTGTGCAGTGGGGATTCTGGGCACCGGCTCACTGGTTTCCCGTCGCCGCGATGTGGAACCCGGACTGGACCATGCGCCCGAACGGCGAGGTCTACGCCGAGCTCGTCACGAAGACGTGGTGGACCAACGCCGACGGCCGCACAAACGCAGACGGCGCGTTCGAGACTCGCGGATTCCTTGGCGATTACGAGGTGACCGTCGCCCGCGGCGACAAATCCAAAACGACACGCGTCAAACTCACCGCCGACTCGCCCGCCACGACCATTACGCTGCCATAAACAATTCTTTTCCATGATGCGTCCCCTCCGATCCACCGTCACCCTTGCCGCGGCCCTGCTTTTCGCCGCCAGTGTCATCGCCCAGCCCGCCGGCAAACCCCTTCTGCCGCCCGCACCCGATACCTTTGTGTATTCGGGACCCGGCGACGCCGCGACCGTCACCCGAGTGGTGCCGGTGGAGGGGCGTGATTTCACCCAGGCCCTCGAGGTGAACCTCGTGGGCCAGCGGGGCGAGCGGGCCCTGATCGCCCGGTTGCCCGAGGGCGTCAAAAAGGGCGACGTGCTCTGGATTTCGTTCTGGGCACGCAACCTCGAGAGCAAACGCGAGAGCGGCGCAACGTACTTCACCCTACGGTTCGATCGTCTGGTGAACGGCAAATACAAATGGCCGCCGCACCTCGAGCGCGCCGTCTCGGTGGGCGGCGAATGGACGCAGACGAGCGTCCCCTTTACGATGGAAACGGACGCCAGCCCCGACCAGGTCCGGCTGGTGCTGAACTTCGATCATTACGCCCAGCGGTTCGAGATCAGCCCGATCACGTTCCTCAACTACGGATCGAGCGTCAAAGCGAGCGACCTCCCCCGCAGCACCGTGCAGTACGGTGGCTCCGAGGCCGACGCCCCGTGGCGGCAGGCCGCCGCCGAACGCATCGAAAAATTCCGCAAGGGCGACCTCACCCTCCGCTTCGTCGGACCCAATGGCCAGCCGATCG
Organism: Chthoniobacterales bacterium; assembly: GCA_041748215.1. Lineage (GTDB taxonomy): Bacteria > Verrucomicrobiota > Verrucomicrobiia > Chthoniobacterales > JAATET01 > JBGTDR01. Next base: position 32,641 of record JBGTDR010000079.1, read on the forward strand.
CCAATGCAGACGTCACGGTGCGCATGACGCGACTTGCGTTCAACCTCGGCACCGCGGTGAATTCGAGCAGCATCCTCGACGAGTCGAACCCCGACTTCGCGAGATACCGCGAGATCCTCGCCGCGAATTACAACCAGATCGTCTTCGAGAACGAGATGAAGTGGCCGCGCTGGGCCAATCCGAAACACAACCCGGAATCGACCCTGCGCGCGCTCGACTGGCTCGACGAACGCGGCATCACCGCCCGCGGCCACGTGATGATCTGGCCGTCGTGGGGCAAGATGCCCGGGTTCATGGAAGAAATGAAAAATGACAAACCCGCGCTGCGTAAGGCCGTCTTCGACAACATCGCCCGGCAGACCCGGTTGATGAAGGGGCGGTTCGTGGAATGGGACGTCTCGAACGAACTTTACGCGCACCACGACCTGCTCGACGTGCTGGGTTGGGAGGAACTGGTGAAGTGGTATCGGGCCGCGGAAGCCGGCGCGCCCGGCGTGCAGCTATTTTACAACGACTACACGATGTTCCACCTCGACGAGGCGGGCCCGGACCATTTTTTCAACACCGTCAAGACGCTGTTGGAGAAGGGTGCCCCGGTCCACGGCATCGGCGAGCAGGCGCACATCGGCGGCACCCCGGCGCCGATTCCGCTCGTGATCGAGCGGCTCGACCGGTTCGCCACGCTCGGCCTGCCGATCACGATCACCGAGTTCGACATGAGCACGGCCGACGAGGATTTCCAGGCGAGTTACCTGCGCGACTTCATGACGGCGGTTTTTGCAAATCCCGCCACCATCGGCGTGGTGCAATGGGGATTCTGGGAGGGGCAGCACTGGTTCCCCACCGCCGCACTTTGGAACCGCGACTGGACCATCCGCAAACACGGCCAGACTTACGTGGACCTCGTGAACAACGAGTGGCGCACCGACGCCACGGGCCGAACGAACTCGGACGGTGCGTTCCAGACCCGCGCGTTTCTCGGCGACTACGACGTGACCGTTTCGCACAACGGCAAATCGGAAACGACCCGCGTCAAGTTCGCTGCCGGCACACCCGCGCAGACGATTACGCTGCGCTGAGGCGATAAGCGTTCGCTGCAGAACGTTGCCCACGCCGGATTCACCGGCCCGAATCGAATTCGCGCCGCGGGTGGGCAATCGGGGAGAGCGCTGCGCTCACGCGCTCACGACGTCGTCGGCCGTGAGCATGCGGCGGTATTCGCGGGGCGTCATGCCGGTGATCTCGCGAAAACGGCGGCCGAAATTTGCGAGATTCTGGAAATCTGCGGCGTAGGCCGCCTCCGCGATGGTGCGTTCGCCCGCGGCAAGATCCACGCACACCCGCGCAACTCGCACCTCGTTGCAGTATCGCTGAAACGTTCGTCCGGTGGCGCGGCGGAAAAAACGGCTGAAAGCTGCGGGGCTCATGCCAACGGCCCGGGCGGTGAGCTGTTGATTGAAGGCCTCGGGATCCCCCGACTCGAGGCGCGCCATCACGTGGCCCAGCCGGGTATCCGGAGTCGTCGTCCGCAGGGGAGCCGCCGGACCAAGAGCGCGAGCCCCACCGCGATCGCTGAGCTCTTCGAGAAGATGCAAAAAGAGCCCAAGGCGTTCGCGTCCGGCTGCTTCGCCAATTCGACGGTAAAGCGGATCGTCCGGGCGCAGCGTGCCGAAATGAAAGCCGCCCGGTGTGCCAAGCATGCGCGCGAGCGGAGCCACGGGCCCAAGTTCCCAAAATTCCTGACCCCAAGTCTCAGGGAGAAACTGAATCACGATCCACCGCGCCGACAACGAGGAGGGATGGGATCCGTAAGCGTGGGGAAAGTTTGCGCCGAAGAGGCAAAGATCACCTTCGTAGAATGGTTCGGTCCGGTTGCCGGTGTAGCGAACCCCGCGGCCCTCCAGGATCAAGGTGACTTCGATCTCAGGGTGGGAATGCCAGATGAAGTCGAATCGCGGTTTCCGAAATAATCGCACCACAAAACCCCCGTCCCGCCGGAGCGGCACGGGTTCGAATCGAGGAGAGGATGTGGAGAGCATGCAGGTGGGGGAGGATGTTAAATGAATACCAGTGTCGCGGAAGCCGATACGAGACGAAACGAGCATTCTGTGGCTAATTTCGATCAGGTTCAGCGACCTTCGAGCCGGACCAAATGATCAAAATCCACCCCCCAACCGTGTTTGCGAAGAATTGTTGCCCCGGCGAATTCCCCCGAAATCCACCGATCACGTTCAGTTTTTCGCCGCGACCACGGCAAATGCATACCCCAATGAATCCTTCTTCCCCGCTTGCTCACCAGTATCCCGCAGTTCTTTCCTGGCTTTGTTCCGCTTTGCTGGCGACTGCCATCTCCGCCTCGCTTTCGGCTCGCGACATTTACGTCTCCCCGAAGGGCGATGATTCCAATCCCGGATCGAGCGAGTCGGCGCCGCTGCAAACACTGCAAAAAGCCAACGACATCGCAATGCCCGGGGACACGGTGTGGGTGATGGGTGGCACGTACCGAAATTCCCCGGAACAGACCGGTCACAGCGCCGCGCTGCTCGCGATCACAAAATCGGGCACGCCTGATGCCTGGATCACCTGGCGGAATTTTGGGGACGACCGGCCCGAGTTGATCGCCGAGAACTGCGGTTACGCGATCCACCTCACGGCTTCTTACATCGTCATCGATGGACTCACCCTCACCGGCAACAACGACAATGTGCGTCAGGCCGACGCCGAGCGAAATGCCGAAATCGATGTCGCCGCCACCCGGGCGGCGTGGAAGGCGGAGGGCGCAGCGGACATGGCCGCCGATTACTCGAGCACTCCGAGTTTGAAGGAAAGTGGCCCGGCTCCGGCGCCCCGGCGGAAATCGCGTCCGCGCACCTTCGAAGAACCCAGTTCGCTCTACAACAACAGCGGCATCGGCGTGGATACCCGGCGCGGCGACACAATTTACCACCATCATGTGCTTCGGAATCTGGTCATCCGAAAATTTGGCACCGCGGGCATCGCGCTGCTCGGCACGGACTACGGGCTCATCGAGAATTGCGAGATCTACGACAACGCGTGGTACGGCCGATACGGGAGCTCCGGGGTCGCGATCAATAGCTGCCGGAGCGTGGATGAGAAACCGGGTTACCGCATTATCGCGCGCAACAACCGGATCTGGAACAACAAGAATCTCGTTCGGTGTTTTTTCGTGGACCACTACACGGACGGCAACGGCCTCATCCTTGATTCCCTCGGTAACTACCCCGGAGGCGCGTTGGTCGAAAACAATCTCGTCTACAACAACGGCGGGGCGGGCATCCACATCTACAAATCCCACAAAGCCCAAATCGACGTCGTAAATAACACGCTCTGGCGCAACCAGCAGCTCTGGCAACTTTACGACCTCGGCGCGCACAACGCGGCCAACATCCGATTCCTCAATAACATCGTTGTCGCGGACAAATATCGCCAGGTGAACGGGAAACCGGGAGGCAACATTGTTTACGACTACAATGTCTATTCCGGCAGCCCTCTCATCGGTGCCCGCGGGGAAAACGATATCCAGGCGGACCCGCTCTTTCGACTCCCCTCGACCAATCGCCAGGCCGCTGACTTCAGCCTCCTGCCGGGCAGTCCTGCCATCGGCACGGCCGGTCCGGAACTCGTCCCGAAAACTGATCTGGCCGGCACGCCCCGGCCGCCGGGCAAGGCCGACCGCGGAGCGTTCCAGTCGGACCCGGACAGCTCGTCGTCTCCGGCTGCGGTCCAATAGCTCGCCCGGACGCAAAATCCCCCCAATCCCCCCAACGATGAAACCCCCCCCATTTCTCCTGCTCCCAAGCCTCTTGCTGCTACCCACCTTGATCGCTTCGGCGGACATCCTTGTGCGAGAGTCTTTCAACGGTGCGAACCCCTGGGCGGCCAGCGTCCTGTCTCCCAACCAATCGGGCGTGACGCTGAGTCGACGCATCACCGCCGCGTCCGAAAACCTTGGCACGAGCGATCCCACTCCGGGCGACATTTACGTCGGAGCGGCGACCAAGGCTCTCGAACTCCGGGCGGTGCTAACCGGGAACCCGGCCAGCTGGAACGGCGCGGTCACCAGTCCCGCCCTGGTTTTGCCGACGGGCAACAACGTGACGAGCGCGACGTCGCGGGCGGCGTTGACCATCAGCTTCGACCTGATGCCAAGCGGTAACTGGCCGATCGAGCTCATCGTTGAAAATCTTGCCTCCGACGGCGTCACCCCGCTGCCAAACCAGACGCTCCGCACCACGTTCACGCCCAAGGTCGCCAACTCCTATTACCGCTACTCGTTCAACCTCTCGGAGTTGACCGGCCCGGTCGAGACGTTCAATCCCGCAAATGCGCGCCTCCGGTTGAGCTTTCGTTTCGGCAGCGAGCTTGGCTGGCCCCGCAGCGGCACGCACACGCTGCACGTGGATAACGTGAGTTACGTGTCTCCCCAGTTTTACGTTCGAGCCTCGGGCGGTAACGATGGCAACAGCGGTCGCTCCGAGGGCGCGGCGTTTGCCACCATCCAGGAAGCCATCGACCGAGCCCAACCGGGCCATGTGATCATGGTGATGGACGGAACTTACCGCACCTCGGGAGGAAACGTCGTTTACATCAACGGCAAGTCGGGGGCGCCCGATGCGTGGATCGTTCTGCGAAATTATCCCGGCCACAGCCCGGTGATCAACGCTCGCACGGTCAACCAGAACGGCATCCGCATCGATAAACCGAGCTGCTACATCGAGATTCGGGGTCTGGAAGTCCGGGGCGACCGACCGACCGGGCAAGCCTTTCTCGACAAAGTCGCCGAGGCGAAAGATCGAGCGTTCGATGGATACATCACGGAGTTCAACACGAACGGAATATCCGTTCAGGAGTCCGGCAACGACGCGCAGGGCTGCCATCACCTCAAATTCGTGAACAACCGGGTGATCAACGTGCCCGGCGGCGGACTGAACGCCACCAACGCCGACTACCTCACCTACGAGGGAAATTTTGTCTCCGGCACCTGCTATTTCACGCGCTACGGGACCAGCGGGCTGAACGTTCTCCACAGTTGGAACTTCGATAACTCGACCCGCATCAAAACATTCATCATCGAGAATACGGCGGCCTACAACCGCACCTATTCGTATTGCGGCATCATCGGATCGCGGGAGGCACCCCGGTTCAGCGATGGCAACGGCTGCATCATTGACAACAATTCGTTCGGACAGGTCTCGCAGACCAGCGTAGGGCGCTACGTCGGGCGCACGCTCGTGGCAAACAACGTGATCTACGGGAGCGGCGGAGCCGGCATCGCAATCACCAATTCCGTGAAAGTCGATATCATCAACAACACGTTGTTTCGCAACGTGCAGACCCCCGAACTTCAGGGAGGTTGGAACGAGATTCACACCGGCGGGCCGCGGTCCGGCACAATCAAGATCAGCCAGGACGTAAGAATCCGGAACAACCTCGTTTGGGGAGAGCGCCGCGACCGGCTATTTGTCCTCGGCGGCATCGACACGGATTTTTCCCTCGATTTCAACGTGTTCTACGGTGACACGCGGACCTACCCGACCTCGGGCGGTAATCGGATCCGCGGCAACGGAGACGGAACCGCCATCAATAATGTTTTACCCGCCTCCGCGCCGCAGCTTGTTAATCCGACGTTGACTGAATCGGCCGGGCCAAACTTCCGCCCGCTCGCGGGCAGTTCGGTTATCGACAGAGGCAACGCGAGCTACCCGGGCATTGCGCGGCGTGATCGGGAGGGCGCGTATCGGCCCATTGGCGGAGCGCCCGAAGCGGGAGCCTACGAATTCCCACCCACCGGTCCCACGGCGGCCGTCTCGTTTTCACCTCCCCAGGGGACCATCACCCCACCGACGTTGGTAACCCTCGCCAGCACCACGCCGGGAGCCATCATCTATTACACGACAAACAACACGGCACCGACGACCGCCAGTCCACACGTGGTGAGTGGAGCGGCGATCCCCATCGCGTCCACATCCACGGTGCGCGCCCGCGCGCTCGCGCCCGGCTACGCTCTCGGTGCGGAGAGTCAGGCGACGTTCACCGTCGGCGAAAGTGAAACCCCGCCGCCAGGGGTGGTGCGGTCGCGATTCACGAGCGGCAACGGAAGTGCCTCTGCACAACAGTACCCGGGAGTGTCCGGAGACGGATGGGCCGGGCCCTGGACCCAGAGTTCAGCCGTCACCGCAACGGTGAGCGCAGCGCCAGCCCTGCGCGTCGATTCGGGCAACCACCTTCGGGTCGCGCGCAACGGGGGAACCACCTCGCTCGAGGGAGTGACCCGGCAATGGGCCGCTGAGACCCGACCGACCAATACATTCACGCGTTTCAGCTTCGACGTCCGCCTCGATTCGACGGCCCTCGTTTTCGACAACGCCGCGGATAATTTTACGATCTACGATCGGCAGTTCGCCACTGTCGGCGGGGCAGGCGACAGCTCGTTTTACGTGCGGGTCGCCGGGGGAACCTCCGGCTCGATCCGTGCGCGGGAATGGACCGTCTTCAACGGAACACCGGGCATGACAGATGGCTATGCGACGTCCGCCCTGGTCCCCACCGGCCTCATCTGCGAACCCGGCGTCACCTACACGTTTACGATCGATGTTTACGCGGCCGACGCGGCGGGCACCACCGCGGGGCGCACGCACGGAACCTCCGATGTGACGATAACCGACGGCACAACAACCGTGCGGGTGAATGGTGCCGGATTCCGAACCAATGCCTACACTCTCGGGAGCCATCTGGGATTTGCGACGCAGCAGAGTGCCGAGACGGATAACCTCACGTTTTCGTTGGACAACATCGAGATCACCGCGCTGAACCCCGCCCCGCTCTCCGACTTTGCGACCTGGCAAGCGACGCAATTCCCGGCATCCACTCTCGTTCAACCCACGCTCGAAGAATCGGTTTGGGGCGCATCGGCTGATCCCGATGAAGACGGCATCGACAACCTGCTCGAATACGCGACGAACACCATTCCGAACACGCCCAACGACGATCCGATCACGGTCGGGCTGGCTGGGGGCCGATTGACCGCCCGATTCACGCGCCTCAATCCCGCGCCCATTCGTTACATCGTCGAGGCTTCCAACAATATGACGGGTTGGAGTGCGATCGCGACCTTGCAGCCGAACACAACCACCTGGATCCTCGTCAATGGAGCCACTGCCACCGGCATCAATGGGCCGATCGGATCGAACGGTCTCCCGACCCGGGTAATCACCATCACCGACGGCCCCGTGCTTCCGCCCAATTCCGGACGTTTCCTGCGGTTGCGCGTCGAGGAACCGTAATCAGAAAACATCTGAACGGATGTGGAACGTAGGAAATCAAAAACAATAGTAAAAATCGGTCGGAATCTGCGAATCAACTCGGGTCTGATTATTTCGTGAGATTGTACACTGCGCGCCGCAGTGGTGCTGGGTCTGCCTCCCGTTCGCATCTGCTGCGTGACGCGTTGCCGATTTGTTTGCGAACCGCCCGAATCCAGTCGACTGAACTTAGTAGCGTCCAACATTGACGGGCCGAAATTTCCGCCGATAGGCACCCGGGGATTCGCGCAAGTGGATGCGAAACGCTCGCAGCATCTCCTCCTGCTTGGAAGGGCGGGAAGGGGATGCAGACACTGCGGGATAATGCATATTTTTGCCGATCCGGTCCATACCCAGGTGGCGCTGATTGTTTACGGTCGTGATCATGTCCCGTTTCCTCCCCTTGTTGGTCCTCCACTTGCTGGTCGCCGCCTGCCGGGCGGCTTCCACGGTCGCGACCAAACCGACCAGGCCCTTCGACGCGTCCCACGGTGCCGACAACCCCGCCCGGAGGTTGGCGCTCGCGGTACCTACAAATTTCCCGAATTTTTCTGATCATGACCATTAAAGACCATCTCCGGGCTGCCCGTGAACTGCCCGTGCTTGCCCCACGTCGGTGGCAGAGGCCGACTCCGTTTTTCGACAATGTGCCGTTGGAGCCGCTTGTTGACGAAAATTCCTTCATCGGCCGGGAGCCGGACCGCGCCTTCACCCGGCACCTGCCGGAGTCGATGCCCTACCTTCCCAAACCCCGCTGGGAGGGCAGCCAAACCGTCATTGACGGCTATTGGCGCGCCTGGGACCTGACCTTTCGGAATTGCCGTCGCGTTCCGCTGGAAACGGGTTTTGTGTCTCCCTTCGTAGATACCGCGTTCAACGACTGTTTGTTCATGTGGGACTCGGTGTTCATTCTCATGTTCGCGCGTTACGGCGAACGTGCTTTTCCGTTTCAGGGCACGCTCGACAATTTCTACGCGAAACAACACGCGGATGGGTTTATCTGCCGCGAAATCAAGGAATGGGACGGTGCCGACCGGTTTCATCCGGGCGACCCGAACAGCACCGGACCAAACTTGCTACCGTGGTCCGAGTGGGAATTTTTTCAGCAGTTCGGCGACCAGATTCGCCTGGCCTCCGTTTTCCCCCCCTTGCTCGCCTACTACCGCTGGTTCCGCAAAAATCGCACCTGGCCCGACGGTACGTATTGGAGCACCGGATGGTCCAACGGCATGGACAACCAGCCGCGCGTTTCCGCCGGGGCCGGGGTAACCAATGAGCACGATCACATGAGCTGGATCGACACGACCGTCCAGGCCGTTTTTGCAGCGAAGATCCTGATCCGCATGGCCGACGTGCTTGGGCGCACCGCCGATGTCGCCGACCTTCCACCGGAAGTCGAAAGCCTCACCGCGTTCATCAATGAACACATGTGGAACGAGAAACTTGGCTTCTACGTGGACCGCCGGCGCGACGGCACTCTCAGTGAAGTGAAATCCATCGCCGGATTCTGGACGCTCGTCGCCGGTATCGTGCCGCCTGAGCGGCGGGCGCGTTTGTGCGCCCACCTTATGGATCCGGCGACATTCGGCGGCCCGCATCCGGTTCCATCCCTCTCGGCCGACGATCCTCATTACAATGGTGAGCTCGGTGAGTACTGGCTCGGCAGCGTTTGGCCACCGACCAACTACATGGTCCTGCGTGGCCTCACGGCTACGGGCGAGGACGCACTCGCCCACACGCTGGCGCGCCGCCATCTCGACTTCGTGACGACAGTTTACGAACAGACCAACACGTATTGGGAAAACTACGCCCCGGAACAACCCCGGCCCGGTGAGCCCGCCCACCGCGACTTTCTCGGTTGGGGCGGTGTGGGGCCGATCGCGATTTTACTCGAGTATGTTTTCGGACTTCGACCCGATTTTTCCCGCGATGTCCTCGTCTGGGATGTCCGTCTGACCGACGCGCATGGCGTGACCGATTATCCGTTGGGTCCCGTTGCCACGCTGGACCTGGCGGTGGCCGCCCGCGCACGGGAAATCGATGAACCCGTGATCCATGCAAAATCGAGCCATCCTGTGAACCTCGAGGTTCGCTGGCACGGCGGCACCCGCCTCGTGGCGATTCCGCCTTCCGCCTGAACGTCTCCAGGTTGGTGCGCCGGGTTTCGCCCATTGGCGCCGCGACTGATCCAGAAAACGCTCGCGGATTTTGAATTCGGGCGCGGCGGGTTGGATTCTGGAGGGACGTGGCATCAAGTCGCGTCTTTCCCCCGCATGATTTTTTCCTCCCGCGTTCTTTGGATCACCGTCGGCGCAGCGATTTATGGCCACGGCGTTTCGTTGATGGCCCAGTCCCAACCCACGACGTTGCCTGACGTGCCGTGGAATCTCACGGCGCGGCCATGGCAGCCGGTGAACCAGCCGCGGGTCGAGCTTCTTGACAAGATCACGCCAATGGCGACGACGTTGGCGACGTTCCAGTATTGGGACGCGGGTAATCCGGCCGAGTTTCGCAACGGACAGATCACCGATCCTTACAAGGGTTCGGAGTGGCAATACGCGACGCCATTTTTTGCCTTCATCGCGGCGACCGTGCTTTCCGACGGGCGCTCCCCGCAACTGATCACGCCGGCGATTCGCGCCATGGACCACGCTACGGCCGACATCGCCGGGCTCGACAGTCCGACGGCCGACAATGGCAAGGCCAACAACGACCACGGCGAGTTTTTTATCGCGCCGATGGTGAAGGCGCTGCGGCTCTTCAAACAGATGTTGGCCGCGGGCACGTTCCCGGAATTGACCCCCGCACTCATCCAGAAGTGGGAGACCCGGCTCGGCGCGCCGCGCACCGGATTCATGAGCCTGCTCTACACGCACAACTGGATCACCTACGCATCGAAGGGGGATTGGCTGCGCGCCCAGGACGGGCTGATCAACAAGACGGAGGCCGTCGCGTGGATCGAGAACAACTGGACGAGTTATTTCCGAGCGCGCCTCACGCGCGACCGATTTTCGCTCGGGCAAAATCCGTATCTCTACACGTGGCACGATGACGACCCGGGCACGCGCCAGAACTTTGCCTACAACGCTGGAGCCGTCGGCAACCTGCTCGATATGATCGAAAACGGTTACGACGGCGCGAGTCGGGCCGACATGGAAGCAATCCTTGATTTCACCTCGCGCACGTGCCTGCTCATGATGGCAGGAAGCGGTGACGCCCCGTCGAGCGCCCGCACGGGCAATCACGTCTGGAACGACATCGTTTACGGCAACCTCTTCGACCGGGCGGCCGAACGCGCGTGGCGCAAGGGAGATACGCGTCTGGCCGGGCGGTTTCGTCGCGCCGCGATGCTCGCGATGCGCAGCGCCTGGCGATACCAGCAGGAACGCGGCACGTTTTCGGTCACCAAAAACAACTTCCACCCCGGCCTCGGCGTTCACTATGCCGAGTGGAGCGCGCTCACAAATTACAATGGCTACGTGGGCATCCACGCGGCCGAGTCGTATTTTAATCGACAGACCGTCATCCCAGAGGCCCCCACGCCGGCCGAAATCGGCGGCTACGCCACGATCCTCGACAACCAGTTTGCTCACTCGTTTTTGAACGCGGGCGGCATGCAGGTGCAGCTCTGCACGATCGGCGCGACGCTCTCGAACCCCAATAATTTCAGCGGCGGCAACCTCTGGCACACCCTCGGGATACTGCGGTTCAGCCGTCCGGGTTGGGATTCGCGGCTCGGCCCCGGCGACGGATCCAGCCGGCCTGACCTTTCGCAGGCGATCAGTTTCAGTCCGACATTTTTCGAGGGTGGCGTCTGGAAATCGGTTGCCCAGCTGCCCGGCCGATTCATTGGCACCTTCACGCCGGAATTCACGCATCCGTTGATCGTGCGCGGCACCTTCCGCATCGCGCCGCGCAGCGGGCAGACGGGCCCGACGTTCGATCTGCGCCTCACGATCACCCCCGATGGCGTGCTCGTGGATACGACGCGGACTGGATCCGAAGCGTTTGGCATGATCTGGCCGATCGTCACCTACGACGGCAAATACACGCTGAACACGACGGTCGGTCCGCGCATTGCGACCACGGCGTTTCCGAAACTCGCGACCAGCGCCACCGTTCGCCCGGGGGAACAAGCCACGCTCACCGGCGGTGCGAGCGTGGTGAACTCCGGCAGCGTCGGAGCCAACGGCAATGCCTACGTTACGTTTCCGACCGCCGGCGGTGTGGCGGAATGGACGAGCGTGAATGGCGGCGACGGCGGGGCGGCCACGGTGGGATTCCGCTATTCGCTCGCCACGGCCGCGACCCCGCCGCGTACGATGACGCTGCGCGTGAACGGTCAGGCCAGCACGATTACGTTCCCGAGCACACGCACCACCGGCGACTGGCATGAACATTTTGTGCCCGCAACGCTCACCGCGGGCGCGACCAACACGGTGCGGCTGGAGTCCAGTGGCTCCGGTGGGGTGAACCTCGATGAGCTGCGCGTGTTTCCGGTCGTGAATGCCGGACCCGAGCCCGACCAGCAGGCGTTTATCGCGCTCGATGCCGCCCCGGTGATCGATACCAGCGCGGCGACGCTGCGCACCGCTTTCGGTGATCAACGCCCGGTGCGCGTGACCAGCGGCACCTCGACCCAGGCGACGTTCGTCTATCCGCGCACCGCCGCCGATCCATCCGCCGCCGCGGTCCAGACGAGTTTCGCGCGCACGTCCACGGGATTCACCACCGCTCTGGGTCGCGTGACCGGCGACCTTTATGTCGGTCGCACCTCCGCCGGCGGGCGCGGCACGGGCATCGATCTCGATGGTGACGGCACGCTCGACGTCACCTTCAATCAGGCCTGCAATTTCCTGATTCAGCTTTCAAATGGCCAGCCGAGCGCCATCGAGACGGATCGGGTGGTAACGGCCACCATCGGGGGCAACACGATCGCACTGGCGGCCCATTCGCCGATTACACTTTCCACCGATCCTTCGGCATCGGTGTGGCAATACCGACCGCTGGCGGTCACCGGCGAGCGCGCCGAGGTGAGTTTCACATTCACCCCCGCCACTGCGAATGAAGAGCGGCGGATCGGGGTCGGTGTTCCCGGAACGAACGGCCCGGAATCCCTCGCGGCCGGTGTCGAATTTGGAGCGGACGGCCGCGTTACGGCGCTTGACGGATCCGTCGGCGAATTCGCCTACCAGGCCGGAATTACCTACGGTATCCGCATCGTATTTGATCCGATCGCGGGAGTTTACCACCTCTACATAAAACCATCCGACGCACCCGAGTTTCGGCTTGTCAGCGGAGCGGCCCTGCCCAACGGCTTTGGTGGACTGGCCAGCCTCGTTTCCCTCGCATGGTTCGGTCCACCCGCCCAGGCCGCACCCGGGCCGGTCACCGTCGTGCCGTACGGACAGGTGGTCACGCGGGCGATCAATTTTCAATCTCCCGCGTCACCCACGCCGGCGGGATATCTCGCGGACACGGGCGCGGTTTTTGGCAACCGCGGCAACGGGGAGACCTACGGCTGGATCAACGGCGACGCCTCCTCCGCGACCCGCGATCGCGACGCCAGCAACTCGCCCGATCAACGTTACGACACACTGACGAACATGCAGCTCGGCGACCCGACCTACGAAACCCACCTCTGGGAAATTGCGTTGCCGCCTGGCACCTACGTCGTCCGGCTCGTGTGCGGTGACCCCTCATTCAACGACAGCAATTTTAACGTGCTGGCCGAAGGCGTGCCGCTCGTTACCGGCGCACCCGCCCCGAATTGGCGCGAAGGCACCGCCAGCATCACGGTTACGGACGGCCGTCTATCGCTCACAAATGGTCCAGGTAGCCTTCGCAATAAATTGTGTTTCATCGAAATCACGTCGGCACCGACCGGCAACTTCCCGTTTCAAAGCTACGCCGATTGGGTGACCGCGACCTTTGCCGGCGGCGTTGCCAACCCACTTTCCGCGAGTCATCTCGATCCTGACGACGATGGCCTGAGCAACCTCGAGGAATATGCGTTCGGCCGCGTCCCGCTCACGGGAGATGGCCGGGATACCGCGGTGGATTTCTCCTCGGCGGGTCCCCAGGCATTTCGCTTCTGGCGCCGGGCCGCCACTTCTCTCGACGTCACCTTCAATGTTTGGCAATCGACGGGGCTGACAAATTGGCAGCGGATTTGGTCGAGCGCGGAGGACGCCGACTTCACGTCACCGCTCGTAAATATTGGTGATCCGGCGATCGATGGCTGGGTCACGGTGACCAGCCCGCTGCCCGCGAACGAAAAGCGGATTTTTTTCCGCCTCGAGACGACATCGCCGTAAGGCCGTTGCCGGGTTTTACTGACTCATAAAGCTGGCCCGGTGTTTGTGCTTGGGGTTAGGCGCGTTATCATCCGGGCAACGGAGGTTTAAGACCTCCGATTTCCCCCCAAAATTTTGCGATTCTCTGGTTTTTGATCCGGGTGCTTTTCACTGGTTCCCCAAACATGTCATCATTGACCAAATCAAAAACGCCGCCGCGATGGATCGTCGCGTGCTTAATCTTTGTCGTCGGGGAGAGCATGCTGGCTCATGGCGCAATCCTTCGGCGGGACGGATTTAACTCTGGTCCCAGCTGGCCAGCGATGTCGGGTTACGCCACGACGGCCGGTGGTACGGTAACCGCGACCCCGACCGTGGCGGCCGTGGGGACCATTGATTCCTACGGCACCAACACGCGCTCCAACGGCGTTCGGCTGGTCGTCAGCAGCAACGCGGGCAGCGGGACGTGGACCGCAGGTGTGGACAGCGGCGTCCTTGACCTGCTCGCCTCCAACACACTGACCAACCGCGGCCTGATCACGCTGAGTTTTTCCCTTTCCGCGTCGTCGCCAAATCCCATCGTCGTGCGGATCGAGTCCTACAATGCCGGCGGGACGCGCACCGGCGGGCTCCGCAAAATTATCCATCCGGCCGCCGCCAATTTTTACCAGCGCTTTGCGATCGATCTCTCGACGATGACCCCCGACGGCGCGGGCACGTTCACCGCGACCGATCCGAAGGTCCGCGTCTTTTTCGAGATCGGTGACACGGTTGGCGGCGATGGGTGGGGGAGGGCCGTGGCCCACGAGTTGCGGATCGACAACGTTAACTACTCCACGCCGAAATATTACGTGAAGGCGTCCAGCCCGGGCTCGGACAACAACAACGGGCTCACGGAATCCACGCCGTTTCGCACCATCGGCAAGGCCCACGGCCTCGCCGTGCCGGGCGACATCATCGTGCTGATGGGCAACGACACGCCGGCCGACTTTTTTCTCGGCGGCATCAACATCACGAAACCCGCCGCGCCCGACGCGTGGATCGTGTTGAAAAATTACCCCGGACAGAAACCCGTGCTCCGCCACGACAACTGGAACGTGATCAACATGGCCCAGGGCAGCTCGGCCAACCCCTACACCGGCAACCAGGTCGCCGCCTACATCGAGATTCGCGGACTCACCGTGCGCGGATATTCCAGCGTGGACGCGAACGGCGATCGCACGTTGCCGACGGCCTACCAACCTTTCATCGGCCTCGTCGACGGACGCACGAACACGAACGGCATCGGTGTGGATTGCCGCAATTCCACCGTGAAGTCCCGCCACATTCGCATCGCGGACAACGTGATCGAATTTAACGCTGGGGCCGGCATCGGCATCTGCGGCGGCGACCGCATCAGCATCGAGAACAACATCTCCCGCTACAACTCCTGGTGGATGATCTATGCTTCGTCCGGCATCAGCACCCTCCAGCTCAACAACTCCGAGGCGAATAATGACTACCGCGTCCTCGTGCAGAACAACGAGGTTTACGGCAACGAAACGATGGTGCCGTGGCTGCAGATCGTCGCGTACTCCGACGGCAACGGCATCATTCTCGACACCCACAACAACGTGAACTACACCGGCCGCAGCCTCGTGCAGAACAACCTTGTTTACGGCAACGGCGGCAACGGCATCTCGGCCCTCGGATCGGACCGCACCGACATCGTGCACAACACCGTCTTTCGGAACAGCGCCTCGACCCGCATCCACTACTCGCAGATTTCCGCCAGTTATTCGTCGGACGTGCGCGTGATGAACAACGTGGTCGTGGCGCCGAACAACCCGACCGGGAATTCGGCCTTCAACGAGGGACTCATCAGCGCGACACAAAGCGGCTCAGGCATCGTCGTCCAAAACAACATTCTCCACGGTGAAGGCAACAACAACGCCCTGCCCGGCAACGCCACGTTCGCGAACACGATCTCGACCGCGCCGCAGTTTCTCGCGCCGTCGTTCGACCCCGTGACCAACAACTTCCGCCTGCGGGCCACCAGCCCGGGGCTCGCTGACGCGCAAGTCATCGCCTATCGCCGCGGCATCGACCTCGCAGATCGCGTCCGCCTCGTGGGCGCAGCCAACACCCGGGGGGCCTACCAGCGGCAACTCACCGATACGTTCTCGCCGATCTTTTCCCCCGCGTCGGGAAATTTCACGACTGCGCAGAACGTGACGCTCACCAGTGATACGCCGGACGCGAGCCTCGTCTACACCTCCAATGGGACCGAACCCACCGTGAACGGGGCCGGCACGCCAACCAACGGCACGCTCTACTCCGCGCCGTTCCCGATCAGCGCCGCGACGACGATCAAAGCGATCGCGTGGAAATCCGGCCTCACGACGAGCCGCGTGGCGACGGCCGTCTACACGTTCAACCTCGCCGCTCCTGCGGCCCTGCCCGCGCCGACGTTTTACGTGCCGCCGGGATACGAGGACGGCACGACCCGCGTTTTTTTGCTCATCCGCACGCCGGGCGCCTACGTGCGATACACCACCGACGGATCGGCCCCGACCGCCACCACCGGCACGCTGTCGGCGAAAGATCCAATTCAGGTCCCGTCCGCTTCGACGATCAAGGCGCTCGCGTTCCTGATCGGGTCGAACCGCCCCGCCAGCCCCGTGGTGACGGGGCACTACGTCGTGCGATACGCCGTCGGCAGTCGGGCCACCGGGGCCGGCCCCGAGGTGATCGGCGCGAACCGGATTCGTTTCGCGCGATTCACCGCGGGCAAAAACCTCGCCGCCACGCGCATCTTCGCTCGTGTTGGCGCGATCAGCGGGAGCTACCGCACGGCGATTTATTCGCACAACACCACGAGCGGATTGCCCAACGCTCCGCTCCGGACGTCGAGCGCGGTCACCGGATCCGCCGGCGGCTGGCAAAGTTTTCCCCTCACGAGTTCGCAGTCGCTCACCGCTGGCACGACCTATTGGATCGCGATCTGGTCGAACGACGGCGCTGCGAGCGTGCATCGCGAAACGACCGGCGGCACGTTGCGCGAGGCGAATATGACGTTCAGCGGCACGTGGCCCAGCAATCCGACGACCACCGCCGCCGCGAGCGCGTCGGCCAACTATTCCATGTTCGCCACCACGGGTTACGCTCCGACGCTGAACGCCGGATCGAATCAGGGCCTGCCGCCAGCCACCGCCGCCACGCTCGCCGGCACCGCGACGTTTAATGGCGTGCCATTGGCGGCGGATGCGCTTTCGACGACCTGGAGCGTGGTGAGCGGGCCGGGCAGCGTGAACTTCGCCAACGCGGCGGCGCTTGGCACCACCGCGACGTTCTCCACCCCGGGGACCTACGTGCTTCGGCTGTCCGGCCAGGACCCGTATTTTTCAATGATCCCGCCGACGCCCGCCGAGGTCACGATCACCGTGCAGGGCGGCTCCTCCGAGGTCGTGCCGCCCGGCGTGGTGCGCGCCCG